>JAHJLI010000093.1 GCA_018821785.1 Pseudomonadota bacterium
CGTCAACGAACACCTCTTCCCCTGCGGGTGGGCGGTGGTGAGGTGGTACAAAGACTTCAAAATAGGCCATCCCTGCAACGACAAGATCAGTTTTGGGTTGGTCCATTAGACGCTCCGAACTGCCTGCATAAATTTTTCGCCCCAATGCACTACGTCGTTTTCGGTGACGATGGCAGCCATTCGTTGGCAACGATAGGTAATCTCATCCACGCCCATCGTGAGTGCCTGATGGAGCATTTTCGACATAGAGTTGGCGTCGTAAGGATTAGTCAGCAGTGCCCCATGTAACTCCACCGCAGCGCCAGCAAATTCTGATAGAATCAGAACCCCTGGCGTTTCGGTTACGTTTTTAGTGGCGACATATTCCTTGGCAACCAGATTGAGCCCGTCACGCAGTGGCGTGATCCAGGCCACGTCGCACGCCACATAGTGAGCAATAACCTCTGAATAGGGCAAGGACCGATAGAAATAATGCACTGGTGTCCACTCAATGGTAGCAAAGCGGCCATTGATCCGGCCAACGATCTGATCAACCTCAACCCGCAGGTTTTCATAAATCTCCATGCCGGGGGCTGCGGGCGTGATGATGTTGAGAAGGGTAACTCCACCATGCAACTCCGGGTGATCTTCAAGCAAATGTTCGAAGGCCTGCAGCTTTTCGAGCGACCCCTTGACGTAATCAAGCCGTTCAATCGAGACAATCCCTTTTACGCCACCCAGCAACTTCTTGATGGAACTGATCTTCTTCTGAACAGCGGGTTTCATCACGATTTCTGCGATCAGCTCGATGTCAATCCCAACGGGATGGGCACCGAGAGCCACACGGCGGCCGGAAACCTCGATAACCGAGGTCATCGAATCGACGCCCAAGGCGCAGCCGTAGGTCACAAAAGCTGGCGCGCAAGAGATTGACTCGAGTACATCGAGCGGCGAGTAGGAGCGTACCGCATCGACGAAATTTTCAACATAGCGGGGAATATGAAAGCCGACATAATCACATTGCAGCAGGCTGCCAATGATCTCGCGGCGCCAGGGGAGAATATTGAATACGTCGCTCGAGGGGAAGGCGGTGTGGTGAAAAAAAGCGATGCGCAGGTCAGGCCGCAGTGGCCGCAAAAACGCCGGTACCGTCCACAAATTATAATCGTGAATCCAGATAATCGCCCCTTCGGCCGCTTCTTGTGCCGTCTGCTCGGCGAAGATGCGGTTCACTTCAAGGTACCGTTCCCAGTGTGATTGATTAAATTTAGCAATACTCGGAAAGGAGAAGATAATTGGCCAGAACGCCTCCTTTGAGAATTTTTTGTAAAATATATCTACATCCTCTTCCGTAAGCGCAATCCGGGCGACCTGCAGGTTCGGGTAGCGTTTGCTGTCAACCGATACATGCTGGATGAAGTCTTTGGGGTCGCGACTGGCCTGCAACGACCAGGCCACCCATGAGCCGTGGCGTGCACCGGCAAAAAAACCGAGCAACGTGGGAATAATGCCATTAGGGCTTTGAGGTCGTTTGTGTTGAACCACCCCGTCTTTAACCACCTCATCAAATGGCGGTCGGTGATAGACCATGACCAGTTCGGCCTCGCCGCGCTCATCCATACGGAGTTGTGCCTTGCGAGTACTTTCAATCTGAGTGCCATGGTGTGCCAGCCCCGCAAGAATACCGCCGCAGCCTTCATCCGTGGCAATAAAGACGCGTGGTATTTTGCGCACCCGCTCAATCAAGGCCGGTTCGGCCCCGCCGACGACGATGCCGCGAAAGCCGGTGCTGTACATGGAGTGGTCGTTTAACGTGTCGCCGGCCACAATGACCGAATCCAGATGAAACCCTTCGACCTCGGCAAGCTGCAGCAGCGTGCTGCCCTTATTGACGCCACGCGGCAGAACGTCAAGATAGCGGTTCGCGGAAAAGAGCAGATCGCATTCAAGATCCTCAACCGCCAAGCGTAATTCGTCGCTGATTCCCCCTTCGCTTACGAAAAACGAGCAGCGTCTCTCCTGGGGCACCGTTTGCCGCTGTAACAGCGGAAACCTGGCGAGCTGCTGCAGGACAAATTGCGAACCGGGCCAGCGTGCGGCGATGTCATGATGAAGAGGGTCAACCGGGCGCAGGTCGCCATACATAATTGTCGCGCCGACATCGGCAATGATGTAGTCGGGCTGTGGCAGGGTCGAATCGCTGAGCAGGGGGATAATCGATTCCAGCCCTCGGCCGGTGACATAAACCAATCTTGCGCCTGCTAAGCCACCACTGAAGAGGTCACGGACACGTCGTCGTGTTTCTTGTGTTCCGGCGAGCAGTGTCCCATCGAGATCAGTTGCCAGCACTAAATTGTGCGAACTTATTTGTGTTGGCAGGTGTTGTTGATTTGCTAAATGCAAATGAAATCTCCTTTTGTTATCTATATTTCTAACCTCCTAGCTGCCAAGTGTGTCAGTAAGTAACCCTGTTGACAAAATTGGTGCTGCAGAGATTTCATCGTCCGCCATCATGGTGCCCACAAGTTGAAGTGCGGCTAAAATCATGTTTTGTTTCCAGTCTTCGAGATCTTCAAACTTCTCTAAAAAGGTCTCCTGCAAGGGAGATGGCGCTGTCTTGAGTAATTTTTTCCCGACATCTGTTTCTTTAACTAACACTTGCCTGCGGTCATTTGTGTCCTTTTCGCGCAAGACAAGCCCTTTACCTTCTAAACGATTCAATATATCAGTTACAGTCGCTTGTTTGAGGCTGACCTGCCTGGCAACTTCGCTGACGGTCATAGCCTCTTGGCCCTGTATTTGTTTCAGGATAATGAGTTGCGGCGTAGTAATCCCATGCTGCCGAGCCAGTTGGCGGGAGTGCAGATCGATCGCCTGGATTATTCGCCTTAGACTGATCAGGACATTATCTGAAACGGAGGCCTGCGTTTTGACAGGTGAGGGTAAGTCTCTATTCATTGTTGAAATCAATGTGTTGGACACTATGTATTAAATGAAAAATCAATAGGGTTATAGCTATTCTTTTCTCCCAGGTATTATCAAAATAACCAGGAAAATAAAAGATATTATGTGTATCTGGCAAACAGACAATTTACATTGGATACGATACATTGTCAATGTAAGCCTGTAGGCAGTGAACCCGCAAGAACTATTTGCGTCATCTATTCTTCCATTCATTGGGCCAGGATTTCATTTGCCCTCCCCCCGGCACAAAAAAAGGTTTCCCTCATCCGTTATTGGCAAGGAAAACGTTCGTTTTATTTGCTATAGATGAATAGGTGGTTTATGGTATAGTATTAAAAAGTACTACCTATTAATAATGAGGTATCAGCATGGCGACATCTGTAAAACTTGATGACGATCTGAAAAGCCGGATTCAGCATCTGGCTGACGTGCGACATCGCTCAGCGCACTGGATCATGCGCGAAGCAATTCGCGACTACGTTGAGCGCGAAGAAGCACGAGAAGGTTTCAAGCAGGAGGCCTTGGCGTCATGGACAGCCTATAAGGAAACTGGGCGGCACCTGACAAGCCAGGAAGTTCGTAACTGGTTGAATACCTGGGGTACGGACGAAGAAAAAGAGATCCCTCCGTGCCACAAGTAATTGTTACGGAAGGCGCAGCGCAAGGGTTGGAACGCTGTCGGCGTTTTCTGGCAGAAAAAAATCCGCAGGCGGCGAAGCGTGCCGGTCAAGCGATAGACCGCCAATTTGCGCTTCTGGAAACGGAACCAGGGGTAGGCAGGCCGTTTGAAGATCTTAAAGATTTTCGCGAGTTGATCATCCCATTCGGAGACACTGGTTATGTGGCGCTTTATCACCACGAAGTGAACGCCGGTTCGGTTTACGTGCTGGCCTTTCGACATCAAAAAGAAGCGGGCTACTGATAATTACTAACGATAATCCGTAAGCTACTAATATCCCAAAGGGCATTGCCCTATGGGATATTGTTGAATTTTTATAAAATTCTTCTCACCAACTAGTTGGTCTTGGTAGTCGTCGTAGTGGTAGTTTTTTTCTGTCCGAAGATAGGGTTTTCCGATGTTGTTGTTGTGGTCTTTTTTTCTTCGATCATCGGTTTTGCCGAAGTTGTAGTCGTGGTTTCATGAACCATTACTTTTTCAGCTGTCATTTGGGTGCCATTGCTGGAGTAATACACCGTCACTGGCAGACCGGATCTCACAGTTTCCATGGAAACCGGTTCACCTTTTTCGTTAATATAATGGGTTTTCTTGGTGTAGGTGTACACCACCGGGTTTGGGCTGGATTCGGAGCGGATCACCAGGGTGTCGGGGTTGACCTCGCTGATTGTCCCGGCGGTTTCCGTCTTTGTGACAGTCATTTGGCTCTGTTGGGCAAACGAGCAGACCGGTGCAACCAAAACAGTCAATGCGAATGCGAATAAACGTAATTTTTTCATAATGTTCTCCCTTTAGTCACTTACAAAAAATATTTGCACGTTCTTGGCGAAGATTTTTTGATAAGTGGCTTATCCCGTTTGTCGGGGTTAGGATTAAAATACATGGGACGTAAACTGCGATTTGTTACCGAACATTGATCATACTCCAGGATTTATGGAGTTTTGGTGGTGGTTGTAGTGGTGGTTTCCTTGACCATCGGCCTTTCAATGGTTGTCGTTGTTTGTTTAATCACTTCCCCCGAGCTTTCATTTTTGGCTTTTGATCCACAGGCGGAAAAAGTGGCGATCATCAAAAAAAGGACTACGTAGGGGACGAAAAATTTGCTCTTTTCCATTTTGGCTATTCCTTTCTGTAAATGTTTTGAGAAAAAAACGGTTAGTTACCTTTTCTTCCTTTAACTAAAGAGATTGTGTCGTTTGGTGAAAAACGTTTCGGACGTCGCGACCACCGGTTTTCTTAATGCATTTTCGGTGCCAGGACAAAACGCCAAAACTAATCACATGCAACGTAACGATATGTAACAATATATTTTCGAAGGTTTAATTTTTGAATAGATTAGCCATAAGGCAAACAAGAGGTTATATTTAGCCAATGGTCAAAGGCGACCACCACCCCACGCTTTATTCGATCAGGTCTTTTGTTTGGAATCTTGAGGGGCAACCACAATACGGTTGCGTTTCTTTTTGGAAGACGGTCTGTAACTATGGAAACTCAAAAAAGCACTCTTGAAAAACTCGCATCCAACAAACATCCCTTTGTTGGGGTTTTTTTCAACATCATGGGGGCGATCCGTCAGCCTTTGATTGTTCTTGACAGTGAATTGACGGTTTTAAAAGCCAATTACTTCTTTTACCGGACGTTCAACATCAGACCAGAGGAGGCTGAAGGGCAGCTGCTCTATAATCTTGGCAACCGGCAATGGGATATTGCCGAGCTTAGAAAATTGCTCGAGTGTGTCCTTTCTGAAAATAGCGAAATAAATAACTTTAGGGTTGAGAATCAATTTGCGACGATCGGACGCAAGATTTTAGTTGTAAATGCCAGACGAATTGCAAGAAAGTCGGGCCAAGTGAAACTGATCCTTCTCTCCATTGAGGATGTGACTGAGCGAGAAGATCAAAAAAGTGCTCTTGAAGCACTAGTCAAAATACGTACTGCAGACCTTGTCGTTGCCAAGAAAGAAGCGGAGGAAAGAAAAGAAAGCGCCGAAACTGCCCTTGCCGAAGTTCTACAATTAAAAGAGCAGCTCATTTTGGAAAGAGCATATCTTCAGGAAGAGATTAAACTTGAAAACAACCACGAGGTAATTATTGGTCAAAGCGATGCGCTCAAGAGCGTACTGCATCAAGTAGGACAGATTGCCAGCAGCAATACCACCGTGTTGATCCTGGGTGAGACCGGCACCGGTAAAGAATTGATCGCCAGGGCTATTCATAACTCGAGTTTACGTAGAAATCGGGCTTTGATAAAAGTAAATTGCGCGACGCTGCCGGCAAACCTCATCGAGAGTGAATTGTTTGGGCATGAGAAGGGTTCGTTCACCGGTTCACAGGCAAGACACCTTGGCCGATTTGAGATCGCCAATAGTACTACTCTTTTTCTTGATGAACTGGGAGAATTGCCGCTCGAACTTCAGGCAAAGCTGCTGCGAGTCCTTCAGGACGGCGAGTTTGAGCGTGTCGGCAGTTCACACACCATCAAGGTCGATGTTCGGATTATTGCCGCTACCAATCGTAATTTGGAGGAGGAGGTACGGGATGGCAATTTCCGTGAGGATCTCTGGTATCGCTTGAGTATCTTTCCGATAACCGTGCCACCACTTCGGGATCGCCCGGAAGACATACCGCTTCTCGTAGCTTTCTATATCAAAAAGATCGCCAAGCGGATGGGCAAATACATTGAAATCATAACTGAACGTACAATGAATGCTTTGAAAGAGTACCACTGGCCTGGAAATATTAGAGAACTGGAAAATGTCCTTGAACGGGCGGTGATCAATTCGTCGGGGCCTAAGCTTCGCCTTGCTGATGAACTCAGGAAGCCGACAAAAAATGTATCCACCAGCCCTCAAACCATGGAAGCCGTTGAACGAAACCATATTCTAGAAGTCCTTGAAATGACCAACTGGAAAGTGAGCGGCAAGGGTGGCGCATCGGAAATTCTTGGCCTTGACCGCAGCACCTTGCGAGCCCGTATGGCTAAACTCAATATCGAAAAACCCTGATTCGCATTCGCGCTTGATCCCAACCTCCTTCCTGCCCTGTCAACAAAAGGGCGCCGTACTTTATCCGATCTTCGCAACATCTCCTTTTTCCCTCCCCACTCAAGAAGGGCCGGTGGTGATATATGACCATCGGTTAAGTATGACCTTTTTTCTCTAGTCTTCAGTAACTGTTTCAGCCCATATCGTTTAGTTAGAATATTACACAATATCAAATTGATATCCGGCAGTGTGGGGAAGGTTGGCGGCCTGGCATAAGAATTGAAGTGTAAAAAGGCATAATGGAAAAAGCCATGTTTTGCTCAAGGGCAAAGGTATGGTGATAAGTCAAACAAATTTGCAGGATCTCCCTGCTGCCGTCCAACCAAAAAATAGGAGTATCTCCATCATGAAAAAACCAATGTACCGCTTGGCAATGATTGCCACTGTGGCCTCGACGTTTTTAATCAGCTCGCCGATCTTTGCCGTCGGGACGGATGACCAAATTGAATCAACCGCCAAAAGAACCTATGTGTTCAAGACCTACCTCAAGGATGATAACATCAAGATGCAGGCAAATGATGGGGTTGTCACATTGACCGGTACCGTCTCCGATACATCCCACAAATCCTTGGCCGGGGAAACTGTTGCCGGTCTGCCTGGCGTTAAGAGAGTCGACAACAAACTGGAAGAAAAAAGTGCAGCTCTTTCTGCACAATCGGATGCATGGCTTATCGCCAAAGTGAAAACAACACTTTTATTCCATAATAACGTCAATGCGTTTGGAACTGAGGTGCTTGCCGAAGCTGGAATAATCACTTTGCGAGGCCAGGCCGCCAACAATGCGCAAAAGGATCTGACGACTGAATATGCCATGGATGTGGAAGGTGTAAAAAATGTTAAAAATGAAATGAAAGTGGCAAATGCCACAGAAAAGACAACCAGCCAAAAAATTGCCACTCAGGTGGATGCGGTTGCAGATTCGATTGATGATGCATCCATCACCGCTCTGGTAAAAGCGACATTGCTCAACCATCGCTCGACCAGCAGTATCAACACCACAGTTCATACCCAAGAGGGCGTCGTCACCTTGGGAGGCAAGGCCAAGACCGCAGCTGAAAAGGATCTGGCCGGTAAATTCGCAGGTGACGTGCACGGTGTAACCAAGATCGTAAACAACATGACCATCATTTAAGCCGAACAGAGGCCAAATCGCTGCCGACTCAAATCCGGTGGCGAGTAGCTTATGATTTTGGATATTGTTCAGGGTTTTTCAAAGAGCAGGCTGAAAGCAAGGTGTACCGCTTTGCACATCAATCATTTAAGGAGGTTGAATCATGTCAATTGGATCAATTTTACTCATTATTCTCGTGTTGGCACTTCTAGGGGTGATTCCCGTATGGCCGCATAGCAGATCCTGGGGCTATGGACCGAGTGGCGGAACCGGGCTCATATTGATTGTCCTCGTGCTCTTGGTTGTATTTGGCAGGATCTAGTATGTCGAACAATCCCGAGCCAAGGATGAAGAAGCGCTCGATTTCTTGCTATGTGATACTGGGTGCCGGGTTATTTGCTTTCATCCAGACATTCTCACTGCTCTCTCCCATTCTGCTGTCTTTTGTGCTCGTGCTGTTGATTGCCCTCGCCATCAATCCACTCATTTCCCGGATGCGGGCTTTAACAGGCGGGAGGAAAATATCGACGGGTCTGGTCGCACTGGCAATGGTCGCGGCCATTGCTTTGGTCGGCTGGGCACTCTTTGGCCCGATGAAGGACTCAGTGTTAAATATCTCTGAAGCGTTGCCGGGGTACTGGGAACGTCTGCAGAAGCCACTTATTAAAATGGAGCGGCAGGCGGTTATCTTTGAGCAAAAACTCCAGACTGAGGTAAGCACTGAAATTGCCAAAGATGCTTCGGAGGAGAATAAGATTGCAAAAGGGTCTCGAGTAGTCCAATCAACTCCCGTTAAAAGGGCTGAAGACGCAAAATCGCTTCGCTCCAGTTTGAGTGAGATGATTCAGGGGGTGCTTGGTAGTTTTACCGCTGTGGCCTTCAACGGCGCACAAATACTTGTCGTTTTTGTGACGGTATTTTTTGGTGTGCTCTATATGCTTATGAATCCCCGCCCGATTATTGGGGCAATGTTCGCCCTTTTACCTGAACAACGCCACAATCAGACCCTGGTCATCATGCAGCGCATCGGCAGATTTATTCCTATCTGGGCGGGGGCAACCCTGCTCGGAATGGTGACGATCGGGGTGCTAGTATTCCTCCTTATGTGGCCGATCTTCGGTTTCATGGATGCACTGGTTTTAGGGCTGACGGCGGCTGTTTTGGAAGTGATTCCATTTTTGGGGCCGATTTTCGCCTCCATACCGGCGATCCTGCTGGCCCTCAGTAAAGGCGGGATGACGCCGGTGTGGGTCGTGCTCGCCTACATCTCGGTGCAAGCCTTGGAGAGCAACGTGATCCTTCCTTTCATCATGGCCCGGGGCATGAAATTGCATCCGTTGGCGGTGATTTTTTCCATGCTCTTGTGCGTCGCCGCTTTTGGGGTGTTAGGTGTGTTGGTGGCGGCTCCTATGGTGGCAATCGTCAGTATTGTTCACGATGAATTTTATCGAAAGATCTTTCTTCCCACGGTAACTGACGCAGACCTGGATCGCTTGGCCGGAATGGCTTTGCATGAAAAACAATCTATTGAGAAATGCTGAGCCCGGCATAAAAAGAGCATAACGATCAGCACATACCGCAGCAAAATTTGCTTAACTGAGTCATGCCAACCGGTTGTCTAAGGAAAAGATTATGTGCCACCACTGGTTGGATATGGCCTTGCCGCAATGCTTCAATCTTCTGTGCAAGAAGGACAGGCAGTTTCCAGCTTTGCCTGCCTTGATTTGGATCTCGGTAATCAAGAAACCGGGTCCGCTCGAACCATGAAGCACAATGCCTGATTTGGCGACCGGGTTTGCCGGTAGTTAAGGTATGAGCGTTATGGTTTTTCGATATTGAGTTTACTCATGCGGGCCCGCAGGGTGCTGCGGTCGAGCCCAAGTATTTCCGAAGCACTGTCTTTACCGCTGACTTTCCAGTTGGTCTGCTCAAGCACCTGAATGATATACTCTCGTTCAACCGCTTCCATAGTCTTTGAGGCTGTTGCCGATATATGCTTCACCGACTGAGCGAGTCCATCGGCGAGGCGCAGCTTAGGGCCGGACGAGTTGATTACCGCCCTCTCCAGGACATTTTCCAGTTCCCGGATATTTCCCGGCCAGTTATAGTTTTGCAGGTCAGTCATGACCACTTCCGGTATGATTTCAATTGTTTTTCCCAACCGCTTGGCGATCTTTTTAACATAAAAATCAACAAGAAGAGGAATATCCTCGGTACGGTCACGCAGTGGCGGGATGATAATCGGGAAGATATTCAAACGATACCAAAGGTCCTCACGAAACCTGCCATTACGCACATCCTCTTCCAAATTACGATTGGTAGCGGCAATAATTCGTACATCTACCTTGATGGTGTGCGAACTGCCTACCCGTTCGAATTCACCTTCCTGGAGAACTCGCAGCAGCTTTGCCTGGAGTTCGAGCGGTAATTCGCCGATTTCATCAAGAAAAAGAGTGGCACCGTCTGCGATCTCAAAGCGGCCGAGGTGTTTTGCCAGAGAACCGGTAAAAGAGCCTTTCTCGTGGCCAAACAATTCACTTTCTATGAGATTTGCCGGCAGGGTTGCGCAATTGACTTTCACCAGGGCCCGATTTTTTCGCAGACTCAAGCCGTGAATAGCACGGGCGACCAGCTCCTTGCCGGTTCCCGTCCCCCCATGAATCAGGACGGTGGTATTGCTGTTGGCAATTTGGCCTACTTTGTGGAGCACGTGTTTCAGCGCATCACTTTGACCGATAATATTCTCATGGTTATTCTCCAGTTTGATCTCTTCCTGCAGATATGCCCTTTCCCCCTCCAGTTGTTCTTTGAGCCGGAGTATTTCGGCAAGTGCGGCTTCAGCTCTGTGTTTTCCTTTTTCCGCCTCTTCTTTGGCGAGGACAAGTTCGGCCGTGCGCTTACTCACCTCAAGTTCCAAGAAGGTATTGTGGTGGCGCAGGGAGTCGGCCATGACCTTCAGTGCCAGATTATTCCTCACCCGAGCCATGACCAGGGGCGGACTGATTGGCTTGGTGATGTAGTCGACCGCTCCGAGTTCCAACCCTTTCTTCTCGTCTTCTATTTCCGATTTGGCGGTGAGAAAGATGACCGGGATATCCCTTGTTTCTGGATCGTCCTTCAGTTGCCTGCACACCTCAAAGCCGTTCAGGCCGGGCATCATGATGTCCAGTAGGATCAGGTTGGGTGGCGTTTCTGAGGCGGCGATCTTGAGAGCCTTCTCACCATTGTTGGCTATTTTTACCTTGTAGTCGTCCTTGAGAAGACCGCTCATCAAGGCGAGATTTTCCGGTGTGTCGTCGACCACCAGTATCGTGGCTCTTTCGCTGCAATCGAGTTGGTTCATGTTTTTCCTCTTAGTCCCGTAGAAAAATTATTTGCATGCTTTTTGTAAAGAATTTTTCGTGAAGGGACATAAAGAATCCCGTTCATCGGGATTAGGGTAATGTTTCGCTGGCGGCCTTGAGCGCTGCCAGCGAAACATCGAAGTCGAATCTTTGCATGCTTTCTTCAATTCTCTGATAATGCTTAGGAAAGGCAGCTTTCAGGAGACCTGCATGGGCGTCCAGTACATCAATTGCCTCTGCGTCATTATCGGCCAGCAGCGCCGTAAGCTTGGAACAGACAGCCCGTAGTTGTTCAGGGAGGATCGTGTTGTCCGTCGTATTTTTCTTTGGTAATTGCTGTTCCAGTTGTCCGAGCATATATGTAAGCGGTATTCGTAACTCGTCTAATCGAGTATCAATCTCCTGGCGAGGGCTGCCGTCCTTAATCGCTGACTCAAGCCTTTCCGCCAATCCCTGCAGCACGGTGGCGCCGATGGTGCCGGCAACACCTTTAAGGGTGTGAGCGAGACGGCCTGCCTTGTCGGGGAGATTGCCCTCGAGCGCCATATGAATTTTCACCGCCATATCCTTTTGCCCAGCAACAAACTTACGGAGTATCGAAAGATAAAGCCGTTTTTTTCCGAGCATACGACTAAGACCGATGACTGTGTCAAGACCCTCAATGCTTGAGGGCAGAATGACATCAGCCACCTTATGCGGCTGTGCCTCTTTAACTGCTGCCGTCGCGTGGTGCGGTTGAATCCATTTCAGCAGCGCCTGCCACAATTTTTCAGGTTCTATTGGTTTGGCCACATGATCGTTCATGCCCGAAGCGAGACACAGGTCACGATCATTTTTGGTTACATTGGCGGTCATCGCCACCACAGGAAGATTCTTGAAACGCGGGTCCCGGCGAATTTCCTGGACTGCCGTCTGGCCATCCATGACCGGCATCTGCATATCCATTAGGACGATGTCGTAATCGGAGGTTCGGATTTTTTCCAGGGCAATCTGGCCGTTTAATGCCAGATCGACAATGAAGCCGGCATCGCAGAGCAGTTCGGTTGCCACTTCCTGATTGAGATCGTTGTCTTCCACCAGGAGGATACGCGACCCCCTGATGGTGGCAAGGAGTTCATAGGTGTCGGTCGATGCATCGCAAGCGGCGGGTAAACCATCGATATCACTTCCGAGAATACGGGCGACGCTATCGAACAGCACTGAGGAATTAACCGGTTTGATCAGCACATTTTCGACACCTGCTTCCTCAGCGGCAAGTATAACTTCTTCACGACCGTAAGCGGTTACCATTATTAAGTGCGGCATGCGTCCGAGCGGCAGTCTCCTGAGCTGTTTGGCAGTCTCGTTGCCATTCATGCCCGGCATCTGCCAATCGAGGAAGACGACCTCGTAAGGTTTTTCTTGCCTCTCGGCACGATCCACGGCACAAATAGCCTCCTTCCCCGATTCGGCATGGTCGACAGAGAAGCTCATGCTGTGGAGCATCTCGCCCAGCACCTGACCGGCGCTTGCGTTGTCGTCTACAACCAGTACGCGCTTACCTTTTATATCGGCAGGAAAGGTCAACTTGCGCTGTTCTCCCATGCCTTTGCCAAGACGAGCCGTGAACCAGAAGGTGCTTCCCTTGCCGGGTTCACTCTCAACGCCGACGTCGCCGCCCATAAGCTCAGCGAGTTTCTTGGAAATAGCCAGGCCGAGGCCGGTGCCGCCAAATTCACGGGTGGTCGAGGTGTCGGCCTGGGAAAATCTTTGGAATAATTTCCCTATCTGCTCTTTTGTGAGACCGCTTCCCGTATCACGTACAGCGCAGTAGATCAATACGTCTTCGTCTGTCTGCTCCCTCAGGCGAATGACGATTTCAATCTCGCCATGTTCGGTGAAGGTGATGGCATTGTGAGTGTAGTTGATAAGAATCTGGCCAAGTCGCAAGGAATCTCCGATCAGTGTTACCGGCACATTCTTGTCGACATCAAAAATCAATTCCAACCCTTTGGCGGAGGCCTTTTCGGCAATGAGATTGGCGACATTGTCGAGAACCTTCTCCAGTTCAAACTCGGTGTGTTTAATCGTCAGTTGGTCTTCCTCAATCTTTGAAAAATCGAGAATGTCATTGATTATGGCGAGCAAATGTCGGCTGGAAACCTTGATTTTCTTTATGTAGTCACGCTGTTGAGGCGTCAGTTCGGTCTTCAGTGCCAGGTACGACATGCCGACGATGGCATTCATCGGCGTACGGATTTCATGGCTCATATTTGAGAGAAAATCTGATTTTGCAACGTTGGCATTTTCTGCTGCGGCCTTGGCCTTTTCGAGCTCGGTGGTCTTTTCCGCGAGAACCTGATCCATAATTTTCTGCTCTGTGACATCACGGGCAGAGGTAAATACGCCTTGCAGAATTCTGTCCCGATCATAGAAGGTGGTGGCATTAAAGGACACCACAGTTTCCTTGCCGTCCCTGGTGCGCACGGTGAGTTCATAGTTGGTGACCTTGGTTTCGCTCAGCACCAGTTTGATGCCGGCCTCGGCCCGCTCCGGATCAGTGAAATATTTTTTAAAAGGCGCGCCGATCAGTTCGTCGCGCGTACAATCGGTCAAGGCCTCCGTCTGTTTGTTGACATCGGTGATGATTCCAAGCGGATCGGTGGTCATCAGCGCATCGATGTTCGATTCGAACAGGGAACGGGTGTAGAATTGATGGTCGCGCAAGCGCTGACTGAGTTTCTGCTGCTCGGCCTCGATCTCTTTGCGTGCCGTATTATCGGTGCCGATCAACAGGTAGCCGATAATGGCGTTGGCCTCGTCGCGCAAAGCCGTGACCGAGACTACTGCCGGGAAACGACTGCCATCCTTGCGGATATAGGTTAAATCGTAGATGTCTTCGATACCGCGTGAGGCCTTGAAGACCAGGGCCTCAAAGCCGGCATTAATCGGGGTCCCCAGTTCGAGGCTCAGCGCTTGGGCACGGACGATCATTTCTTGCGGATCGGAGATATCGGCCGGCGTGGTGGTGTTCAGCACTTCGGCGGCGCTGTAGCCAAGCATGTGTTCTGCGCCAACATTGAAGATCTGGATGACTCCGTTGGCATCGGTTGCAATGCTCGAAAAATTGGCGCTGTTAAAAATGGCGTTTTGCAGAGCTTCTGCCTTGAGCAGCTCCTCTTCAGCCTTCTTGCGTGCGGTAATATCACGCAATATGCCGGTAAAGTAGCGCTGGCCACCCAACCACATTTCACTTACGGCTATTTCCAAAGGAAAAAAACTGCCGTCTTTGCGCCGCCCGGCGACTTCGCGGCCAAGGCCTACAGCGCGCGCTTCATCACTTGCAGCGTAATACTCAAGAGACCCATTGCGCTGGTCCCGATCAAGCTCGGGTATCAGTGTGCTAAAGCTTTCTCCTTTTAGTTCTGCACCGGTATAGCCGAACATCTGCTCAACAGCCGGGTTAACGGTTTGCACGATGCCGCCGTGGGCATGGAGAGTGATAACACCATCGGCCACGGTATTGAGAATGGTCTGAATCAGCGCAGTACTGTCGCGTAAGGCCTGCTGCGCTGCATATTCGCCGGTGACGTCGCGGAACACCAGTACGGCACCGATGACCTGATCATCGCGGTCGCGAATCGGTGCACAGCTGTCGGCGATATCACACTCGCTGCCGTCTTGGGCAATGAGTACGGTGTGATTGGCCAGGCCTTGTATCGTGCCCTGCGTCAGAGTTTCCATCACTGGGATAATAGCCGGTTGGCGGGTTTCTTTGCTGATGATGTGGAAAATATCATCCACCGGGCGACCAGTGGCCTGCTCCAGGGTCCAACCGGTGAGTTTTTCGGCAAGAGGATTAAGGAGCGTCACCCGTGCTTTTGCATCGGTGGCAATGACTGCATCGCCGATGGAGTTAAGCGTCACCGCGAGCTTTTCCTCGCTCTCCCGCAAGGTGACGTTGGCCTCCTGCAGTTGTTTGTTTGTCTCCTCCTGGATTTCGATCAAATGTTGGCGCTCAGCTTCGATCCGCGTGCGTGCCGTATTGTCAGTGCCGATCAGCAGATAGCCAATAATACTGTCCTGGGCATCGCGGAGGGCGGTAACCGACACCACCGCCGGAAAGCGGCTACCATCCTTTCTGATATACGTCAGCTCGTAGATGTCCTCGATGGTGCGTGAGGCCTTAAAGACCAAGGCTTCAAAACCCGGGGTGATCGTCGTTTTAAATTCGACGCTCAGTGCTTCGGCGCGGGCGATTACCTCTTCTGGATCGGAGATGTCGGCCGGAGTGATTTTATTCAGTACTTCGGCAGCCAAATACCCCAGCATACGTTCTGCGCCGACGTTGAAGATCTGGATGACGCCCTTGGCGTCTGTTGCGATACTTGAGAAGTTGGCGCTGTTGAAAATCGCACTCTGCAGAGCTCCCGCCTTGAGCAGCACCTCTTCAGAATTTGTAGGTGCGTCGATGGTCGGATTCTTACTCTTCATAGGGAACGCCTGCACTGTAATGGAATTGGATAATATATTATATACCTGAGCTTCGTCACTGGGCCCGGTATCGGATGCGGCCGGGCTCAGTGATTTTTTCTCCATCGCAAAACAAATCGCAAGCCTTCCTGTGCGACTCTTTTTCCTTCCTGTTGGTAGGAAATGGCAAAATTTAAAGCATTTATAGCGTCAATGTTGTGCTCTTTATCGTTTTCAAAAGGCGAAGTGCTCATTATTTCCTGAAAAATGGCTTTGAATTCCAGCAACCTGTTTTTCTTAAATAATTGCTGTAGCGTCATGGATTCTGTTTTTTCTGTATTCAATTCTCCTAGACGTTTGCCGAAATAAATGAGTGTCCGACGGGTAACCTTCACCCCAAAAATCTCTTCAAGATGCACCTCAATCGCCGACGTTGAACGTCCTGGGGTATCATCTAATTCCACCGCGGTAGGAAGGACCTTAGCATTTAGGGAAATTGCTGCCTTTCCTTTGACCTTAGGACTTTTTATGGAAATATCGGCCTCTGCCGAGCGGCACAGGTACTCCGCCTGATGTGCGGCAACCTGGAGGTAGGCACTTAAATTATAAAAACCGGCGTGTATATGTTCCGGCAGTTTTATGCCACTACGACTGCGTACGTATCTATATTTGTGGTCAATTTCGCTCCATGCCTCTTCAAGAATAGTCCGTAACTGCAGCTCGACCTGAAGTTTTTTTAACTCTGGAGGTGCATCGCAATTTTCAGCTAATTGTATCTGGTAATGTGTAGAAGAGTATCCGGTATATTGATGATCCGTGCCGTCTTCAATTGACTGGCCAGGGGCAAGCGGCAGAATGAAGGATTTTTTCTGATCGGGTCCTTGGATAAAATGAATGATATTTTCTTCGCATAAAAGTTTCAGATAGGTTTCAATTTTGCCAATGTCAGAAAGGCGCAGACAAATTATTCGTACTCCCAGGAGGTCACCGATGAACTCCTGATAATTCTTTTTGGTAATGGGCGGCAATCCTTTGTCAAACCGGGCGATGTTCAGTTTAGAGATTTTCTCAATAAGGCGCAGTTCATCTTTCAGGCGATAAATGATGGTATGGAGGCTTTCATTTGGCGTGGAGGGATCGTCCTGAATCAGAGCGACAATATATTCTGCAAGTCGTTTATATTTTACTTTTTCCTGCAAAAAGGCAATGAGGATAGCTTCCTTTTGACGTTTCTTCATATGCCCATCTCCTGAAGACATCTTAATTATCGCTGGGCTCAAGGTTTGGATCCAAGTTGTGTAAGGTTCGAACATCATCGGTATCACGCTTAGCTACAGCCAGGCGCAGCAGATCATTGGCTTTCAGCAGAACCTCCTGTGCTCTCTTGGTAGCAGTGATGTCAACAAAAGTCAGCACCACCCCCTCAATGACATTGTCAACAGTTCGGTAGGGCCGGATGCGGAGAATGTACCAACTGCCTTCGTTTGCCTGAACTTCGATTTCTTTGGGCACCAGGGTGTTGAGCACGGCTCGGGTGTCTGCAGCCAGTCTCTCGTAGCCCACCAAGTTGGAGACAATGTGACTTAAGGGCCGTCCCAAATCAGTCAGGATCAGGTTGATGATCCCGGTGGCATTAGGGGTGAAGCGCAAAATGTGTAAATCATTGTCCAAAAAGATAGTGGCAATACCGGTACCGGACAGCAGGTTGTTCATGTCGTTATTGGCGCGCGACAAATCGGCCACCTTGCTCTGCAGTTCAGAGTTGACCGTCGCCAATTCCTCGTTGATCGATTGCATTTCTTCCCTGGATGTTACCAGTTCCTCGTTGGTTGACTGCAATTCTTCGTTGACCGACTGCATCTCTTCGTTCGTTGATTTGAATTCCTCATTGGCGGTCTGGAGGTATTGTTCCTGCGCCCACAATTCCTGCCTGAGCGTCGCGATGCGTGCGTTTTCTCGTGGTCCTTCAGAATTACCGGCCCCTGGTGCCTCTTCATCGCCATCCACGGGGACGGCATGCTGGCCATTGTTGACATTGAAGGATAATGCCTCCTCCAGGATGACCAGGAAAAGCATTGATGCGGCAGAATCACCACTTTCGGCATTTCGATCTTGTGGGTCGCAGACAGATACAGGGCGGGAGGTCAGCGGGCAGATAGTCAGGTTGACCGGAGTGAAATTGCCATTGGTTTTGACCAGCAAACCGGAATGGCTGACTGTTTTCCTGCCTGTCACAGCTTTGTTCAGGGCGGCTGTCAGTTCGCGACGCAAGCCTTCGCGTGCCATGCCCAGGATGTTGTTGACGCCGATTTCACCCTGGGCAGGCTCCAGGTACATCCCGGTGCGGCCATGGAGATAGAGGATGTCGCCGTTGCTCTTGACGAGTGCTCCGGTTGGGGCGACCTGGCGCAGCAGAGCCTGTTCCGTAAGTTCTCGCAGCGACAGCTTCCCGGTGTTGATGGACCGGCCTGCTCCCAGTGGAAGCCCTTTATGCCTAGGCGCCAAGGGTGAAATATAGCGACCAAAGCTTGTATGCTGTGCGCCGTGTACATCCGCCGCGCGGCTATAGAGTTTCAATTTACCATCCAGGGTTATAAAAATATGAGACAAGTCGCTCACCGTCTCGGAGGATCCCAAGAAAAGAAATCCGCCGGGATTTAACGCATAGTGGAAGATGGGGATGAGTTTTTTCTGCAAATTCCCGCTCATATAGATGAGGAGGTTCCGACAACTGATGAGATCGAGTTTCGAGAAGGGCGGGTCTTTGATGACATTTTGTTCGGAAAAAATCAGGAGTTCGCGAATGTTTTTGTGGATTCGGTAGGTGTTGCCATCAGGTTCGAGGGTAAAGAAACGCGCCAATCGTTCTGGAGTAATATTGTCTGCTATCTTGGCTGGATACGTGCCTATCCTGGCCGTGGCAATTGCCTGGCTGTCAATGTCGGTGGCGAAGATAAGAACTTTTAAATTGGTTTTAAACCTCTCAAGGCCCTCATGCAGGAGAATGGCGAGGGAATAGGCCTCTTCGCCGGTTGAACATCCCGGTGTCCATACGCGAATAACGCCATCTGCTGGTTTGCCGGCAAAGAGCCCCGGGATGACTCTTTCCTCAAGGGCCTTAAAGGCGAGCGGATCGCGAAAGAAACTGGTCACGCCGATCAACAGGTCGCGAAACAGGGCCTCAGTCTCTGCCGGGTTTTTCTGTAGATGTTTTAAATACTTATCAAGTGTTTGGAGGTGGTGGGCGGCAAGTCGTCTTTCGATGCGGCGGTGAATGGTACCCGGTTTGTATTTGGAAAAGTCATGGCCGGTCTGATCTCTCAGCAGGATGAAGATCTGTTGCAGTGCTTTTTCATCTTGGGTTCCACGGCCGGATGCGGCTAAAGTCGGATTAAAGGCACTGGCGGTATAGGCCAATATTTGGGCGGGCATCTCGGCCGGAAGAAGTTGATAGTCAGCAAGACCCGTGCCGATAGCGCTCAACGGCATACCGTTAAACTCTGCCGAATCAGGTCTTTGTACCATGATCATGCCGCCCGCGCCCTTAACGGCTCGCAATCCCTCTGTTCCATCGGAGCCGGTTCCCGAAAGGACGATACAGATCGCCCGCGCGTGTTGGTCCTGGGCCAGAGAACGGAAGAAAAAGTCTATCGACTGGCGATGACCGCGTGGCGAGACCGGTTCCAATAATTGCAGCCTGCCGCCAAGAAAGGCCATATCGCGACCCGGCGGGATGATATAAACACAATTTACCTGCACCGTCATGCCGTCCACAACCTCGAATACCTGCATGTGTGTATAACTCTGGATGAGGTCGGCAAGGATGCTCTTATGATCCGGGGCGAGATGCTGCACCAGAACATAGGCCATGCCCGGTTCGGTATCCTCGGGTATGGCGGAAAAGAAGGCTTCAAAGGCCACCAGGCCGCCGGCGGATGCGCCAATGCCGATAATGGGAAAACCGGCGGCGGCTTTTTCCGCAGGTGGTTGCGGGGCCTCACTTTTTTGGGCTCTTTTTCGTGTTTGCTTTGTCGCGAGAACAGGTGTTTTTAGCAGTGCCTTTGTACTCTTCTTTTTTTTAATCGCCATGATAGCCTCTGATACTGATGCTGCGTGGACAAGATTTTTTTCAAACCGAGTTGGCTGAACCTGCAGCAGCTCAAGTTCTTATGCTTTTTTGCTGCCGACAACCAGCAGCACGATGCCGCCAATGAGGGCAATTGCCCCAACAATCGGAGGTAACGGCAGGGTTTTGGTTTTCTCGGCTGTCACTTTCAGCGGACCGATATCGACGACATTTTCTCTCGTTGTGTAGTTGAACCCTTGATAGGCGAAGGCGAAAATTCCAAGAGCGATGAGCATAATGGCAACTAGGATGGTTGGTTTCATTTGGTTCTCCATTTTCTAAGGTACTCATTGGTTGTCGGCCCTATCCCCTCGACGGTCATGTCTGAGAACAAGGCCCAGGTGCACTCCTTCTTAGAAGCAATCCTTGTGCCAAATCCCTGGGACTTAAGCCTTATCGGGTAACACTCTGTAGTTTTGCGAAAATATTGAAGTAGCTCGTGGCAGGGAACTCTTGCGGCGTCGGTGAAAAAAGGTCATATGTAACCAATGGTTGTATATGACCTTTTTTCAGAATCTTTTTGCTACGGAGAAGGCAGCCGCAAGGCAAGGAGATCAGAGCTTTGGATTCGGCTTATGAGTTGCGAAAAAAACGTAACTCAGTACGCAGGTATTCCACCTCATTTTGCAGCTCCATTACGGTCTTGATCCATGCCAGATCATTGTGGTGCATGGCCCGTAAATGTTCGAGTCGTCGAACGGCATAAATGGCTTCATCGGTGAAGGTCATTGCCCCGTTCGGCTGCTGAAAGATTGGTTGTACCAGACCGGCTCGGCAATAGATCAGGAGAGAGCGGCGGGGAACGCCGGCGAAGTGAGCCGCGGCATCGAGACTGTAAAGAATATTCGGCTCCGGCTGAAACACCACAAGAGCAAAAGAGGATTGGCTATTTGCAGGGCTGTTTTCAATCATGAATCGTCCTCGGGTTGAATGTCGATGTGGCTGCCAATGATTGCCAAAGGTTTTTTTCTTCAGGGCTAAGCTGGGTCGGCACATGGATTGAGACAGTGGCATACAGGTCGCCTCGCGTTCCAGCACCGCTGGGCAGGCCTTTTCCCCGTAACCGGAACTGTCGATCAGCCATGGTTCCCGGCGGAATCTTCAAGGACACCGCTTTATCAAGGGTGGCTAGTTGGACGGTGGTACCGAGCACTGCTTCCCATGGCGACAGTTGCAGGTCGAAGTGCAGATCGGCATCACGCACCCGAAAGTCAGGATGCTTGGCCAATACCACCCGCAAGTACAGGTCGCCCGAATTGCCACCTGCAAAACCCTCCTGCCCTTTGCCGGAGAGACGGATGAGTTGTCCCTCACGCACACCGGGCGGAATTTTCACTTGAAGGGTCTGTTCCGGCTGCTGTTCACTGCGTTGCAACCTGAGTTTACGCGTAGAACCATGCAAGGCTTCGTTAAGGGTCACCAGGATTTCACTCTCAATGTCCTGGCCACGTTGCGGGGTCTGTGTGCGACCCATGCCTTGTTGTCCGGCCCGGTTGAATTGGGAAAAACCACTGGACGAGCGACCGCGGCTACCGAGGAATTGTTCGAAAAAGTCACTGAAACCGGTGCCGTCGTAATGGAATGAAGAGCTGTCTCCTGGGTTTCCGGAAAAGCCGCCTTCCTGCTGTGGTGCTTGCCTTTCCGGATTGTTCCAGTTGGCGCCTAATTCATCATATTTGCGTCGTTTGTCCGGGTCGCTGAGAACTTCGTTGGCCTCATTGATCTCACTGAACAGGCCGCTGGCCTTGGATTTGTCTTGCGCGACATCGGGATGATGCTTCCGTGCCAGCTTGCGGAAGGCTTTTTTGATTTCCGCACTACTCGCCTTTTTCTCGACGCCGAGAACCTTATAATAGTCCTTGAAATCAACCGACATGAAAGCTCCCTTTTTGTATTGTGTTCTCGGATGAGTGCAACTACTGGTGGAGCTCTAAAGTGTCCGGCTGTGTATGGTTGAGAATTGCTTTGGCATGGATTGTGTCTTCAGCGGAACCATTGATAATCAGAACAAACTTGCCGATTTGCAGGGCTGTCTCATAGCGCAATATACTGTCTTCAGGGATGCCCAGGCCGAACAAACTGGCGCCAAGCGCACTCAAGCCGCCTACCACAATAGCCCCTTCGAGTCCCCCGACGATCCAACCGACAAGCGGCCCACCCACGAGAAGTGGCCCGATACCGGGAACCCAAAAAAATGCTGAGCCAACGAGAAATCCCCAGATCCCACCCCAAAATGCCCCAGTTTTCCCCCAAGCTTTTATGCGATCGCCAGTATTGTAGTAGCCGATCACATGCTCATCGGTGTGATAGTCGCGTCCGACAATAGACAGTTTCTTCATATCGAAACCTGCCTGTTGCAGTTCTATGATAGCGGCTTCCGCCGCAGTGTGGGAGGGATAGGTCGCCACGATGGAATTGTTTCTGTTCATGCTCTTTCCTTTTTCTGTTGTGAGTGTTGTATCTCGCCATATGATTTTTTCTCATAGAAATCTAAGACGGATGAAGCATCATTGAAGAACTGTAAGGCTCTCATTCGCTCCTCTTTATCAAGCAATCCTTGTGCCTATTCGCAACACTTAGGTAACTCAAGATAACGCACTGATATTACGTTGTATCCTTCAACATGCTCCACATTACATTCCCTTTTGATTAAGAGCGCCGTCTGGTCATATGTAACCAATGGCCATATATGACCAGACGATCTAACCTTTTTTGCTATGAAGATGGCTGTTGATATTTGCGATAATTGAGACCTATTTGTCTGTAATCATGTAGTAAAAATTAAATAAAGAAGTGCTCGATGGTTTGGGCATGGGACTTGCTAACTCTATGGAAAGAGAAACACCTGATGAAAATTACAACCAAGGATATGAATATGAACATGAATATGAATGTGAGTCTCGCCCCGTTGGTATCGCTGATCGCCGGTATCCTCATACTGGTTGCGCCCCGTCTGCTAAATTACATCGTTGCAATATATTTGATTGTTATTGGCTTGATCGGGCTGTTTGGAGCAAGCGGTTTTCATATCAAGTGACGGCACGCTCCGATTTTTCGCCAACATTCAACAAACGGATACAACACGGGAGACCCCACTATGAAAAACGAGAAAAGCATTTGGAAAGGTTTTTGCTGTATAGCTTTACTACCGGTCGCGTTTGCTCTGCTTATAGCCAATGTGCCAATCAATGCGACCCCAACAGATGATATCATCGTATCAGCGGCCAAAGAATCCTATATCTTTAAGAACTACCTTCAGGACGATAATATTGTTGTCGAATCCAAAGACGGTATCGTTACTTTAACAGGCAGTGTTTCCGAGGAATCCCACAAGGCTTTAGCCCAGGAAATAGTCGAAAGTATTGTCGGCGTTGTAGTCGTTGACAACCATTTGCAAATTAAATCTGAAATCGCCAAGAGTTCGGATACGGTGATCTTTTCTCGCGTGAGGCTGGCAATCATGTCCCATCGCTCACTGCGCGGAATTGATGTCCGTTTCATTGTGGAAAACGGTAATGTCACCATAACTGGTTCTGCCATAAATACGGCGCAGATTGACCTGACTACTGCATACATCAAGGATGTCGAAGGTGTCAAAGATGTAAAGAATGAGATGGGAGTGATAAATGAGCAACCGGAAGTGGGAAAAACCTTGGGAGAAAAAGTTGGTGACGCCGGTAAAAAGATAGGCGACAAGATCGATGTCGTTGGTAAGAAGATTGGCGATAAAACCAGTGATGTAGCTGAGTTGATTGATGATGGATCGATAACCGCCATGGTTAAAGCGGCCTTAATGTACCATCGATCAACCAGTGCTCTGGGCACCAAGGTTGGCACACAGGACGGTGTGGTGACATTGTCTGGAACAGCTAAAAACGAATCGGCAAGGGAGTTGGCCACCAAAGTCGCACAAGATGTTCGTGGCGTCAGGAGTGTAGTAAATACCATGGGTCTGGAAATCGCCCAGTAATTGGGGTTTCTGATTAAAATTTATTTAAGGTGGAATAGAGATGTTAAACAATTTTATCAAATTAGGGGGATCAGCGATGATCATCAAAGAGTTGGTTGACCGGGTACGTAATGCGCGAAATGATCGCGAGAAAGCTATACGGCGCAATAAAGCAGGGGCGCTAGCCCTCGGTGTTTCTATCGGCTGTACCGTCGGTGCGGTAGCCGGAGTTCTATTTGCCCCCAAGGCGGGGAAGGAAACCCGCGAGGATGTCGGCCGGCGCAGCAAAGATGCCTGGGAGAAGATCAAGGACACTACCTCCTCAACCGGACAACGATTGGTAAGTGCCATGGATGAAAAAGGCTCTCAGGTATATGCGGCAGCCGGAAAGTGTGTCGATGCGGCGAAGGAAGTGCTGCATGAGTCTGTAGTGCAAGAAGAAGTGGCAGTTCCGAAAAAAAAAGAGGCCGTCTCCAAATAATTTGGCCAAGGATTTTTAAACAAAGACTTTAAACAATTTTTCAGCGTAAAGGAATAACCTCATGGAAGGATACATCACCTTCAGTCAATTAGGATTACTTATCATTTTTCTGGTGGTGGTTGGGACCGGTGGTTATGCGATTCTGACGATGCGAAACGTTAATGCCGCGGTAGAAAGTGTTGGGGTCATCTTGAAAGAAAATCAGGAGGCCCTCAACCGTGCTATTCCTAATTTTGCCATGGCTTCGGAAAATGTAGTGGCAATCACTAACGACCTTCGGGCAGGTTTTAGCGAAACGAGCAAGGCCATGGAAACTGCCGACCAGATTGCCGCGTATGCCGTGGTTATCGGGGAGACGGCAAAAGCCATCGTCGGTCTTTTCCCGTCCGCCGGGAAACACTAGCCGACAGTCGCTATCAAGCCTGCACATGTTTAGCAGTTTTCAGGCAAGTGATCGGTAGCAGTGATGCTTGAATCGGTGGAGCGCATCACACCAGACAATAACTTTTTTAACCAAATACTTGAAGTACCGCGAGGGCAAACCATGGCACTATTTCATCTCGATCTCCGGGCAATGACAATGAACAATAAATTTATGGTGAAGAGATTGTTTTCCATAAGAGGTTCACAGCTTATCCCTCTTTTTGCAGCGCTGCTGCTGTTTTCACTCTTTCTTCCCAGGTCGGCTGCCGCCGCCACCGGTCCGACAAGCGATCAATTCATCAGCGGCTATGCGACGGCGGTTCTCAAACGGGATTTTCAAATTTCCGCCGAATTCCTCCGAGTCGAGTATGGCGTCATCTATCTCCATGGCCTAGAGGCTTCGGACACAGTGAGCGATACTATTAAAACTTCCCTGTCTTCGATTGAAGGAGTCAGGGAAGTGGTGATTACCAAGGAAGGGGATGTTGTCGCGCAGAGCGAAAAGCCGGAAATTAAAACCGAGGTAAACGTTTTTCTGCCGCGCGATTTGCTCTTTAGTTCACTGATGGCTGATCCTCGTTGGCCGCACTTTTCTGCTTCTTATCAGCAACATAGCAATAACGACCTGGAAAATATCGGCTCGGCGACATTCGGTGAGACCTTCAGCATCTATCGTTTTGCCGGGCCCTTTAACTCGCAGATGGAAGTGGGACTGCAGGCAGGCGTTTTCTCCATTTTTGATTTAGCTGCCGATTCAAATGATCTTGTCAATGCTGACTACTTGGTTGCCATACCCTTATCGTTTAAAAAGAATAACTTTTCGTCAATGTCGAGGATCTTTCATCAAAGCTCACACTTGGGAGACGAATACGTGCTCAGGGGAGATACCGGTGAGCGGATCAATTTCACGTATGAAGGTGTTGACACCATCCTTTCGTATCATTTCCCGTTCGGCTTTCGTCTCTATGGTGGCGGTGGCTATTTGTTTGATCGGACTCCCAAGGACATGGAACCATGGATTACCCAGGGAGGGGTGGAGTTCAATAGTCCCGTAGCCTGGCTGGACGGATCGATCAGGCCCATTGCTGCTGTAGACATCCAAAGTCGCGAAGCAAGCGATTGGGACACGGATGTGTCGCTCAGGATGGGAGTACAACTGGAAAACCCGGACTTCCTCAGTCGTAAGCTGAAAATCATGCTTGAATACTACAAAGGCAGTTCTCCAAACGGGCAATTTCATATTCGCGATGAAGAAGAATATTTCGGGATCGGTTTGCATTTTTTCATATGATTGCGAAAATTTCGACTGCGTATGAAAGATACTGCCTGGCCTGAGGTTGTAGCGTTTTTAAGGGGAGAAGGAAAATGTCGCTAGGCACAATCATACTCATGTTTTTGCTCCCGATATTGGTAAGTGTTGTCCCGCTCTGGCCGCAAGGCCGGCCTTGCTTGTATTTGGGAAAGGTTAAGCGCAGAAGAACTTGGGTAATGTTCCTGGTAAAAAATCGTTTTCTTACCGTTCTGATATGTGCATCGATCCTCCTGCTAACTAGTTGTCAGCAGGAGGGGGCGGTTGAAAAGGTTGAAAAAAGCACTGGTGTGGTTCAGGCTGAAACGGAATTGAAAAATCTGGGAGTCAATCCACTTTATGAGCCAGAACTGAAATCGAACGATGATTTTCGCGAGATGATCAAGGAAACCCTTGTGGATTTAAAACAAGGATTTGAAAAGGCCGGGGCAGCTGATTTGTTTGAAGAATTCGTCGAACAGGCAGAGCAGCAGGATATAAGAGAGATCGAGGTGAACCCCGGAGAAAAGTTTCAGTGGATGATCGTTAACAACGGGACAGCGGTTGAGGCAATCAGGGATGTGGTTTGGACTGGAGAAGAATCATTCGCCGCATTTCTAGTAAATGTCGAGAAAGCAGGGGCTTGGTATACTTTCGTTATTGCCGCCAAATCCGGCAACGTGTTTTTGGCTCCGCAACGCCTGATGCCCGTTAAACAGCTTGTTCCTAATGACGTTCCATTCTGTGAAGTTGCTATATCACCGATCTTTTTGTCAATCGGTGAAGATATAACCGTTGATGCCTCTCAGTCGGATGATCCGGATGGTACACTGATGTCGATGTTGATTCAGGTTGAGGACGCAAACAATACGGTGATTTCTAAAAAGGTGATAGACAAGCCGCCGTTCATTGCGAAGCTGACTATGACGCAATCCGGTGATTACTTAATTCGGGTGAGCGTAACCGACGACAAGGGTAAGGAATCCTATTCTCCAGGATGTCCAGAAACAAAAGTCACCGTGACCGCTCCCGGGAAGAAGCCTTGAGATGATGTTTGGGGGAGTTTTGAGAGATGCCGTTCCCAATTGACCACCAATTGCAGAGATCATCTCCCACCTGAGAGTTGTGACAATCTCACCTCCACCGCGCCGAATCGACTGCGCTCTTGGTCGACAATGAAAAATCTCTTCAACACATGTGAACGGAATTGTTTTCACTGTCGACGGGGGCGTGGTTGGTTCTTTTTTACGCGCAGAGACTGGGAGCAGTCTTTTCCTGGCTCCATACGAGGAGTTTTTGCGTGTTTGGCTTTGCGCTGATGATCTCTTCGAAATATCCGAAATAATAATATGACCAATCGAGTTCTCATTATTACCGCCGATTCCATGGTGGCCAAAGACCTGGAAGATGCCTTAGGCTCAGTCGGAGATGGGCAGTTTTCCGTGCAGCGAGTGAGCCATTTGTCCGAGGCAATAGAGCGGCTGCGCACCGGTGGTATCGATGCCATTATGGCAAATTTGTCACTGCCGGACAGCCAGGGTATCGAAACATTTGACAAACTGTTCGCCGTCGCGCCGCACATCCCGATCATTATTCTCTGCGTGGCAGATGATGAAATGCTCACAACCGAAGGGGTGCAACGTGGTGCGCAGGGGTATTTATCGAAAGATCACTTTGGCAGCTATCTGGTTCCGCAAACGCTACGCAATTGTATTCACAGTAAAGCCCTTGAAGAAAAGTTTTTCATAGAAAAAAACCGGTCGGACATCACCCTTAATTCGATCAGCGATGCCGTCATCAGCACCGATATGTCCGGCAATGTCGACTATCTCAACACTACTGCGGAAAATATGACCGGCTGGGCCAGGGAGGATGCGTATGGCCATCAAATAACTGAGGTTATGCGCCTCATCAATAGCGTGACGCGCGAGGTTCTGCGCAATCCGATTCAATTTGTACTGTTATATAATAAACCGATGGTTCTTGCAGCGGGGACGATCCTGGTTCGGCGCGATGGGAGGGAAGCGGCGATTGAAGATTCAGCCGCACCTATCCATGATTGGGATGGGAAAATTACCGGTGCGGTCATCGTTTTCCATGATGTCACCGCAGCTCAGGCGATGAGTCTGAAAATGGCCTATCTGGCGCAACACGATTTTCTGACCGGTTTGCCTAACCGCCTGCTGTTAAACGACCGGATAACCCAGGCCATTGCTTTGGGAAAACGGCGCAATAACCATTTTGCCGTGCTCTTTCTTGATCTCGATAATTTTAAGTATATCAACGATTCACTTGGGCATGAGACCGGTGATGCATTGCTGCAATCGGTGGCGCAAAGCCTTCTTTCCTGTGTGCGCAGTTCAGACACGGTAAGTCGGCAGGGCGGTGATGAGTTTGTGATCCTGTTAATGGGAGATAAGTATGGGGAAAAGGCTGCCTTAGCGGCGGAGAAAATTCTAGCCGCAATGACGGCGCCGCACACTATTGCCGACCAACAATTGCATGTAACTTCCAGTATCGGTATCAGCGTTTATCCAGAAGATGGTGAGGATGTGGAAACCCTCATCAAGAATGCCGATACTGCGATGTACCATGCCAAGGAAATAGGCCGTAACAACTACCAGTATTTCAAGAATGAAATGAATGTGCAGGCGGTTGAACGGCAGGTTATCGAAGTCGAGTTGCGGCGTGCGCTGGAACACCATGAATTTGTAGTATATTACCAACCGAGGGTGAATCTTGCGACCGGCATGATTACCGGAGCCGAAGCCTTGGTGCGGTGGATACATCCCGACAGGGGTCTGGAACTGCCTGGTCGGTTTGTCGAGATTGCCGAAGATTGCGGCTTAATTTTGCCCATTGGCCAATGGATGCTGCAGCAAGTATGTTCGCAGATCGAGTGTTGGCAAAAGGCTGGTTTGCGGCTGATCCCAGTCTCTGTAAATATTTCTGCTCTGGAATTTCGGCAGAAGGCTTTTGTTGAAGAGGTGCGAATTATTGTCAATGAGGCCGGAATTTCACCCAACCTGCTGCAACTGGAAATTACCGAAAGTGTTTTGATGGACGATGCCAAGGGTTCCATTGCTATACTCCTCGACTTGAAAAAGATGGGAATTCTGCTGGCGGTAGATGATTTCGGCACCGGTTATTCAAGCTTAAGCTATCTGCACCAGTTTCCAATCGATGTTTTGAAAATCGACCAATCCTTTCTCAATGACATAACTGTGACCAATGACAATGGCATTATCGTCAGTGCAGTAATTGCCATGGGGAAAAGCCTGAAGCTGCTCGTGGTCGCCGAAGGAGTGGAGAACCAGGAGCAACTGGCCTTTCTGCGCGCGCAGCATTGTGAAGAAGGGCAAGGCTTTTTGTTCAGTAAACCAGTGGCCGCCGAGCAGATGGCTAAAATGTTGGTGACCGGCTTATCGATTACATCCGCCATCTCATAACAAAAAACAGATCAAGATATGGATATTGAAACTGCAAAGAAGCAAAAACAGGAAGATAAAACTTTTTTCGGTAAGAATGGTTCAGGTAATGCGCAGTCCCTGCACCGGCAAGCCGAGGCAAAACTCCTGGCGTGGGCGGAATTGCAACCGATGGTCGATCCGAAAAACATCCGCCTGCTCGTCCACGAATTGCGGATGCACCAGTTAGAGCTGGAAGTTCAGAATGAGGAACTACGACGTTCCCAGGAAGACTTGACGGCATCGAAAGCCAGTTATATGGATCTCTACGATTTTGCACCGGTGGGGTATTTTACTGTCAACAAAGCAGGGGTGATTCTGGAGGCCAACCACACCGCTGCCTCTTTGTTGAGGGTAGCGCCAGGCACGTTGGTAAAACAGTCGATTTTCTGGTTTATTTTCCCGGATGATCAAGATGTTTACTACCATCGGCATAAGGCGAGTTTTGCTACGGACGAACCGCAAACCTGCAAATTAAGGCTGTTAAGGACAGATCGTCAACCCTTCTGGGCCCGCTTGGAGAGTGGCCCTGTCCGGAACGATAAACACGGTTCGCAGGTATGTCGGATGGTGTTGGTCGACATTGGTGATGGTGTGCGGTTGGCTGCGGAAAAGAACAACCTGGAAATTCAGGACCGACAGCTTCAGAAAGCCGAAAGTCTGGGGCGCATGGCAGGAGCCATCGCCCATAACTTCAATAACATTCTGACGGTGGTGATGGGCAACCTGGACCTCGCTATAACTAAGGTGACCCGAGTATCGAATACCTACCAATACCTCGAATCGGCGATGAAAGCGGCCGGTCGAGCCGCGGATTTGAGCGGCTCGATGCTGACGTATCTTGGCCAAACACTCGACCAACATGAACCACTGGACCTGTCGGAGATATGTCGCACAAGTCTGCACAAGCTTCTGGCTGATATACCGAAGATGGTTGATGTAAAAGTTGATTTTCCCTTCTCTGGACCTATCATCAAGGCTACTGCGCATCATGTCAGTCAGGTTCTGAGAAACCTGGTGACCAATAGCTGTGAAGCGTTTAGAGATGAGAAGGGTTCGCTCCATTTGACTATCACAACGATGAATCTGGCGGATATTCTTGTAACGCAACACTTTCCCTTGGATTGGCAACCGCAGGATAATCTTTATGCCTGTTTGGAAGTGACGGATACCGGTTGTGGGATTGACGAAAACGATCTTGAGAAGATTTTCGACCCATTTTTTACCCAAAAGTTTCTTGGGCGCGGGTTGGGACTTCCAATTGTTCTGGGAATCGTCCGGGCCTATTATGGGGCCGTCACAGTCACAAGTAAAGTGGGCTATGGCACTGTCATACGTGTCTTTTTTCCGGTTTTTGAGGGTGAAATATCTCGACCGCAGGACGATGGGATAAAAATTTCAGAGATTTCAGAAGGCGGCACAGTATTAATAGTTGATGACGACCCGACGATTCTCGAAATAGCGAAAAATGCCCTCATTTCCCTGGGTTTTACTGTGCTCGTGGCAAAAGATGGTTTCGATGCTGTGGAGGTATTCCGACAGCATCAGCAGTTCATTTGCTGCGTTCTTTGCGATGTAGTCATGCCGGGCATGGACGGTTGGGAGACGCTTTCGGCTTTGCGTCAACTTGTTCCCGGTATCGCGGTGATTCTTTCCAGTAGTTACGACCAGTATGGGATCATGGTCGGTGACCATTCCGAATGGCCGCAATTCTTCCTCGATAAACCATATAATGTATCCGAGCTTCATGCGGCGATCAAGCAGGCTCTAGCAAACAATAGAAAGAGAGATTCTTCAACAGTGCAGATTAATAATTAAGGAACTAAAAGGGGATATCGACAATGAAGGTCAACAGCGCGATTTTTAGGATGACCTTGGACAATTTCTCAGGATATTTCCGAAAGAAAAGTTTGGCCGGAAAACATGCCGGGGAGGAACCTCCGCTTCGCTCAGAACTCTTCAGCAGCGATCAGATGGAGCAACATGGTACAGTTCTGGCGAATAGCCATGTGTTGAGCCCAAAGCCTCTTCCAGACAAACTCCTGCAGGGGTCTACGCCGAGATGGATTTCGCCACCCGTGACCGTTATCGCCAAGTCATAGAAAAGATCGCAACAACAAGTCCCCATTCCGAGAGCGAAGTGGCGCGGCAGGCGATAAACCTGGCTGATCGAGCAGCGACAGAAAAAGGCACTGACGACCGATCGGCGCACGTTGGTTTCTATCTGATCGATGGGGGGCTGATCGAGCTTCAGCGTACGGCGAAGATGCGTTTTTCCGTGGCTGAGGTTCTTGGCAAAGCTTGCCGCCGCCTTCCTGTGCTCGTCTATTGCGGGACAATTGTATTATCGACAGCCATACTTGCCGGATATTTTGCCGCCAAAGCTCAAGCTGACGGCCTGGAGTCCTGGGGACTTGGTTTTTTTATGCTTCTTTTGCTGCTCTGTGCCAGTCAGCCGGCGATATCTCTGGTGAACTGGCTGGCGACCTTGCTGGCAACACCGCAGCTCTTGCCGCGTATGGATTTCTCAAAAGGGATTCCCCCGGAGATGCGAACCCTCGTGGTAATTCCAACGATGCTGACGAATTCCGGCAACATCGAGGAATTGGCCGAGGCGTTGGAGATCCGTTTTCTGGCAAACAGAGACAGTAATCTACATTTCGGCCTGCTCACCGATTTCTGTGACGCCGATGAGGAAATACTTGCGGAGGACGAACCGCTTTTGCGGCTTGCTGAACAAAAAATCACCGATTTGAATGAGAAATATCCGCTTCCTGAAGGAGACACCTTTTTTCTTTTTCATCGCCCGCGTCTGTGGAATTCCCGAGATCGTATATGGATGGGCTTTGAGCGCAAACGCGGTAAGCTTTCAGATCTAAACGGATTGCTGCGCGGCCGCGGGGAAGGACAGTTTTCTTGCATCGCAGGCGATACGAGCCTCTTATCGACAGTAAAATATGTCATCACCCTGGATACCGATACCTTACTGGCCCGCGATTCGGCCTGGCGCTTTGTCGGCACAATGGCACACCCCCTTAATCGAGCTTGCTACGATACAGACCGGCAGCGTGTCGTTGCCGGCTATGGCATACTTCAACCTCGAGTGGCCGAGAGTCTGTCCGGTGCGCCTCGTTCGCGATATGTTGGCTTGTGCGGCAGCGATCCCGGCATCGATCCCTATACCCGCGCTGTTTCCGATGTATACCAGGATCTGTTTGGTGAAGGGTCGTTCATCGGCAAAGGTATCTATGATGTTGATGCTTTTGAGCAGGCATTGAGTGGACGTTTACCCGACAACCTCATTCTCAGCCACGATCTGCTCGAAGGCTGTTATGCCAGGGCCGGATTGTTGAGTGACGTGCAGTTGTACGAAGAATATCCGTCCCGCTACAGCGCCGATGTGAAGCGGCGATATCGCTGGATCCGCGGCGACTGGCAGATTGGTGGCTGGACCTTGCCCCTTGTTCCCGGTTCGGATGGCAGGCTGCAGAGGAATCGGCTGTCAATGCTGTCCAGGTGGAAGATCTTCGACAACCTTCGACGCAGTCTGACTGCGGCGGCTTTCACTCTCCTCTTGCTGCTCGGCTGGACCGTGCTGGCACCTGCCTGGTTTTGGACTTTAACGGTTATCGGCGGCATACTGGCGCCCTCTCTTTTGGCCTCGATGCTCGGTGTTCTGCAAAAACCGCTTGAAGTGACTCTTGGTCAACATCTGCGAACTACCATGCAGTCCTCAGGTAAGTTTGGCCTCCAGGCGGCATTTACCCTGGTATGCCTGCCCTATGAGGCGTTTTTCAGCCTCGATGCGATGCTCCGGACCATTTGGCGGTTGTTGATCAGTCACCGGCGGCTGCTTGAATGGAGTCCTTCCGGTTATTCGCAACAAATTGACAACAATGGTTTCATAGCCTCCTGCAGGGCTATGTGGAGTGGACCGGTATTCGCCATCCTAGTCGCCATCAGCCTTGCCCTGCTGCAGCCATCAGTTCTGTTTGTGGCCGGGCCGATTCTGCTTCTGTGGTTTGCCTCTCCGGTCATCACCTGGTGGGTTAGTCTGCCGCGTTCCATCCGACCGGATACATTGACGGCGGAGCAGAATCTTTTTCTTCGCCGCCTATCCCGCAAAACCTGGGCATTTTTCGAGACCTTCCTCGGCCCGGATGATCATTGGTTGCTCCCCGATAATTTTCAGGAACACCCTGTTGGCGTGATCGCCCATCGCACCTCGCCCACGAACATTGGCCTGTCGTTACTTGCCAACCTCTCCGCCTATGATTTTGGCTATATTCCAGCTGGAATACTGATGCAACGGACCGCCAATACCCTGCGTACTATGGAAAGCCTCGAGCGTCACCGCGGCCACTTTTATAACTGGTATGATACGCAAACGCTTGAACCACTGTTGCCTATGTATATTTCCTCAGTGGATAGCGGTAACCTCGGCGGCCATCTGCTTACCTTGAAACCGGGGCTGCTGGGACTAGTCGATGAGCCGATTTTCGGCCGGCGAGTGTTCGAAGGCCTCAGTGACACCTTGCAGATCGTAACTAATATGGCGGGTGATTCTGCTTCTGTGCACCTTGAGCAAATAAAGGACAATATTGGACGAGCCCTGAACTCCACCCCCACAACATTGACTGCGGTACGGTGGTGTCTTGACCAACTGGCACGGTCTGCTGCCCTGGTGGTGGCAGAGATCGAGGCGATGGATACAAACCCCGCAAGTGAATTGCAATGGTGGGCACTGGCCTTTGCTCGGCAGTGCCGCGACGCTGTTGATGAGCTGACATTGCTCGCTCCGTGGACGGAGATCATGTCTTCTTCAGCCAAGATTGGCGACTTTGCCGTTCTCGACGAGATTCCGGTACTTGGTCATCTGCTCGAATTAGAGGCAAGCTTTTTTCCGGAAATCGACCAGCGGATATCTCTTGCGATCTCCGTTGAGGAGAAGGTGTGGCTTCTTGAATTGCAGCGCCTTATAACGGTGAGTGGCCGAGAGGCAAAAACACGGGTGGCGCGCATTGACGATCTTGTCCGGCAGATAGAAGAGCTTGCGCAAATGGATTATGGTTTCCTCTTTGATGCTTCGCGTCGTCTTTTAGCCATTGGTTACAACGTCGGTGAGCATCGACTGGATTCCAGCTGCTATGATCTGCTGGCCTCAGAAGCGAGGCTTGCATGTTTTGTAGGCATTGCCCAGGGCCAACTGCCGGAGGAAAGCTGGTTTGCCCTGGGGCGTCTGCTCACCACCACCGGCGGTGAGCCCATTCTCCTGTCGTGGAGCGGCTCGATGTTTGAATATCTTATGCCGCTTTTGGTCATGCCGTCCTACGAAAAGACTCTCCTGTATCAGACCTGTAAGGCGGCTGTGACAAGCCAAATCGACTATGGCAAAAAAAGGGGAGTACCATGGGGCATCTCGGAATGTGGTTATAACGCCATCGATGTCCATCAAAATTACCAGTACCGCGCCTTTGGTGTTCCCGGTCTAGGGTTGAAACGCGGACTTGCCGAAGATCTGGTGATCGCCCCCTATGCCTCGGTGCTGGCGTTGATGGTGGCACCTGAGAAGGCCTGTTTCAACCTGCAGAGGCTTGACGCTGAAGGCTTTGCCGGAAGATACGGTTTTTATGAAGCGATCGACTACACTCCTTCTCGGATGCCTCCCAACCACACTCAAACCGTGGTTCGTTCCTTTATGGCCCACCACCAGGGGATGAGTTTTCTCGCCCTGGCCTCCCTGCTCCTGGATCGTCGTATGCAGAAACGCTTCGAATCTGAGCCTTTGTTCCAGGCCACTCTGTTGCTTCTCCAGGAACGAATTCCCAAAGCCACCGCCTTCTATATTCATACTTCGGAATTGTCGGATAAACAGATACCAGCCGGCACCGGGGAAACCCCGATACGGGTGTTCAACAGTCCTGATACGCCGTATCCGGAAGTACAGTTGCTGTCAAACGGCAGATATCACGTAATGATTACCGCCAGTGGCGGCGGTTACAGCCGGTGGCAGGATTTGGCCATAACCCGCTGGAAAGAAGACAGTACCTGCGATAACTGGGGCACCTTCTGTTATGTGCGAGACATGACCAGTGGCAAATTCTGGTCGACAACATACCAGCCTACTCTCAACCGTTCAAAAAATTTTGAAACGGTTTTTTCCGAAGGACGGGCCGAGTTTCGCTGCCGCTTTGATGACCTCGAAGCCTATACTGAGGTTGTTGTGTCTTCCGAGGACGACATCGAACTGCGGCGAATCACCCTTACCAACCGCACTCGTCGTATCAGGGAAATTGAAGTAACCAGCTATGCCGAAGTGGTCCTGGCGCCCCCCATCGTCGATGCTCTGCATCCAGCCTTCAGTAATCTCTTCGTGCAAACCGAGATTCTCCCCGAACATCGGGCTATCCTCTGTACCCGCAGGCCTCGCTCCGAGGGAGAACAGATGCCTTGGGTGATGCACCTGATGGCGGTTCATGACGCCAAAATTATTGACGTCTCCTATGAGACTGATCGGTTGCGATTCATTGGTCGCGGCAAGAGTGTTATGAATCCACGGGCTATGGGCGATGGAACCGACGATTCGGGCGAGCTTTCAGGGAGCCAAGGATCGGTTCTTGATCCGATTGTTGCCATTAGATACCGGATCAGTCTTTCTCCGGGTGAATCAGTGAAAATAAACATGGTCACCGGTATTGGACGCAATCGTGACGAAGCACTGAGCCTTATTGAAAAATATCAGGACCGGCATCTTGCCGACCGGGTTTTTGATTTGGCCTGGACCCATGGGCAGGTGCTCCTGCGTCAGATCAATGCCACCGAAGCTGACGCCCAACTGTATGGGCGACTTGCCGGTGCGGTGATTTATGCCAAGGCAACGCTTCGTGCGCAACAGGAAATTTTGAAAAAGAATCGCCGCGGCCAGTCCGGTCTCTGGGGCTATACCATTTCCGGCGATTTGCCGATTGTTCTGGTGCGGATTGAGGACATAGCCAACATCGATCTGGTCCGCCAACTTGTTCAGGCACACGCCTACTGGCGGCTTAAAGGGCTGGCGGTCGATCTGGTGATCTGGAATGAAGATCATGCCGGCTACCGACAACTTCTCCATGAGCAGATCAACGGTCTCATTGCTGCGGGCAACGAAGGCGGCATCGCCGATCGGCCAGGTGGCATCTTCGTGCGGCCCGGCGATCAGATAGCCGACGAGGACCGCATCCTCTTTCAGGCGGTCGCGAGAGCAATACTTTCCGACGTTCGGGGAACACTTGCCGAGCAGATAGGTGGGCACGTTCAAGCGGATATTGTTATTCCTCGCCTCATTCCGTCGCGAACTTTTCGTCCCGAGCCTCATGCAGAAGTTCCTCTACCGCGTCATGATCTGTTATTTTTTAACGGCTTGGGTGGCTTCACCCCTGATGGGCGAGAGTATGTCATTACCACTGCGGCGGGCCAGCAGACACCGGCACCCTGGGTGAATGTGCTGGCCAATCCACTCTTTGGGACTATTGTTTCCGAGAGCGGTCCCGCCTTTACCTGGAGTGAGAATGCCCATGAATTCAGACTCACACCCTGGATAAACGATTCGGTAAGCGACAGAAGCGGAGAGGCCTTCTATATCCGAGATGAAGAACGCGGCCACTTCTGGTCACCCACTCCCTCGCCTTGCCGTGGTCTCAATCCCTACGTCACCAGGCATGGGTTTGGTTATAGCGTCTTTGAACATACTGAGCGTGGTATCCATTCAGAGTTGTGGATTTATGTGGCACTCGACGCGGCAATCAAGTTTTCGGTGTTAAAACTTCGCAATGATTCGGGTAGGAAAAGAAAACTCTCCGCAACCGGCTATGTGGAATGGGTTTTGGGTGACCTGCGGACCAAATCGGCCATGCATGTGATTACAACAATTGACAGAAAAAACGGCGCTCTTTTTGCCCATAATTCATTCAATACAGAGTTTCATGACCGAACCGGATTTTTCGATGTCGATGATCGAACCCTTAACCTTACTGGTGACCGGACGGAGTTTGTCGGACGCAATGGCACTCTGGCAGCGCCGGCGGCGATGACCCGTGTCCGGCTTTCTGGTCGGGTCGGTGCCGGTTTCGATCCCTGTGCTGCCCTCCAAGTAAACTTTGAACTGGCTGTAGGACAGGAGCGTGAAATCATTTTTAAGCTCGGAGTAGGCAAAGACCTAGCTGATGCCGAGAACCTGGTATCCCGGTTTCGAGGCAGAACTGCGGCCCGGGTCGCCCTAGATGCGGTATGGCAGCATTGGAGCCATACCCTTGGCGCGGTCAACGTGGAAACCCCGGACCTGGGTCTTAATGTGCTCGCAAACGGTTGGCTTCTTTACCAAACATTATCCTGTAGGCTGTGGGCGCGATGCGCCACCTACCAATCGGGCGGGGCTTTCGGTTTCCGTGATCAATTACAGGACGTCATGGCCCTCATCTATGCCCGGCCGTTCCTGGTTCGCGAACATCTGCTTCTTGCCGCTTCCCGGCAATTTGAGGAAGGAGATGCACAGCATTGGTGGCATCCACCCCATGGTCGAGGGGTACGCACCCATTGCTCCGATGATTATCTCTGGTTACCTTTGGTGACCCATCGCTATGTTACAACCACCGGAGATAGTGGGGTGCTGGATCAGGTTGTACGCTTCCTTCAAGGTCGCCCGGTAAATGCAGATGAAGACTCGTATTACGATCTGCCGATTATCTCTGAAGAAGCGACGAGTCTTTATGACCACTGTGTTCGGGCTATAGAGAAAAGTCTCACTTTTGGGGAGCATGGTCTGCCGCTGATCGGTTCCTGTGACTGGAATGATGGGATGAATCTGGTCGGCGAACATGGCAAAGGCGAAAGCGTCTGGTTGGGATTTTTCCTTTACGAAGTACTTATGCGTTTTGCCGAGGTTGCCGGTATGCGTGGTGATATTTCCTTTGTCGAACGCTGTCACCTTGAGGCGGCCGAACTGCGACGCAACATCGAGGAGTATGGCTGGGACGGCAAGTGGTATCGCCGTGCTTACTTTGACGACGGCACGCCGCTCGGTTCTTCATTAAATAGTGAATGCCGTATCGATTCAATTGCCCAGAGCTGGTCGGTGCTGTCAGGTGCTGGAAGTAAGGAGCGTTCGCATCTGGCCATGGAAGCGGTTGATAAACATCTTGTACGCCGTGAGCACCGGTTGATCCAGCTTCTCGATCCACCATTTGATACGTCGGTCCTGAATCCAGGCTACATCAAAGGGTACGTTCCAGGGGTGCGGGAAAACGGTGGGCAATACACCCATGCGGCCATCTGGGCGGCGATGGCCTTTGCTCAGCTTGGAGATAAAAAGCGTGCCTGGGAACTCTTCACCATGATCAACCCGGTGAATCATGGCCGATCGGCAGATGAGACTGCCGTTTATAAAGTAGAGCCGTATGTCGTAGCCGCTGATGTGTATGCACTTGCACCGCACACCGGCCGCGGTGGCTGGACCTGGTATACCGGTTCGGCCGCCTGGATGTATCGACTCATCATCGAATCATTGATTGGGCTACGACTGGATGTCGATAAACTGCATTTTACGCCGTGCCTGCCTGCAGATTGGGATGGGTTCAAGCTGCATTATCGCTACAGAGAGACAGTCTATCATATTTCCGTGCGGCAATTGTCTGCTGATGCGGGTGAGATACATATTTGGGTGGATGGAACAAAACAGCTCGATTTGGGCATCCCTCTTGTTGACGACCATAAAGAACACATGGTTGAGGTGCAAATAGGTGCTGAAATAAAATAAGTCAGTTGAATTGCAGCACATAATATTTCAACTCGCAAAGCGGGGTTGTTTTTCATCACTGGAATGATCTGGTGAGCATCTATTCTATTGATTTTTTGCGTCGTTATCATACTTTTGAAACTCAGGGCTATTAAGGTGGTCAAGTATTATATTGGCAGGAATAACATTGCAAAGGCCGGTATTGTCCTCAAATATAACCCGAGCTCTCCCTGTTTGAAGGCTGATGGCTGGTTCAATATACGAGATTTCGGATACCACCATACCAATGAACCATTCGCCCTGCAAAATCGGTGTGGTGAACGCCTTGCCAAGTTGAATGTTTGGTTCGTAAACCACCGGCCCGCCGCTATTTCCAGGGAAAACTAATCCATCCACGATAATGTTTTCCGGATCTGACCTTGCCACCAGACCACGACGAACAATAGGAGTTGCATATTTTTCAGAGCGCATGCCTAAAGGAAAACCAACAATGAAAAGAGGAGCGCCTGCCTGGACGTGTTCCACGGAGAGGAAATCAGCATATTGTATTTGGAGTACATCTGATGTGTCAGTCCGTACAATAAGTCTACTAGCTAAATCGTACTTTATAGAAGGGAACCACCCACTTTTAAAAAAATTGGTCGCATGATCATCAGATACCAATACGCTTTTCCCATTTGCGTCATTGAGCCGATACGTTAGCTTTTGTGTAAGCTGACCTTTTCCTTGATCTGAGTATACGACATGTTTTGCTGTCACCAGTGCAATGTGATTGCCAGGTGTGCGAACTAGAAAGCCTGTCCCTATCGGTTTCGCGTCCCCATTGTCCTCTAGCATTTCTATTGAAACCAGTGCCTTAAGCCAACGTTGGTTAAAAACGGCTGTACGCTTAGTTATTTCCTCTGCTGCAGAATACCCCGGTAGAGTGATTATCAAAAATGATAAGATTAAAAACTGAAATGATTTCACTTAATCACCTCTATGCTGATGTTGAACTGACCTGCAGTGGGCCTGTTCCCGCTGTCGGCGTTTAATACCGCTTGTACGCCCGGCATGGGCGTGATCTTTATGGAGTGCAAATCCCAACCTTTTCACTTCTGAGGTGGGGTGAAGTAATCGGGTAAGGGCAGGAGAGAAAGCCGGCCTTACCCGATCTGGAGTTTATCTCTTATTTAATCGGCTTCAATTCAACTCTTCGGTTCCTGGTTCGCCCATCGTCAGTATCGTTGGAATAAGCAGGTTTTTCTTCGCCGAATCCAACTGAGGTAAGACGCGGTGCGCCAACATTCTTTTTGATAAGATAGGTGCGTACTGCTTTGGCGCGTCTTTCGGAAAGGGCTTGATTATAGATATTTGTGCCGGTACTATCGGCATGACCCTGAATTTCAACTTTCAAGCCGGGGTTTTTATCCATTACTGGAATAAGTTCATCAAGATATGGGTAGTATTGAACTTTAACTACTGATTTGTCGAAATCGAACAAATAATCAGTGTTCAATGTCCAGCAACCTCTCTCGTCAACCCTTGCGCCCAGTGGAGTATCGGGACAGGCGTCGTCAGAGTCCTGCACACCATCTTGGTCAGTATCGATAAACTGTGTTACCTGCTTCGAGGCTACCCCTGAGGTTGTCGCAGAGGCTTCGACAACTGTCGAAGAGAAGTTGTAGGCTGAAAGGATAGTGGCAAATCCCTCGCCATCATAAGCAGTTGATATTTTAACAAATACGATTTTCCCATCCACTACATCTGCATAATCTACGTCCCCGAGTTGTGCCCTGACGGCTGCTTCAGGCGTGAGCTGAAGGCCATACGAGGTGAATATTGAATGGTATGCGACTGGCTCATAGGCAATTGAAGTTTCGTTAAAAATGACTTTATCGCCATCTACCTTTGCATAGCTTGTCGGTACACCGCTGACGGCTTCTGGCTTCAATACGAGGCCATAGGCTTCCAACACCTTATTAAAGCTGGAGGAGCTGTATGCGGTTGGTGATTTATCATAGACGACCTTGCCGTCTATTACTTTCGCGTAAGCAGATGGCACATTTCGACCACCCTCGGGTGTGAGCACAATTGCTCCGGCAGGCATTGTAAAAGCGGCAAGGCTCGCTGCCGTTAAAAAGATTACTAATTGTTTCTTCATCTCATTTCCCTCTATTAATTGTGATTGTGTTGCCAAAAGGTTCCAAACATTCGCTTTGAACCACTTGACTATTGGTTTCTATTTCCCTCTGATGTGGATACCAGATGGATGGTGCTGATATTTCAAAACAGATCTTTCATCCATGACTGCTGATATAAACAACCGGCATTGGACCAAGTTAACTGAACTTCTAAGAGCACAAAACATGCCAGTTCATTTTTAAGTATGAAAGATCAACTCTCTTGGCGAGATAGGAAAATGTTCAATTCTGAGTTGGTTGCCGGCTAATTTCCAACGTATCCCACTGGAATAAATTGAAAGAATAGTGTGCCTCTCATAAGAGCGATATTCTAAAAATTCATAGCGCTGAATACTTAGATAAACTCCTCGGCACTGAGTTATTTAGGTAATTTCTTCAAGAAATGTCCAGGCAGAGAGATCATTAACGACTGCCGGGAATGGTCGTATTTGCCCAAACGGTCATATTTGACCACTACTGAAGTGGCAGAATGAAACCGGGGCCTCTTCTTCCTTATCAATTCTCAGTATGCAAAGGCTCTTTGCAAATTTGCGGCCTCTTTGTTTGTTCATCGTAAGAAACCCAGCCGTTTTAATTGGCTTCTTTAGCAGCCAAACGCATGGTCATATTTAGCCTATGGTCGGATATGACCTCTAGCATCTCGTTATTATGGCAGCCAGCTTGCAACCTTACAGTGCAAAATATCATTTGAAATCAAGACGATGACTGCAGTGTGCGGTACGATTGGGAGTCTGGTGTAAGAATTGCATCACAGAGAATACAAGAATCAATCCAAAGGGAAGGGGCGATGGAAAAACGGCATAACAAAGGAGAGGTACAAGGACTTTCTCATAATATCTGAGGCAACCCTATGCCCGGCTTTATGCAACAGGAGAAATCACCAGTGGCATCCATGGATCTAACCGTTTGGGAGGGGGATGCCACCCCGGACTGTATCGTTTTTGGTCGGGTAGCGAGTAGAAGTGATAAGCTCATTTCTTCAATAATATGTTAGATGAAAGGATAAATTGTGAAGAATAAATGGCTTATGATGCTGGCTACGCTCCTTTTGATAGAAGTCGTTTGCATGTGTGTGGTAATACCTACGGAATCGGCCAAGGCAAAAAAAGAAATGGCAAAGGTCCTGGAAAAGGTGAAGTCCTGCTCTGACTGCCATGATGATTTCACCAATGTTCTTTCAGCGAAACATCCTTCTGTTAAGGGTAATGTGCTGAGAGTCTGCATGAAGTGCCATGCCCAGGAAGGAAAGGACATGGTCAAACCGAACAAATTTGAAGCCCGCCTCCATCTCGCCCATCTCAAAAGCCCGGTGAAGGCTGATTGCCTCGATTGTCATACCTGGCAGCCGGGGGAGAGTTTTGGACTCCCTGGAACTACCGTGTCTTATGGGGCACCTTCACAAAAGGATATGATCCTGATTAAGGAAATATTTGCTTCAGCTATACAGTCGGACTATCTTGATGCTCGCCATGTTTTAAAAGGCATGACCTGCGCAACATGTAACGGCAGGGATATTCTCGGCGAGAGCGCGGGCAAAACCTCTCAATGCCTGGGGTGTCCTCCGAAACTCGAGATGACACTACTATGAAATTTACTGTCTTACAGATTATTTTCGTTCATAAAAAACAAGAAAATAATCTGCGAAAAACACTTATCCCGCTTTTCGGGGTGAGAATTATTAAAAATCACATTAAAGGGGTTAGCCATGGACATAAAAGAAGAATTTAATAAACTCATCGAAAAACTGAAGATGGAACGGGATGGTGTAAGCCTAAAGATGCACCTTGCCTCTATGGATGCCAAAAAAGAGTATGAAGAGGCTGAGAAAAAATGGGCCGAAGTGAAAGCCAAAGCGGCTGAAATCGCCGATGATGCAGCAGAAACTTCTGAGGAATTCATCATCAAAGCTAAGGTCGTGGGGGAAGAGCTGAAAGGAGCCTACACACGCATTTCCAAACGCCTGTCGAAATAAAAGGCGTGTTTGGACGTTCGAAAGAGGATGGTTTGTTGCTAGAGCTCTATTGGAGGATAAAATGAAAGTTTCAGATTGGCTGGATGAAAAAGTATTAGAGAAGGTGGATATCTCGCAAATTGAATTGCCGGCCAATATGTCCTATGATGGTGATCCAGATGAAACCATTTTTTACAAAGAGATTAATCCTTGCGGGCTTTTTTGCACAGAAAACCATCCGTTTTCGACAGTCGAACGCTTTGGACACTGGTATCTCAGCAGAGGTCAAGACAAAAAAGCAGGTATTCATTCATCACAAATGAAATGGAGGTTGTTTACAAAGGATAAAAATATTGCTCTGCAAACAGCTAAAGGACGCATAGAATAGAACGATTCTTGCCTATCTGGTTATGCCCTCTTAATAACAGGTCTAGGTACTCGTTTGCCGGATGAACCATTTTATTTTCCCTTGATCGATCAAGGCCCGGTTGAATTATTCTGGATCGGTTTTTTTATCTTTAAAGCCGGGAAAAGGTTGACCAGGGGTTGACCAAATTTGCTATTAATCGAAAAAAGCACTTACCGTTAATTTGGTAAGTGCTTGAATTTTTGGTACACCCGGAGGGATTCGGACCCCCGACACCCGGATTCGAAGTCCGGTGCTCTATCCAGCTGAGCTAC
>JAHJLI010000094.1 GCA_018821785.1 Pseudomonadota bacterium
CGTTAATTTCCTCACACTCTCGTTCGAGGACACCACAAGCCACATTTACTCCATAGCTTTTTAGAAAAGCTATTCCAGTTCCATTTACCAGTGGATTGGGATCTTTCATCCCGATAACGACCCTGTAAACACCACTTTTAATTATTGCATGAGTGCATGGAGGGGTTTTACCTGTGTGATTGCAAGGTTCGAGTGTTACATACAGGGTTGCCCCAGCAACAGCTTCAGTAGCCTGCCTTATTGCATTTATCTCGGCATGCGGGGTTCCGGCTTTCTTATGATATCCCTTGGCAATAATTCTCTCATCTTTTACAATAACTGCGCCCACGCAAGGATTAGGCGAGGTTCTCCCTAACCCTCTTCTTGCCTCCTTTAAGGCAATGCGCATGAAATATACATCTTCTTTGCTATTCATTTTTCCCTCTGGAGTCGAGAAGGGTTTTGAGTTCCTCCATAAACTCATTGACATCCTTAAATTGTCGATATACAGACGCAAACCTCACATAAGCCACCTCATCAAGGCGCGGCAGCCCCTCCATCACCCATTGGCCAACCACCTGGGAATGTATTTCCTTTGCTCCATAATCTTGCAATTTATGCTCTATCTCATCTGCAAATTCGTCAATTTTATCTCGACTTACCGTCCTTTTTTCGCATGCCTTTTCTAAACCTGCAACAAGCTTGTGCCGATCCCACGGTTCTCGGCGACCATCCTTTTTTACCAGCACCGGCAACATGACCTCAAGCCGTTCATAGGTGGTAAACCGCTGATTGCAGGCCAAACATTCTCTTCTCCTTCTGGTAATTGTCGCATCTTTGTTAAGACGTGAGTCAATTACTCTATTATCAAGATGTCCACAATACGGGCATTTCATGTGACAACCCCCCCATGAGTCAATGTGACCGGCGCCATTGTATCCTTACATTGGGAAACCGTATAGCTTTGCATCAAGCTCGCCAACCGGATCTATTCTCCTGCCGCCACCGCACAATTGACATTATTTAATCATATTTTCAGGTTTTTTGAACTCTTGTTGTGTAATAATAGTGAAAACAATAAAGCCGATTTTGCTTATGCAAAATCGGCTTTATTGTGAAATACTAGTATTTGCCATCTGTCATCAGTCACTAAACTTTGCTATCCTGCGCTGGTGTCTCCCCCCTAAAAAAGGCGTATCCAGCCAAATTCGAACCATCTCAACAGCGATATCCGCATCGAGACACCTGGCACCAAGGCAAAGCACGTTGGCATTGTTATGCTCTCTACTCATCCTCGCCATGAACACATTCGAGCAATTAGCTGCTCTGATACTCTTGTACCTGTTTGCAGCAATGGACATCCCTATTCCTGTACCGCAGATCAGAATTCCCATCTTACACTCATCGTTTAAAATGAGCGAAACAGCTTTCTCTGCAAAATCAGGATAATCAACCGAATCATTCGAAAAACAGCCAACATCTACGATCTCACAACCGACCTCAACAAGCGATCTCTTGACCAGCTCTTTCAATTCAAAGCCACCATGATCAGCAGCGACAACTATCTTCACCCTTCCCTCCTGATTTACTGTCAATCGGTGAACCTTTTCATAGCTATCACCGCATTCGTGCCACCAAATCCGAAAGAATTAGAAAGCGCTGCACGAATATCCATTTTTCTGGCAACATTGGGAACATAATCGAGGTCACACTCTGGACTCGGCTGGACAAGATTGATAGTTGGTGGAGCAATTTGCTCATAAACACTGAGAGCAGTAAATGCTGCTTCTATTCCTCCAGCTGCCCCTAACATGTGGCCAGTCATAGACTTTGTTGAACTGATCGCCAAATTTTTGGAATGCTCACCAAAGACCGTCTTTATTGCTTGTGTTTCGCATTTATCATTGAGCGGTGTTGAGGTACCATGGGCATTTATATAATCAAAATTTTCTGGCGCCAATCCCGAATCTTCAACTGCCATCCGCATCGCTCTCATCCCGCCTTCTCCATTTTCCGGCGGAGCTGCAATGTGATATGCGTCACTGCTCAAACCATAACCACATATTTCAGCATAAATTTTTGCTCCTCTGACAATGGCATGGTCATAATCCTCAAGAACAAGCATTCCGGCTCCCTCGGACATTACAAAACCATCACGATCGACATCAAACGGTCGGGATGCAGCTTTTGGTTCCTCGTTGCGAGTTGACAGGGCCTTCATCGCAGAAAAGCCTGCCACTCCAAGACCGCAAATAACTGCCTCTGTCCCTCCGCAAATAACAGCATCACACATTCCATATTTGATGTGCCTGTAGGCTTCTCCAACAGCATGTGTTCCTGCAGCACAGGCTGTTGTCAAACAAAGGTTCGGCCCTTTTGCATTTATAGCCATGGAGATCTGTCCGGAAGGCATATTGGGAATAACCATCGGAATGAAAAATGGCGTAACTTTTTTGGGACCTTTTTCGATACAAACCTGATGGTATTTCTCAATGGTCGGCAATCCTCCCATACCACACCCAGTGATTACGCCAACTCTAACACAATTCTGGTCTGTTATAACAAAACCACTGTCTTTAACCGCCATTTGCGCCGCCGCAAGTCCATATTGAACAAAAAGATCCAGATGCTTAATCACCTTTTTATCAAAAAAATCTTCGGGGACAAAATCTTTCACTTCAGCAGCAATTTTTACACTGTAATCACTGGTATCAAAGCGAGTAATGAGATCAATACCACTGACTCCCGAACAAATATTCTGCCAGGTTTTCTCAACTCCTGTACCAAGTGGGGTCACCAATCCCACGCCTGTAACTACCACCCTTCGCTTCACGATAGTTGCTCCTTTTCGTTTTTATCAATTACACAGTGCAAACGGGGGCAAATATTAATTGCTGCTTTGGCCATGATTAAACGCTATTTCTTTTTCTGGACGTAGTTAATAGCGTCTTGGACCGTTGTTATTCCTTCGGCATCCTCATCGGGAATCTCTATATCAAACCCCTCTTCCATCGCCATGATCAACTCGACGAGATCAAGTGAGTCCGCGCCAAGATCATCGACAAATGAAGCATTGGGGACGACTTTCTCTCTTTCAACACTTAATTGCTCAACGATTATATCAATCATTTCCTGTTCAATTGCCATTTTCATTCTCCCTTCTTGAAAGTAGACACAGTTTCTACAAGCTGTGTGCATTGTTAGATTTTTGTTAACAAGAACTATTCCACTTGCCCTTTTACATATACATCCCACCATTTACATGAAGTGTCTGGCCAGTAATATAACTTCCATCATCAGAAACCAGATAAGCTACAGCACCAGCCACATCTTCAACCTTGCCAAACGAGGCAAGGAGAATTTCCTTTTTAATTTGCTCCCGAACTTCTTCCGAAAGCAACTCAGTCATTTCAGTTGCAATATAACCAGGAGCCACACTATTGACGGTGATATTGCGAGAAGCATACTCCCTGGCCATTGCCTTGGTCAAGCCAATCATCCCAGCTTTGGCCGCTGAATAATTAGTCTGTCCAGGATTGCCTGCAAACCCGGAAACCGAAGAAATATTGACAATCCGGCCCCATTTTTTTTTCATCATTTCTCGTGATGCTGCCTTGGAACACAAAAATGCACCTTTAAGGTTTGTGTCAATAACCGCATCCCAGTCTTCTTCTTTCATCCTAGCCATGAGACCGTCTCTGGTAATTCCAGCATTATTTACCAAAATATCGAGTGAACCTGCCTCGCTGACAATTTTTTTAAAAGAATTCTGCACTGCCGTGCTTTCCGCCACATCGAAATTGATTATCTCCACGCGTCCACCGACTTGCTGAATCAAAGTCGCTGTTTCTTCCGCGGCAGATGAACGGCTGACATAATTGACATACACCAAGGCCCCCATTGAAGCGAGTCGTATGCAGATCGCACGACCAATCCCCCTGCTTCCCCCGGTTACAACAGCTACTTTTCCTGCGAGGTTCATAATGAGCGACGCTCCTCGATCTTGGCAATGAGTTTAGGGATAATTTCGTACAGATCACCCACCAATCCATAGTCGGCAACATTAAAAATAGTGGCATGCTCGTCACGGTTGATGGCCACAATGGTTTCGGCAGACTGCATACCGGCCACATGTTGTACAGCACCTGAAATTCCGCAGGCAATATACAGTTTGGGAGCCACCGTCTTTCCTGTCTGTCCCACTTGATGCGGATAGGGAATCCATCCCGCATCGACAACCGCTCTGGAGGCTGACACCTTTGCCCCCAAGGTATCAGCAAGTTTTCTAATGAGCTCAAAACCCTTTGCTGTTTCAAGGCCACGCCCACCGGACACAAGAATGTCCGCATCCTGAATATTCACCTTAGTTGCCTCACCAACAACAGAATCGAAAACTCTGACCCTGCTTTCCAAAAGGTCAGCCGGTGGCTTTACAGCGATCACTTCGCCTTTACGCTCGGCATTGAAATCTAAGGCCTTCATCACCTTGGACCTTACAGTTGCCATCTGGGGTCTTGATGATTCGCAAACAATAGTCGCCATAATATTTCCGCCGAAGGCAGGTCGTGTTTGCAAAAGCACTCCATCTTGGTCACGAATCTCGAGTTTTGTGCAATCGGCTGTAAGACCGGTGTTGAGAGCAGTGGCCACAGCTGGAATGAACGACCGACCGATGGCAGTTGCCCCGGCCAATACAATTTCAGGGCGATATTGCTGTACCAGATAGGTAAACACCGCTGAATAGCAGTCATCCCTGAATTTTTCTAAGGCTTCATGATCAACTAAAATGACGACATCAGCACCGTGACCGATAAGCAACGAGGCAGTCTCGTGGGTTTCAAAGCCTAAAAGAATGGCACTCAGCTTAACCCCTCTTTCATCGGCCAGTTTTCTTCCAATGCCCAAAAGTTCAAGAGAAACGGATGCGAGTTCTCCTCTCCGATATTCACAGAATACTGAAACACCAGACCATTCAGCTAAATCCTCTTGTGCTTTTCTGCCGCGAACATCGAGTGTAAGGGCACCAACATCACAACTCTCTACACAAGCACCGCATAGATTGCAGGACGCACCGACCACCGCCAAACCGTCTTCAATCGATATTGCGCTAAAAGGACAATTGTCAGCGCATATCCCGCAGCCAATGCAAAGCTCTTCACTCACTTTTAACATAGAACTTCTCTGCTCCATCACAGATAAGGCAACAGCTTTTCTACAAGCTGGTCGATCTGTTCATCAAGAGTGCCTGTCAACAGTGATCGCTCTCCTCTGGCTGAGGGAGGGAATACATTGACAACTTTGGTAGGTGAACCCGGCAGACCTATGCAGGCTGGGTCAGCCTCAATAGTTTGGGCATTAAACGTAACTATTTCCGCCTTCTTCGCTCTCATTTTCCCTTTTATCGAGGGAACCCGGGGTTCATTAATATCTTTCACGACAGAAAGCAGCACAGGATAATCAACGGCAACAACATCAAAGCCATCATCCATCATCCTTTCAGCAACTAATCCTTTCTCAGTCGCCTCACGTATTTTCTGTACACATGTCATATAAGGAATACCGAGTCTGGTGGCAAGGCCCGGACCTACTTGAGCGGTATCACCATCAATCGCCTGTTTACCACATAAAATCAAGTCAAAGTTACCGATTTTCTTAATGGCATGTTCGAGCGTATAAGCGGTCGCCCAGGTGTCTGCACCAGCAAAAGAACGGTCGGAAATGAGAACGGCGTTGTCGGCACCGCAGCTTATTGCCTGTCGCAGCATCTCTTCCGCCTGAGGTGGCCCCATGGAAATAACAATTACTTCACCACCAAATTTTTCCTTCAGGCGCACAGCCTCCTCCAAGGCGTATTCATCATAAGGATTCATGATCGACTGCACACCATCTCGCGCCAAAGTGTTGGTAATCGGATCAAGGCGTACATCTTTGGCGTCCGGAACCTGTTTAATACATACGATGATCTTCATTCAACAACCTGCATTTATTCATATTTTCCGATCTTACCAATCAGGTTACCGTTGGAGTTCATGGAAAAAGATACTGAGTTTTTAAGAATATTCTTTATTCAACTCCTGCCCGATGACATTTCTCTGAATCTGATTGGTACCCTCATAGATCTGGAGAATTTTTGCATCTCTCATCATTTTTTCAGCAGGGTATTCGCACATATAGCCGTAGCCACCGAGAACCTGCACAGCATCAGTGGTGACTTTCATCGCCACATCGGTGGCATATACCTTGCAAATTGATGACGCTTTCGACATATCTTTCGGGTGTTCCTGAATATGTTTGGCTGCTGCATAAACGAGAGAACGTGCCGATTCAATACCGATAGCCATGTCCGCGAGCATATGCTGCACCGCCTGAAAGGCGATGATCGGCTTACCAAACTGTTGTCGTTGCTTGGCGTATCTAACAGCTATATCAAGAGCTCCCTGGGCTAGACCCACGCCTAAAGCTGCAATGCCTGGGCGCGACAAATCAAGTGTTTTCATAACAGTAATGAAACCAGTACCAGGTCGACCAATAATCCGATCTTTGGGAATACGACAATCTTTGAAGATGAGTTCGGTGGTGGATGATGCCCTAATGCCCATCTTTTTCTCCTTTGGTCCACAGCTAAAGCCGGGGTCTCCTTCTTCGACTACGAACAAGGAAGCCCCCCTGGGACCGCGACTGCGATCGGTGATCGCCACTACCGTATAAATCTGCGCTTCACCACCGTTGGTGATCCACTGCTTGGTACCATTCAAAACCCAGTAATCACCATCCAAGACCGCAGTTGTCTGGATACCTGAGGCATCTGAGCCGGCATTCGCCTCGGTCAAACCGAAAGCGCCAAATTTTTTTCCAGTGGCGACATCGGGCAGATACTTCTCTTTCATCTCCGGCGAACCAGCAAGAATTATAGGATAGACGCCAAGAAAATTTGCTGAAAAGGCAGTTCCAACCCCAATACAACCGCGCCCCAACTGTTCAACGGTCAGGACAATATCAAAACATCCTCCGCCAAAACCACCATATTCTTCCGGGATCGGTACCCCGAACAGGTCAGCTCGAGCCATTTCATTGAGAATTTGTCGAGGAAACTCATGTTTTTCATCAAGCTCCGCCCGACAGGGAATAATTCGTTCATCAGTGATCTGCCTTGCTGTGTCGACAATCATCTGCTGTTCTTCAGACAAAAAATAATCCATACTCATATCTCCAATTTACCACTTAATCAAGGTTGCTCCCCACGTGAAACCGCCGCCAAAGGAACAAAATAAAACAGTGTCTCCTTCAGCAATCAAGCCTTTGCGATTTGCTTCATCTAGAGCGATGGGAATCGACGCAGCAGATGTATTACCATACTTGGATACGTTTATAAACACCTTACGCCGTGGCAGGTCAAGGCGCTCTATGAGATTATTGAGAATTCGCATATTTGCCTGGTGCGGTATAACAAAGTTTATGGCATTAATATCGATTTTTTGCTTTTGAAGGAGTCCGCGAACGGCCTCTTCCATCGCTCGCACCGCATGTTTAAAAACCTCACGGCCTTCCATTTGAATAAATGCCCCAGTGTTTCCAGTCACAAGAAGCTCAGGGTTGAGGCTTTCGGGGGCGTGCATATAAAGAAGATCCCAGAGACTGCCATCCGACAGGAGATTTGAACCGATAACTCCTCGCTCGGTATCAGAATGTCCGAAAACGGCTGCCCCTGCTCCATCGCCGAAAAGAATACAGGTGTTTCGATCCTGCCAGTTCAGTCGACCCGATAGAGTCTCTGCACCAATCACCAGGATCTTCATGGCGTGATCTGCACGAATATATTTATCTGCGAGATCTAAGCCATAAAGAAAGCCTGAGCAGGCAGCATTGAGATCATAGGCGAAGGCATTTGTCGCCCCAATTTCCTTTTGGACGAAGCAGGCACTGGACGGCATAAGCATATGCGAGCTTATTGTGCCAAGCACTATAAGCCCAAGGTCCTTGGCCGATATTCCGGCTGCGTTCAGGGCCTTTTTTGCGGCATTCGCCGCCAACTGATAGGTTTGTTCGCCTCGGCCACCGATATGTCGACTTTCAATGCCGGTTCTCGTCCTGATCCACTCCGCACTTGTGTCGACAATGGTTTCAAGTTCAATATTGGTGAGTATCTTCTCCGGCAGACAAGATCCTGTGCCCAAGACAACAGTTCCCATCAGTTCTCCAGTTCTACGACATTTTTACTGGCAGCCAAGCTTTCCAGAATATCCTTGTTAATATTGCGCTTGACCATTTTTTCTGCTTCGAGAATAGCGTTCTTGATAGCATGTGAACTTGACTTGCCGTGGCAAATTATTCCAACTCCGTTAATGCCAAGTAACGGTGCCCCACCATATTCCGCATAATCGACACGTTTTCTGAAGGATTTAAACGCGTGTCTGGCAAAGAAATATCCAATCTTTGCCGAAAAAGACTTAAGGATTTCATGGCGAAGCATCAACATGGCTGCTTCAGCCAAACCTTCACTGACTTTGAGGCAAATATTGCCGACAAAGCCGTCACAGACAATTACATCAACATTGCCTTGAAAAACATCACGGCCTTCGACATTGCCTATAAAATTCAAGGAACTCTTTTCCAAGAGAGGATATGTCTCCTTAATAAGACTGTTACCTTTGCCAGTCTCTTCGCCAATGGTCAAAAGCCCCACTCGTGGGTTGGTAATATCAATAATTCTGGAAAAGGCCGAAGCCATAATCGCAAACTGAAGAAGGTGCTGAGGTCGACAATCGACATTAGCACCGATATCCATGAGAACCACCGGCTTTTTCAGAGTTGGAAAGATAGATGCGATCCCAGGACGGGATATTGAACCAAGGCGACCAAGTTTACGAATCGCTGCTGCCATAGTCGCACCGGAATTGCCTGCACTCACCGCAGCATCAGCTTCTCCACGACGAACCAAGTCAAAAGCGACCATCACCGAAGCGTCCTTCTTTTTTTTCACCGCGTCGACAGGATGTTCATTCATTTCAATTACTTGCGTTGAATGGACAATCTTTATCAAATGTGCGGATTTTTTGCCAGGATCGAGGGTACTAAGGTGCTTTTGCAAAAGACTTTCGTCTCCGACCAGACTTACGCTGACACCCGTCTGTTCGACGGCCAACAGTGCCCCGGCAATCAATTCCTCATGACCATGGTCACCTGCCATGGCATCCAGGGCTATTTGCACAGCTTTCTCCTATGCTATTTCTGTGTCAAGAACGAAAACAGTTCTGCCTTTATATTTACCGCAACTACCACACAATCGATGCGGCTCTTTAGGCTCACCGCACGAACTGCAAAGTGATAAGCCGGGAGCTGTCAGGGCATCATGGGAACGTCGAAGTCTGGTTCGGGAATGTGAATGTCGTCTTTTAGGTAAAGCCATTTTATCCTCCAAAGCAGGTATGTAAAATACCTTTGAAAAGTTATTTTTTAGTCTCTTAGAAAAAATATTTTCTTGTTTTTTGTGAAGATCTTTTCGTATAGAGATGTATAGCCCTCAAGTGGGCACTAAAAAGATTCCCGTTTATCGGGGTTATTGGTTTTTTAATTTTTTAAGAGCAGCAAAGGGCGAATTACTTATGTCTACTTTACAGCAACAGGGCTCCTTGTTCAAAACATGCCCGCAGCCGGCACAAATACCTCTGCAATCCTCACTGCACAAATTCTTGAGCGGAATAGCCAATAAAGCTTGTTCTCTTAAGATTTGATCAACTTCAACAATCGGCTCTGCAAGATAAAGAATAAGAGAATCTTCCTCATTGCACTCCAGGTCTGTTAATTCAGATATCTCCTCTCTTCTGGTTGTAGCCAGATAAACAAACTCACTCTGCAGATTCATAGCAAACAACTCACCGCACCTGTCACACACAATTTGAAATCTGCCGTCAATTTTTCCTTTGACAAGTACCGTATCATGATCTTGTCGGGAAACCCAGACGTTTGCTGTTGCGGCCTCAATTGAACATTCTTCGATAGCCGGAAACCAGTAGCTTTCAGCGATGGAATAAAATTGGGTTTTACCGGTAATTTCTTCAAAAAGCAGTTTCATAACACAAAAAAAAATCGAGATCTACATCTGGTATAAAAATAAAGGAAAGGAAAAATAAACAATTTCTCCAAGATTGGCTAGAGAAAAAATCGGTTGGGAGAGAAAATGTGTCCTGGAAAATTTAAAAATACAAATATTTCTATCACACCTGGTCCTCTATGAATGAATACATTTTTTTATATTTCTCCTCTCAGGGGCGTCACAAAGAGTCTTCTGCTCAGAATCAACA
>JAHJLI010000095.1 GCA_018821785.1 Pseudomonadota bacterium
TCCACCTGCCAAACGTCCTATGGACTCCATCTTCTGCGCCTGATAGAGTTGCTCTTCCAACTCTTTTTGTTTTTTAGCCGCCCGCTTCCGTTCAGTCATATCCCGGACGATGGTCCACATGCCCTCCTTATCGCCGGCATCGTTGCGTATCAAAAACGTCTTCAGCTCGACCGGAAAGACCTGGCCATCCTTACGGATGAATTCCTTCTCATACACCTCGGAAAAATCGCGTACCAGCACCTGGCCTGCGATGATATCCCGCTCGAGATCGTGCCATCTCTCAGGAGTAAGATCCCGATTGGTCAGACAGGCGAGCTCCTCAGGGTTATACCCCAGCATGTTACGGAACGAATCATTACTCTCCCTGAACATCCCCTCCATATCGAGATAGGCAAAACCGTCGGTCATGCTTTCGTGCAGCCGCCGATACCGGCCCTCCGAGACCCGCAGGGCCGTTTCGGCCTCACGTAGGGCCTTGGTTTCCTGCTCCAGCCGCAGCATTTTCTGCTCAAGTTTTCGCACCAGACGTTCGTTATAAAGCTTAAATACCTCCTCATCGCCCGGTGGTTCCAGCACTGCTGCCCCGGTCTTTTCGCCGGAGGCGGCAAGCACTTCGCGAACGACCGCCATGAAGATATCGGGTTCGCATGGCTTGACCAGAAATCTATCGGCGCCGATCTTCATCGCGAAGGCCTCGTCCTGCGCCCCGGTATAGGTGGCTGTATAAAAAATCAAGGGAATGTGTTGCAATCGTGGATCGGTTTTCACTTTCCGGCACAGCTCGAAGCCGTCCATGACCGGCATCAGGATATCACTGATTATCAGATCAAACAGGCTGGTCTGTAAGCTAGCCATGGCCTCGGCACCATTGGCTACAGATTCCACCTCATAACCGTTACCTCTCAGCATGACCTCGACGAGATACCTGTTTTCGTCCTTATCGTCGACACTTAAGATTCGCATCATTAGTCACCGTCGTCCTTCCACCCTTCGGGGAGATACGCAATGATCTCAGCAACAAAGGTGTCCGGATTAATGGGTTTTTCGATATAGCCGGTTGCCCCGGCGGCAAGGATATTCTCCCTGTCCCCGACCATGGCATAGGAGGTAACGGCGATGATCGGTACCGCATCAAGCTCGCTATGCCGTTTCAACTCGGCGGCCACCGCGTAGCCATCCATCTCCGGCAGCTGGATATCGAGGAGAATGGCCAGCGGCCTGCACTGCAGGGCTGTGGCTATGCCGGTCTTGCCATTGTCGGCACCGATAATGGCAAAGCCACTCTTTTCCAGAAGGAATCGCATCAAATACAGATTCTGTTCGTTATCTTCAATAATCAGAAGCCGGTTGTTCATGCACTGTCTCCCGTCTGCCGGGGAAGGCGAACGATAAAGATGCTGCCTTCGCCCCAGCGGCTTTCTACATCAATGGAACCACCCATCATGTCGAGTATTTTTTTACAGATCGATAGCCCGAGACCGGTACCTTCACGCTTTCGGGCAAGACCGGTATCCACCTGATGAAAAGGTTGAAACAACCTTTCAATGTCCTCTTCCCGAATTCCGATACCGGTATCGGCAAAAGACAGGACGAACGTGTCTCCGCCATCTCGGCAAGACAGTCTGACCTGGCCGGCTTCGGTAAATTTTATTGCATTATTGAGGACATTGATGACCACCTGTTCAATCCGACGTTGATCGGCAATGATCGGCAAGGGATGATCGGGAAGATCTGCAGCAAGACCGACACCTTTTTTCTCGGCAAGGGGCGCCACCAACTTCAGCGACTTTTGCAAAGAGACCCGGAGATCAAAAGGACCAGGGGAAAGAGTCAGTTGCCCGGCTTCGATCTTCGAGATGTCGAGGACATCGTTGATCAAGGCCAGGAGATGCCGTGAGCTGCTCTGAACCATGGTCATCTGCTTCTGCTGCTCAGGATTGAGCGGACCGGTTAACCCCTGCAGCATAATCCCGGTAAAACCGATGATCGAATTGAGCGGAGTGCGTAACTCGTGCGACATGGTAGCGAGAAAGGCCGATTTTATCTGATCGGCGGCCTGGGCTTTTTCCAGAGCCTGGCGCAGCCTCTCCTCCGCCTCGCGTTCTTCGGTGATATCCTCAATAATGGCCACCGCTCCCTGCAGCGGTGCGTCTTTATCGAAGGCCCGGCAGCTGATCCTTGCCCAAAAGAGAGTGCCGTCCTGACGGATCAACTGCTGGGTGCGCCGATGGATCTCGCCTCTCCCCATCTGGGCATAGACCGGGTCACCACCGATGGCATCAGCCTCATCGTCGGGATACCAGAGCCGCGTTGGCTTGCCATCCATCTCGCCGGGCCCGTAGCCGAAGATCTCCTCGAATTTCCGGTTGCAGTGCACGGCCGTCCGGTGCCGCATCAGAACGATGCCGGTGCTGGCCGTCTCGAAGATGGAGGTCTGTTCCTTGTTGATCTCCGCCAGTTGCGCGGTGCGCTCAACAATTCGCTGTTCCATCTCCTGGTTGATCCGCCGCAGCTCATCGGTGCGCAGATTGACCTGATATTTGAGGATGAGACTGCCTACCAGGTTGAGAACCAGAAAGGCGAGGAGTGCACCTCCAACCATCTTCAGCCATATCGGAATCTTGAAACGGACGTCTTCGGACATCCACCGTTTCAGCGAGGTGTAATAGATCGATCCCCGATCCCTCTTCAACGTGACCAGATACCTGTCAATGGTCCTCAACATCTCCTCCGAGCCACCCGCGGGGGTGGCAAAGAGGAGCTTTGACGGATTAAAAACAACCGCGGTATCCTCCAGCCGATATTTTTTGGCATGGACGAAGCCAAAAAAGCTATTGCTGATGGCGGCATCAGCGTCCCCGATCGTCACCATGGCGAAGGCCCCGGCATAATCTCTGGCAGCAAGGATTTCGGTCTGCAAATTGAAACTCTCACTGAGTCGAACAAAGGTTTCTTCCTGAACCGAGCCCTTCAGGATGGCTACCTTCTTGCCGTCTAAATCGAGGATCGAGCGGATGCCACTGCCTTTTTTTGCATACACCTGCGACCAGGAGGATAACACCGGCTCCTTATGAAAGGCAAAGATCTTGGCCCGCTCGGCAGTGAAGGCCACATCGGGCATTAAATCGATTTCCCCCCGGGCAAGGCGCGCCAACCCTTCCGCCCAGCTCCCCGGAACATAGCGAAGCCGCCACCCCTCTTGTTCAGCTATATGTTCTAAAATATCTATAAAGATGCCGGCCGGTTTTCCGTCCTTGGTGGTGAACACCTTCGGTTCGTTTTCATACACCCCGACGGCAATTACTCCATGCTCATCGCTTTCGGCAAACGCCGGTCTAACCATGCCTCCGCTATCTATAAGAAACATCGCCAAGCAAATAAAAGCACAGTATATCGCACACCCGATTCTCAACATATCGAACCCCGCAGAAATGCAGCCACGCCAAGACGGTAAAAAATATCGGAAGAACAACATGCTCCATCATATCGGCAACGACATGGTCTGCCTTTCTTATCATCGGTGCAAAGACAATCGACTGTCAAGGAAATTTCATGGGAGTGGCTGATATGCGCGGTGCCCTGGCTTTCTGCGGGTGGCAATTCCTGCAACAATCCCCTCTCCGCCTGCCTTTGGCGCCCTGCCCCGGATCCCGGTCAGATCCCTACTCCGACCGCAATGCCTCGACCGGATCGAGCCGTGCCGCCTGACGGGCCGGAATGATCCCGGCGACAATGCCGATGACCATGGAGAGAATTTCGGCAAAAAAAACAAAACTCCAGGGGGTGTGCACCGGGAGAAGCGGCACCAGGGCATGGATCAGCGAGGCACAAAAAAAACCCGCGGCCAGACCTGCAGCGCCGCCAAGACCGGCAAGAAGCGTCCCTTCAAGAAGGAAAAGCATGAGAATCTGCTGGCGCGTGGCACCGACGGCGCGGAGCAGGCCGATCTCAGCGGTACGCTCGCGCACAGCGATGGTCATGATGGTAAAGATACCGACGCTGCCGACCAAAAGAGAAATCCCGCCCAGAGCCCCGACAGCCACGGTCAGCATCGACAGCACCGAGCCGAGCACATCGAGCATCTGCTGCTGGGTGGTTACGGTGAAATCCTCCTGGCCGTGGCGATTGACGAGAATCCGCCGAATCCCGGCAACCACCTCTTCGGCCTGGTAGCCGTCGCGGTACAGGACGTCGATCTCCATCAGCCCCTCCCGGTCGAAAAGATCAAGGGCCCTGACCGCCGGGATGTAGACAGTGTCGTCCATGTCAAAGCCGAGGATTTGACCTTTATGTTCCATGACCCCTATCACCCGGCCCGGCTGGTTGCCGACCTGAATTCGTTTGCCGATGGGATTCTCCCCGGGAAAGAGCTCGCGGGCAACCATGTCACCAAGGACCACAAAGGGCCTGGCCAGACGCGGGTCGTCCGGCGGCAGAAAGCGGCCGCTACCCACCTGCATGCGGAAGGCCCGGTCCATCTCCGGGCCAACACCGTAGAGAGTAATCCTTCTGGTCCGGCCTTCGGCACTCACCTCGACATTGCCCTGTACCATAGGCACAACCGCTTCGGCCTGGGGCAGGCGGCGCAGGGCCTCGCTGTCCTCAAGCGTCAACAGCCGTTCCGAGCCGAGAATGCCGAGCGGGGTGCCCATGGTGGTGACCTTGCCGGGATTTATGGCGATCAGGTTGGCGCCGAACTGGGTGAACTCGGCGACCACAAAGCGCTGCAAACCTTCACCCATAGAGGTAAGAAGTATTACCGCGGCAATACCCACGGCGATGCCCAGACCGGTGAGAAAGGACTGCAGTGGTTTGGCGCGAATGGAGGTGGTGATAAAATGCAGCTGATCGCTGGATCGCATGGCCCCTCCCCTAGCGTCCGGCCAGGGCGCGAATGGGATCGAGCCGTGCCGCCCTGCCAGCAGGCAAGAGGGAAAAAACCAGGCCGGTGCCGAGAGCGGTGGCCATGGCGGCAACAACCGCCCAGAGCGGCGGAGTGGTGGTGAGTTCCGGATACACCTGGGCAATACCCCAGGCACCGGCGAAGCCTATGAGCAACCCAAGAATTCCACCAATGACCGAAAGAAGAAGGGCCTCACATACCAGCATCGCCATGATCTGCCGGCGGGTCCCGCCCAGGGCCTTGCATAGCCCAATCTCGGCTGTACGCTGAGCCACCGACATGAGCATGACGTTCATGATGAGGATCCCGGCGACCACCAGACTGATGGCGGCGATCCCGGCGACCGTCAGGGTCAACGACTTGAGAATCTTGTCAAAAGTGGCCAGGATCGAATCCTGGGTGATAATCGTCACATCCTCCTCGCCATAATGACGCTTGGCGATGGTCGTTTTAATATGAGTTTTCAAGCGGGCCAGGGACTCCTGGTCCTTGCCCTCAACCAGGATGCGGAACAGGCCGCTGGTGTTGTAGAGCATCTGGGCAAAGGCCACCGGGACGATCACCAGTTCCTGGGTATCGAATCCAAGTGACCGCCCTTCCGAATCGAGGATACCGATAACCCGGCAGCGGTAGCCGCCAAGACGAATCAGTTCCCCGAGCGCCGCCTGCCGCCCGAACAGTTCCTGGTAAACCTTCGACCCGAGGATGCAGACCGGTCTGGCTATGTCCCAATCCTCGTCAGGAAGGAAGGAGCCCTGCGAAAGTTGTAAGTGATGTATCTGGAGAAAAGATGCTGTGGAACCGAGCACCGGCACCTGCCGCTCCAGGCCCTGGCGTACCGCACTCAGCTCACCTATATTGAGAGGGGCGACACGTTCCACCAGCTCACTACGCATAACCGCCAGGGCATCTTCAAGGGTCAGATCTCGCGGCGTCTCACCGACCAGGGTTGCCGGGGTATTATTGGCGGTTTCCGCCCGACCGGGGATGATGATGACCAGATTGGTGCCAAGGGCTGCGAATTTGTCGACAATATACAGCCTCGCCCCGTTGCCTATACCGGTGAGCAGCACCACGGCCGCCACCCCGATGCTCATGGCCAGGAGCATGAGGGCGGTACGGACCCGGTTGCTGCCGAGGCTGCCGAGTCCGAAGCGGATGGTGTCGACGGGACGCATGGTCAGCCGCCGCTATCGGAGGCAAGCCGGCCATCCACCACCCGAACCAGACGCCTGGCCCTTTCGCCGATTTCCGGATCGTGGGTGACGATCACCAGGGTCTGGCCACCCCGGTTCAGTTCTTCGAGCAACTCGATAATCTCCGCCCCGGAACTGCGGTCAAGATTGCCGGTCGGTTCGTCGGCCAGAAGCACCGCCGGCTGATTGATCACCGCCCGAGCAATTGCCACCCGCTGGCGCTGCCCGCCGGACAGCTCGTCCGGACGATGATGGCGCCGGTTACCAAGACCGAAGCTGTCTATGAGCGGGGCGCTGCGTTGGTGGCGCTGCCTGGCAGGTACTCCAGCCAGCATGAGCGGCAACTCAATGTTCTCTGTGGCGGTGAGCCTTGAGATGAGATGAAAGAACTGAAAGATAAAGCCGATCTTCAGGCTGCGCGTTGCCGCCAGCTGCTCGTCGCCGAGGCTGGTAACGTCCCTACCGTCGAGGAGGTACGTACCGCTGTTCGGGGTGTCAAGGAGGCCGATGATATTGAGCAGCGTCGATTTCCCCGAACCGGACGGCCCCATGATCGACAAATATTCGCCCGCCCCTATTGCCAAACACACATGGTCCATGGCCCGAACCTCTTGTCCGCCAACGGCAAATGTCCGGCAGATATCGCTCAGTTCGATCATATCAATGCCGTTGCTTCTTCGACGCGCAGTTCCAGAACGATCTTTCCCCAGCCACCGCATTCGAGACCAACATCAAAACAACCAGCTCGCTTAAACCTGATCTGGTTGGGGTCTATCCCCGCAAAAAGCATTTCGTTTGCAGCAAAAACCATCATCATCGCGGCATTCAGGGAATACCCACATACTTTTTTAGGGCAGCGCTCGGTCAAGAGGTTGCCCAAGGCATCGAAATAGATTCTGTCGCCGACCTTGTGCTTGCTGTTGCAGCCGTGCGATTCGACCACCTCAAGGATTATCAGCTTATCCATAAAACCAGGGCTTTTGCCAATTACTTCAACATTTCTCGCATCCCCTTTGAATATCGTCATTTCTTCATTGGTGTAACCCAAATGACGTTGGACAATCTTCAACTTTCGCTCATCTATATGCATTTCGCGAAACCTCCTGATAGAAAGTTTTTGCTTCTGCCGGAATGTGCTTTTGCAGCCATCATGGGCCTCTGCCAACTCCAGCAAACCCGGTAAACGGGATTGAAATAATCTCATAAGCACAAATGCCTCAAGGTCTCCAGGAGATACCTTGGCTTATGCCAGAGATATCCTCAACCATTTGTGATTCGAGCAACTACCTTTGACAATTCCTTGAGGAGATAAGGCTTTACAATTGCAGCACAAAATCCGAATTCGTCATATTTTGAAATAATTGGATCATCTGAATAGCCGCTGGATACGATGATTTTAGCATCCGGGTCAAGGCTCAGTATCTCCCGGGCGGCATCTTTCCCCCCCATCCCCCCCGGAATTGTTAAATCCATGAGGACAAGGTCGAACCTTTGCTTGGTTTCAAGACCATGCCGGTACATTTTTATTGCTTCTTCTCCATGTTCTGCAAGCCCCACCTCATGTCCCAACCGCATCAACATCGTTTTAACAACTTTCCTTACCATTTCTTCATCATCCATTACCAGTATCTTTAATTGTGATGATGACGTACGAACACCCTCATCTTCTTGCTTTTCCTCCAGTATCTGATTTGAGGCAGGAAGGCAAAAAGTAAACGCAGTACCCGCTCCAGGAGTAGATTCTACCGAAACATATCCGTCATGGTTATTGATTATCGAATGGGTGATTGAAAGCCCAAGCCCGCTCCCTTCCTGTTTTGTAGAAAAATATGGATCAAATATTCTATCAATTACATTGGCGGGAATTCCGATTCCATTATCTTGAATGCATATTTTTACAAATTTTCCCTGTTCCAATAAAGTGGGATGGAAATGGTATCCGCCATTGGTTCCCTCGGAGGACGAGAGATTTTCACAGGATACTGTGATAGCTCCACCTTTAGGCATTGCTTGACTGGCATTGAGCACAACATTCTGAATAACTTGGCCTATTTGTCCCTTATCAATATCTACCAGCCACAAATTGTCGGGGATATCATAGCGGCAGACAATTTTATCGCCGCGCAGGGCAAAGCCCGCTGCATCTTGAATAACACTTTTAAGGGAGGAGGTCTCTTTCACCGGATTTCCACCTTTGGCGAAAGTCAATAACTGCAAGGCCAGGTTTTTGGCCCGAATTGAGGCCTTTTCAGCCTCCGAGAGAATTTCTCTTGTGTCATCGCCCAAATCCGAATCAAAGAGGGCAATATTGATATTTCCTAAAATTGCGGTAAGAATATTATTGAAGTCATGGGCAATGCCACCCGCCAGAATGCCGATGGATTCAAGTTTTTTTATTTTCAGGAGCTCTTTTTCCGTCTTGATCTCTTGGGTAACATCTCTGAATACCAGAACCACGCCGATAATATTGCCCTCAAGATCAGAGATAGGTGCGCCACTATCGGCAATGCTTCTTTCCGTACCATCTTTGGCGATGAGAGCTGTATGATTTGCGAGTCCGATAATCCGGCCGCCGGAGATAACCTTGGCAACAGGATTTTCACATTTCTCGCGAGTCTGTTCATTAATGGTATGAAAAATTTCCGTAAGGGGTCTCCCACAGGCCTCACTTTGAATCCAACCTGTCAAGTTCTCAGCAACTTTGTTGAGCAGCACGACATTACCCTGCACATCTGTGGTGATAACGCCATCACCGATGCTGCGAAGAGTTACTGCCAACCGTTCCTTTTCCTCTGCCAGTTTGTTTTCAGCCTCTTTGCGTTCGGTAATATCACGGCTGATACCAACCAACCCGCTTACAGTTCCGTCCAACCCTTTGAACGGCGTTTTCACTATATCAAGAAGCACTCTCTTGCCATCCGGGCCCTTTACCCACTCTTCATGGGTGACAGTCTCTCCTGTGGCAAACACTTCGTCTTCCTTATGCAGGATCAACTCAGCCGTATCCGAGTCAAAAAAATCGAAGGCGGTTTTCCCTATCATCAGCTCCTCTTGAGTGCCGACAAACGACTCAAAAGATTTGTTGCATCCAAGATAGGCCCCCGCAGTATCTTTAAAGACAATCAAGTCAGGTATGGAATTGATAACCCCTCTCAGCAGTCCTCGTTCCCTGAATAAGGCTTTGCGGTTTTCCGCGAGTTCCTTCTCATTGTTTCTGCGAACCTCTTGCCGATTCAACACCATGCCGACAATAAGAGTGAGTACTGGGTAAATGGTGAGAATAGGAGTTGCTACAGACTTAATGATCGGCAGAAACATGCCGGCGGGCATGAGAACCATGCAGGAAAGCATTGCCAGTTGTACCAGGACACCGAAAAGATAGAGGTCCTTCCATCCGAGAGGTTTGTCGTTTTTATCTTTCCAGTACTTCCAGGCGACACCCACAAAGGCGGTCACCACTATGACAACAGTACCGACAATACCTCCAGTGCCACCCTGGTAGAGACGAAACGATCCGGCAATGATTACTGCAACGAAAGTGGGACGGAATCCGAAAAAAAGTCCACACAGGCTGAGAAGCACCCATCTGGTATCGAAAAACACTCCGGGTTGTAAACTCCATGGGTTCAGCATCACTATGATGCTGAACAGCCCGACCAGGGCACCGGTGAAACAGTCCCTTAAGTTTTTTTGGGCTATCGAATAGATGCCAAAGGTATCATAAATGACACAAAGAACCAGCATCAGCGCTGCATTGCTCAATAATCCGGAAAAACTGCTCATGCTCACCCCTTAGGAAGGTTCTTTTTGATTCATCCGGATATAGTGTCATTTTTACAATAAGATTACAATAAACAAAACCGACTTTAAAAACTCGTTAGAAAATGGGCATTGTTATTCCTTTACGACCCCTAACCCAACCTGCCCCTGAATTCGGTCAAGCTCAGCTAGAGCCAGGGCATAACCAACCTCGCTCGCTTTCTCCTGACTGAGCGTCTGGGAATACGCATCCTGCGCGGTCAACACATCAAAGGTAGTAGCACGACCGACATCAAACTTTGCCTGTTCCGCCTCAAGCCGCTTGTGGGTAGCAAGGGTGGTTTTTTTGGTTGCCTCCATCGCCTTCTGCGCCAGCTGTACGTCTCGAACCGTCGTCCGGACGCTCTGCTGCACCTGAAGACGCAGAAGCTGTGCACTGTTTTTAGCCTTGTTATGGGCCGCACCTGCCTGGCGGTACAAGCCTTTGGCACCACTATTCTGCAAAGGCATTGAAAAAGCGAGTCCAGCCTGCCACTGAGTCTCTGGGGTGTCGACGGCATCACTGAGCGAGTCACCGTAGGTGTCGTTTGTCCCACCCTGGCCCACCAGCCCGACCAAGGCAAGGGCAGGCCTGGTGTTATCGAGCGCAACCTCTTCCTGGATCTTTGCCGCCTGGATTGCGAGCTCCGCCGCCTTCAGGTCCGGTCTCTTGCTCAGGGCATTGTCCTCAATTACCTTCAGGTCGGGTGTTACCTGGGTCGTCGGCGGCAGGTCTGCCGGGATAAACGGGATGTTCCAATCGCGGCTGTTGAGGAGCAGCTTCAGTTCATCCTCATAGAGGCCGATGGCGCGATCGGCTGAGATAAGCCCTTCCTCTCGCCGGGCGATCTCCGATTGGGGTTGATAGATATCGACCGGGGCAAGTTTTCCGGCACGGATTTTTTCTTCTGTCTCATCAAGGAGCTTTCGAGCAAGTTTTAAAGACAACTCCTTAACCGACTTGTCCTGCCAGGCGTACACCAGATTCCAGTAGGCCCCTTTGACCTTGGCCGCCAAATTGGCAGCCTCCGCACTCACTAAAAAGGTTGCGGCGGCGAGATTTTTTTCCGATGCCCGCATCGTCGCGGTCTGCCTATCGGTACCAAAACCCTGGAGAAGGGGCTGGCGCAACGCAAGCGTCAAGCCGGAGTTATACACCGGATCGACAAGGGTCGTGGCGGGTGTACTGGCAAACCGACTGTTTGTCCAGTTCAAGCTGACCTCGGTGCCGGTGGTGTACTTTTTTTGCACACCAACAGACCACTGGGCGGTTTTATCCTCTTCCGAGCCACCGGGGATGAGGGGCTTCTTCTCCTGGCTTTCGGCCCCACCCTCGCCTTTGGCGATAATATCAAATTCGCCCTCGGCAGCCTCCTTAACCCCTTCCGCTGAGCTGACATCGTCTTTTTGCAGCTGCAGTCCGATATTGTTGGCCAGGGCCAGCTTTACAGCCTGTGCCAATGAAAGCTTGACACCATTGGCCGGTTCGACCCCAGCGCTGCAAAACACAGGCAAAAGAAAGATGCCGATTAAACAATATAAACAGATACGCATTATTAATCCTCTTTAGGTCGTTGTTCACCGGCCAGCAGGGCGTAGGGCCGCCAGTAAAGAGCCTTGATACGCTCTACAGTCTGTTGCCGAACTTCAATAAACCTGGCAACCATATAATACAGCGTCGGCACCACGATAAGGGTGAGAAATGTGGCGATAAAAAGGCCGAATATCACTACGTTGGCCATCGACTTCCACCACATGCTCGATTCGCTGACCCAGGCCATGGACCAGGTATGGAAATCGTAGGAGACGCCGGTTACCATGGGAATCAAACCGAGGACAGTGGTAATCGCGGTGAGCAGCACCGGGCGCAGGCGAGTGGCGCCTGCCGCGACCACCGCTTCGGTCAGGGAATGGCCTCTCTCCCGCAGCTTATTGGTGTAGTCGAGAAGGACGATGGCGTTGTTGACCACCACCCCGGCTAAAGAAATCACCCCGACACCGGTCATAATAATCCCGAATGGCGACCTGAACATGGTCATGCCGAGAAAGGCCCCCCCCAGAGAGAGGATGACCGAAGTCATGATGATAAAGGGCTGGCTCACCGAATTGAACATCGCCACCAAAGTCAGGAAAATCAGGAGCAGAGCGACCAGAAAGGCCTTGCTGAGAAAGTCTTCAGATTCCTTCTGTTCATCCTGTTCACCGGTGAATTTCATGTTGTAACCCGACGGCAGGGCAACTTTATCCATGAACTTTGCCGCCTCTTGCCTGACCACTGGGCCGGTTGTCTTTGTCTCCTCGATATTGGCTTTTACTGTCACAACCCGCTGGCTATTGATGCGGTTGATGTCACCAATCGAGCCGGCAAAGGTGATCTGGGCCACGGTCGACAGCGGCACCGTCTGGCCGGAAGGGGTCGGCAGCAGCAGCTCGTGAAGGATATCGACCACCCGTCGGTCCGCTTCTTTCAGTTGCAGGGTGATGTCGTAATCATCGTTGCCCTGCCGGAAGGATGAAACGTTCAAGCCGTTGTAGGCGCTTTTAAGAGCAAAGCCTATCATGTCGGTAGTCAGCCCGAAGAGAGCCGCCTTTTGTCGGTCGACAATTACCTGCACAGAGGGAATGCCTTCGACGAAATCGTCACGCACATCTTCGACAAAGGGGATCTGATTGAGGACATCCTTGACCTCTTTGGCAATTTTACCAAGGACCTCGAAGTTCGGACCGGAAATTTCCAGGTTGATCGGGGCACCGGTCGGCGGCCCCTCCTGTTCCTTGGCGATGGTGATCTTGCCGCCGGGGATATCCCGGACCCGTTCACGGATGGTGTTAACGGTTAGGTGCGACGATTCGCTGCGTTCTTCAAGCTCAAGAAAGCGAACCCCGACATGGCTCGGCGTATTAGAGCTAAAGGCCGAGCCGCCGGCGGCACTAGCGACAGCCTGTATGTAGACGTCCTTGACGTTTTTCAGATCACTTGGGCCGAAGTATTTTTCCCCTTTCGGTTTGCTGTACTCTTTTGGAGCTAGGGCCTCACGCGAAGTGAGCTTCTGCTCACCTTCTTGCCCCGTGCCCGCACCGTGCCCGGCTATCGCCAGTTCAACGCGCTGAATGATGCGGTCGATATAGTCAAGATCAGCCCCCTCCGGGGTATCGATATTGACATAGAAGCCCTTCGGGTCGATTTCCGGGAAAAATTCAATCGGTTTTTCCAGACCAATCACCAGCAACCAGGCTTCAAACATGAGGACCAGTCCGGTAAAACTGAGGGCGACGACGGTCAAGGGTTTTTTCAGGGCGCCGGCAAGGGTCCTGCTATACAGGGTCAACCAGAAGCCCTTTATCGCTGCCGGTTTATCAATGGCAGCCGAGATCTCTTCAATGGTCATGCCGGTGTGCTCCGGCTGACCCTTAATTTTCATGAAGATCGAGGCCATAGCCGGATTGATAACAAGCGCCACAAAAAGGCTGGCGGTCAGGGTGACTATCAGGGTGAGCGGCAGAAAGCGCATGAATTCGCCCATGATTCCCGGCCAAAAAAGCATCGGGAAAAAGGCCGCCAGGGTGGTGACGGTCGAGCCAATGACCGGCCAGGCCACCTCCGAGGTTGCCCGCTTGGCGGCGTCAAAGCGGCTCGCCCCCTGCTGCATGAAGCGATAGGTGTTCTCGATGATGACGATGGCATTGTCGACCAGCATGCCGAGCGCCAGCGTCAAACTGAAGAGAACGACCATGTTCAGAGTAATCCCCATGGCATACAGAATAATAAAGGCAATGAGCATGGAGAAAGGTATGGCGAGGCTCACCAGAATGGCGTTACGGATGCCCATAGACAGGAAGATGACCAGCAGCACCAGCACCAAACCGGAGAGGATGTTGTTCTCAAGATCGGCGATCATGACCTCAATATCCCGCGATTTGTCCAAAACCTTGGTGATCTTTGTGCCGCCCGGCCACTTCAACTGTTCCCGGTCGAGGATTTTGTCGACCTCCTTACTGATGGCGACAATATTCTCGCCGGTCCTTTTCTTGATCGACAGATTCACCGAATCCTGGCCATTCAGCCGGGAGATGCTGCTCTCCTCTTTGAAGCCGTCTATGACCTGAGCGACATCCTTCAGGTACACCGGTTGCCCTTTATGGGTACCGATGACAAGGCCGTAAATCTCCTCCGGGGTTTTAAATTCGCCTGGTACCCGCAGCTGAAAACGGCCCTGACCAAGACGTATTGCACCACCCGAGGTATTGTGATTTTCACTTTTGACGGCGTTCTGCAGGCTGTTAATAGTCAAGCCATAATAAGAAAGCTTTTCCGGGATGACTTCGATACGGATCTCCCGCTCCAGCCCGCCATTGATCTCCACCTCCATAACCCCGGTGATGGCCTCAATCTCGTCCTTGAGATCATCGGCAATTTCCTTCAGACATGACAGGCCACAGGTTCCGGACAGAGAAAAGACGATGATCGGCATCTGCGACAGGTTGACCTCAAACACCGAGGGGTCATCCTCAAGGTCGTTCGGCAGGTCTCCTTTAGCCTCATCGACCTTGTCTTTTACATCCTGCAGGGCCTTGTCGATATCAGTGCCGGTGACGAATTCGACGTTGATCATCGACTTACCTTCGGAGCTGATCGACGAAATTTTTTTCAGACCCTCCAACCCTTTCAGCTTTTTCTCTATCTCGACGGTCACCGCCGTTTCCATGTCGGTGGGGGAGACGCCTTTGTACTCGGTAGAAATGAAAACATTGGGGATGGTGATATCCGGTTCACTCTCACGCGGCAGTGCCTGGTAACAGTAGACTCCGAAGATTATGAGCAAAACCGCCAGGACAAAGACGGTAGTGCTGTTTTTAACTGCAGTATCCGAGACGATCATAATGTCAGTTCCTTCATATCAGCAGCGGCCTTGACCACCTTGACCTTCTGCTGGTCCTCAACGTCGCGATGGCCTTCAACCAACAGCTTTTCGCCGCCCTGCAGCCCGGCAACAACCTCAACCGCCCACTTTTCCATGATGCCGAGACGAACATTCTTCTTCTGCACAACCCCATCCTCTTCAACGTAGACATACTGTTCGTTGTTTCGCGAAATAACGCTGTAGAAAGGAACTACGATGGCGTCCGGCACCGTCTTTTTCACAATATCGGCACGGAAAAACATCCCCGGAAGGATCTCGCCGGAGCTGTTGTCGATGGCCAGTTCGAGACGGAACAAGCGAGCCTCGGTATCGGGTGAAGAAGAGAGATAATGGACTTTGCCGGAAATGACCCGATCGCCCAAGGCCTGAACGCTGATATTGATGCTGTCAATTCCGCGCACAGCCGTAACATCCGATTCGGGGATACCGACAACCGCCTTCACGCGGTCGATCTCAAGGATCTCGGCAATAGGATCACCAACCGCCAGCTGCAGGCCAACCTTGGCGTCAAGTTTTCGCACCACACCCTTCATTGGTGCGAGCACCAGGCAGCGGGAAAATTGCAGCTGGGCGTTCTCATAGTCGGCCCGGGCGGTCTCCATCCGGGTTTTGTTGGTATCGAGCTCGGCGGTTGGGATCACCCCCTTGGCGTAGATAGCCTTGTCCCGCAGGTATTCAGCCTTGGCAAGTTCGTAGGCGGACTTCGCCCGGTCGACGGCAATTCGATAGTCTTCGTTATCTATACGGGCAAGAACATCACCTTTTTTCACCTTCTGCCCCTCCCTGACCAGGATTTCTGCAATCGTCCCATTCAGCTTCGAGAGGAGCGACAGGGTAGTCCAGGGCTCGATATTGCCGGGCAGGTTAATTCGGTCATGAATTGTCCCGGGCTGCAGGGTGAGTGTCACCGCATTAATCGGCGGACGCTCCTGCTTAAGACCGTCGGCCTTGACCGCGGCGATCAGTTCACTCTTGTTCTTGATCGCTCCGGCAAGAATAAAAACCAGAGCAATGAGGGCGAGAAGCAAGAATCGCGGCACATTGTTCCAGACGAAGTAGACGACTTTTGCCCGCACGGTACGCGGGGTAGCATGCTCATTATTCATGACTGGTCCCTGTAGAAGGAGTTTGATCAGGTCTTGGTTGCAACCCTTCCAAGGCCTGGCGGAATAACATCTCGAGGGCCGGTTCGGCCTCTTCGGTCCCTATCCTGCCACTCAACCAGGCGGAGACCAGCAAGAGATACAAACCATAAAAATGTCCTGTTATGTGAAGAAGTTCCATATCATTTCGCAGCTCCCCCCTTTCCTGCGCTTTTTCAAAAAGAGGAAAAAGCAATTTGAAATAGTTGTCTTCGTTTGCCAGGTGTCGGTCGAGATCGACATCCCGGGGAAAAGCGGTCTGCTGCATAAACAGTCGGGCAAATTCACGGTTTTCAGTGATCTGTCGGAATTCGCTCATATAAATGCTGACCATCTGCTGCAGAATGGGTATTTCCTTGTCGGCATTGGTGGTCAGTTCCTCATGCAGACACTCCAGCTCATCCTCGCAAAAGGCATGGAGAATGTCACTCTTGGTCTGGAAATAGCCATAGATTGTCCCCTTGCCAATGCCTGCCGCTCTGGCCAACTCCTCGATACTGGTCTTTTCAAAACCTTTCTCGCCGAAAAGGACCATTGCCGCCTGCATGATCGCTTTGCGGGTTTGCTTTTTTTTAGTTTCTCTTACACCTGTCATGATGATATCCTTTGATTAAAATGTTGACTGCGGTCGGAATTATAATCTTGCGCAAGAATTCGTCAAGAAGAAATATTGACTGCAGTCAACTTTTCCAATGTTCGAAACTCAGGACGTCGGCGAAGAAAGCATAATTTTCCTGTGAATCCTGCAAGATAATCAAGACGGAGTGCCCCGGTTCATGCCCCGTTATAATAATCCACCGCCGCCAGACTGCGGCGTATTCCCTTTTGATAGACAACCCGTGAATATCCCATGATAACAATCAATCCTTCTCGACTGCCAAAGCGAATCCCCTGCTGCTCCCGGAACCGGCGGGCAGCCCTGCCGTTCTGAATAAGAGGATGCATACCGCCGAGCATACAGGTTCCAAGTCCAAGGGATTCGGCTGCCAGCATGGCATAGGTTGCTGCGACAATCGGATCGGCCGGGTCGCAGAGGGGACTGCCGTAAAAGTAGAGAGCCACCGGCGCATCGTAGGTGACCAGGTCCTCACCGCGTGCCATAGCTCCAGTATAGGACAAGACCAGGGGACGAACGAAATCTCGAAAAAGGGCGTCGTTAGCCTTGCCCCAGAAAGGCCTCATCAGCGCCAGAAACCACCCCGACACCAGCCACTTGAGACCTTCTAAGTAGACACAGAAATCCCGAGAAAATTTCCGTACTTTTTCCGGGCTGTCAAATACCAGCACATGAACATCCGAAGGTGGCAAGCCCATAGGTGCGGTACGCACCGCCTCCAGAACCTTGTCGATCAGTTCCGGTTCGACGGCCTTATCCTTGAATTCGCGGATCGAACGACGGCGCTGCAGGAGCTTCTTGAGTGACCGGTAGTCGGCAGCATCGCCTCGCATCGGCAGGTCCGTGAGATCCTCCGCCGACAGGCAACGACCAGAGACGGAGATTGCTTCCTGCGGGCAAATGGCCATACAGTGACCGCAACCGATACACCCGAAAATGGAAGTCGTGGTCGCCTGCGCCCGGCCGTCGACAATGCCGATGCTGAAGTCCTTGCAAACCTGCTCGCAAAGGCCACAACCGTTGCACAATTCAGGTGAAATGTGCAACTTGGCGGCCTCATGGGTCCGGGAAGTTGGAATGGCCATCTCTCTTTCTCCTGTTCTTTACAGTTCCTTTCTTATCATTTCATCACCAGTATACCGGGTACACCATTTCCCATGCTGTCGACTTTTTGTAACAATTTGTAAAAAAATGTACATGGGCAGCCAATGGAGCGCAGCAGTACCGGAAACGATGCGGGGGAAGTCGCTTGAACTGAAAATCAAAGGCTATTTTTTTCTCAATGGGATGCAAATATCAATTATCCACTTGCCTTCCGGATGTTCTTCGGCAGTGTTATGATACAGCTCGTAACTGGGACGGTCGTCGCATTCATAGCCACTGTTAACAAGCCAGACAAAGGCATCTTCCCAGGCCTGATGGAAACCGTCATCTCTCAGTTCAAACCGGCAAACGGCATGCGGACCGCCACTTATGGTCTGCATGCCGATCTGTCCTCGGGTTGCGGTGTTTTTCGCCACACCAACACAGGCATCGACCCGGCATTTTTCCGGCGCAGTCACCTCTGGATTGTCCCAGTAGATTGCCAACAATACCCCTGAAGCCAGGTGACCCTCCGGGCCAGCCCATTGCATCAACTCGGCAAAGGCCTGTTCGCAGGTTTCTTTGCCATAGGGACCCATCTTGCGGACATAGGCAACATAGTATTCGGGCATTTCTCGTACTTCGGCATGCATAGTCAATCCTCCCTGGTTTGCAGAATTCTTGGAATCAATAAAGACAGGATCAAGAATATACCCGGAACGAAGTGATGCAGCGTTTTCTCCCTTGCTGACAATGTGGCAATTCTTGCTTTTCCTGTAAGCCGAAGGAGTCAACCCGAAATACTGACGAAAGGCTTTGGCAAAATTCTGAGAACTTGAGAAACCGCAATCAAGAGCAATATCGGTAATAAGGCCGTGCCTGTCTAAAAGCAGTTTGTTCGCTGCCATTTCAAGGCGGAGCCTGCGGGTGAACTCGGCCACAGTTTCGCCGACGACCGTCTTGAATATCCGGTGAAAGTGAAACATAGAAAAGGCAGCACTTTTGGCAATCTCTTCGAGTGTCATTTCCCTGCCGAGATTGTCGCAGATGAAATTCATAGCAAGACAGATACGCCGGCGATACTCCATAGCGGTGGAGTGCGGCACCTTTTCGGTTTGATTGGTGCTCATTGTTCCTCGTTTCCCAAGATAGCTGTGGCATGGAAGGTTGAAAGTCACAGGACAGACTATATCCTGCAACGCAGCCGAGATAAAGGATTTCCAGTGGTTTTTGCCAAATTCTAAGAATGCACAGATGATTAATATTAAGTAAATATCAAAAATATATTTGACATATATTTCATTGTGTGTAACTACTTTCTTCAACGTAACACTGGCAGCCGGAATCCCTGGAACATGCAAATACTCCGTGCTTCTTTTGCTAACACCGACAAACCGGATACGTACCTTCATGAAATTCATCCTTAAAAACAAGAAATGAATTTCTAAGGTTCTAATCGGACATCTTGCCACCTTTACCCCCCGATGCCATGAAAAATACCCGGACCAAACCCACCAAAGAGACTCGACAGCCCTTGGGGGTAGCGGCATATGAACAGATCTGCCGCAAGATTATCACCCTTGTCTACAAGCCCGGGGCAATTCTCGATGAAAAACAATTAATGGCTGATCTGGAGTTTGGCCGGACACCGATCCGCGAAGCGATTCTGCGCCTGGCCGGCGAGGGGTGGATCGAAACCCAGCCGAATCGCGGCGCCATGGTGCCACCGATTACCATCCAGGGGACCAAGGCGGTTTTCGAGGCAATGAAGATTCTCGAACTGGGCGTTGCAAACCTTGCCGTCAACCAGAATATCGACGAGCAACTGACGGCCATGCGCTCGGCAGGAGAACAAGTCAAGGAATCCATTGAAAATGGCGACATACTCCGCCTGGTCGATGCCAACCACGTCTTTCACCTGGCCTATGCCGATTGCGCTAAAAACGAATTTCTCACTCGCGCCTGCCTCGAGGTTCGTAATCAGGCCAAACGGTTGGCCTACCTTTCCTATGCCAACGATATCGGCATGAACCGCTCGCTACAGGGACACTATGAGGCAGTTGTCAATGAACATGAGGCAATGATCACCTGTCTCTTTGATAAAAATGAGGTCCGTTTAAAAGAAATCATTCTCCAGCATATCAATGCATTCCAGAGCAGGATTCTCGCCTATATGAGTTCTTGATTCCTCACATGTATTGATACTTACGATCAACCCACCACCAAAAAAGGAACGGAACACCATGAAAAAACTCACACATCTGGCATTAGCACTGGCACTGGGCATCGGCGTTACATCAGGCAGCGCCCAGGCGAAAACGGCATGGACCGCCAACTCGGTGTGGCCGCCGAACAACCACCAAACCTTGGCCCTCGATGAATTCGCTGCCAAGGTCAAACAACAGACCGGTAGTGAGCTGGAAATAACAGTCTCCAGCGGTGGCGCACTCGGCTATAAAGGACCGGAACTCCTGAAAGTAGTTCGTGACGGGATGGTGCAGGTCTCCGACATGCTGATCAGCGGTGTGGCCGGCGAGGATAAAATCTTCCAGATAGTCACCCTGCCGTTTCTGGCCCTCAATTTTGAAGAATCAAAGCTGCTGAATGACACCGCACGCCCCTATTTTGATAAAGCGGCGGCGAAATGGGGCCAGAAGATCCTCTATATTTCCCCGTGGCCAGGCGCCGGGCTCTGGACAAAACGCCAGATCACCTCGGTGGAAGAAATGAAAGGCTTGAAAACCCGGACCTACGACAAAAACGGTGCCCTCGTCGTTGAAGCAACCGGCGGTACTCCTTATGCCCTGGCCTTCAGTGAGGTCTATTCTTCTTTGGCAACAGGGGTTATCGACTCGGTTATCACCTCCACGCCTACCGCCGTCGATGCTAAATTCTGGGAGGTGCTCAAGTATTACCAGCCGATGAATATCACCATCGCCACCAACATGGTCAACGTCAACTTGAAGGCCTTTGAGAAACTCGATAAAAAATCCCAGGACGCCCTGGTACAGGCCGGCAAGGAAATGGAAGAGGCGATGTGGAAAAAGGTCGTAGCCCTTGACCAGGAAAAAGAAAGTTTGTGCAAGAAAAACGGTATGGAAACGGTTACCCCTTCGGCAGATTTCATGAAGGCACTGAGTGTCATTACCGAAAAAATTCGTACCGACTGGCTGCAGGATGCCTCTCCCGAGGCCAAGGCGCTGTATGAAGAATTCATGAAAAAGGTCAAACGCTGATTGCCGGAAACCTGGTAATTTGCTGCCTCTCGCCGTTCGTCTTTTCCATGACGAACGGCGGTCATAGCACCGGAGGAATCCATGAAGCGACTGATTCGAATCATTGATGGTATATCCGCAGTCGTCGGCGGCCTTGCAGGGGTCATGCTGTGTATTGGTCTGGTTCTCACCTGCGGCGAGATTCTTCTTCGCACCGCTTTTGACCGCACCCTTTTTATTACCGATGAGTATTCCGGCTACCTGATGTGCGGCCTGACATTTTGTGCCCTCGGCTACACCCTGAAAGAAAAGGGCCATATCCGCATGACTATTATTCACGGTATCGTCAAGGACCGGAAACGCGACTACCTGGACACAATCTGCTATGCGGTCGGCTGCATTTTCTCGGCCTTCATCACCTTCCATACCGGCCAGTTGTTCTTGGACTCGGTGGCCACCGGCTCGCAATCGATGCAGATATCAGCCACCTATCTGGCAATACCGCAGTTTTTCATGCCGTTTGGCGCTCTCATCATCACCCTGCAGTTTTTCAGCGAATTTTTGAAAAGCATCCTCGTTCTCAAAGGGGATACTTCAGGACTGGTACTTCGTGAAGAGATTCAAGATCTGGGAAGATAACACCGAAGGAGTCATCTAGTGGAACTTGCAAGCATTTCCCTCACCCTTTGCGCCTTGCTGGTGGTTTTCATGGGCGGCACCATCTGGGTCGGCATTTCTCTTTTTCTTGTAGGCCTCGGTGGCTTTTTCATCTTTACCGACCTGCCTTTCGGTTCCATTCTCGCCACCACCGGCTGGAACAATACCAGCGGTTCGGCGATGATGGCCCTGCCAATGTTCGTGTGGATGGGTGAAATCCTGTTCCGCAGCCGGATCTCTGAGAACCTCTTTAAAGGTTTGACCCCGTGGATGGACCGCATCCCAGGCAGACTGTTGCACGTCAACATCCTCGCCTGTACTTTTTTTGCGGCGGTCAGCGGCTCCTCTGCCGCAACCACCGCCACAGTCGGGAAAATTACCGTTCCCGAACTTGCAAAACGCGGCTATGACAAAAGCCTTACCGTCGGCTCCCTGGCCGGTGCCGGAACCCTCGGCTTTCTCATTCCCCCGAGCATGATGATGCTGGTCTACGGCATTATCGGCGATGTCAGTATCGGCAAATTGTTTATTGCCGGGATAATCCCAGGCTTTCTGCTGGCGGGAATTTTCAGCAGCTATATCATGGTGCGCTGCCTGGTCACCCCCGGCAAGGCCCCGGCCGGTGCCGAGCGACACACCTGGCTGCAGCGACTGCAGGCCATTCCTGAAATCCTCCCCGTTCTCATTCTTATTCTCCTGGTACTGGGAAGCCTGTATGCCGGATGGGCCACGCCGACCGAGGCCGGGGCAGTGGGTGTCATCGGCTCCATGGTCTTCGCCTTCATGACCAACAGTATGGATTTTCAGGTATTTCGCGCAAGTCTTATGGGTTCAATAAAGACCACCGCCATGATCATGCTCATCGTCCTCGGTGCATCCTATCTCTCGGTGGTTGTCGGCTATCTCGGCATTACCCGCAAGTTGACTCTTTTTGTAACAGAAATGGGCCTGTCGCCGTTCATGCTCATCCTTATCCTCAGCGCCCTGTATATCATTCTCGGCTGTCTGGTGGACGGCTTTTCCATGATCGTCATGACCACCCCCATCGTTCTGCCGATGATCACCGCCGCTGGCTTTGACACGGTTTGGTTTGGCATTTATCTTATCTTGATGATTGAACTTGCCCAGATCACCCCGCCGGTCGGCTTCAATCTTTTTGTCATCAGTTCCCTCAATAACGATGATGTCCTGGTGATAGCCCGCGATGCCATGCCATTTTTTCTCCTGATGGCCTTGATGACCGCGACAATAACTGTTTTCCCCAAGATTGTGCTGTTTTTACCGAACCTTATGAAAGGATGAAGTTTTTTCGACCCGGGTAAACGGGATACATTCCTTGACGAAAAATGAGCTACCCAATGAAAATCGATCTTAATTGCGATATGGGAGAAAGTTTTGGCGCCTACACCCTCGGCATGGACAGCGCGATCATCGCCTCCGTCTCTTCCGCCAACATTGCCTGCGGTTTCCATGCCGGTGACCCGCAGGTAATGCGCCAGACCGTCGAACTGGCCCTGAAGCATGGCGTGGGAATCGGCGCCCATCCGGGATTCCCCGATCTTCTTGGTTTCGGCAGGCGCAACATGGACTGCGGCAGCGAAGAAATCGAGGCCTATCTTATCTACCAGATCGGCGCGCTGCAGGCTTTCTGCACGGCACATGGAACCCGACTCAGCCATGTCAAACCCCATGGCGCCCTCTATAACATGGCTGTCGGCAACGATGGCCTGATTCGTTCAATCGCCAGGGCCATCGCCCAAGTCGACTCCAACCTCTTTATGGTCGCCCTGGCCGGACCACATGCCGACCACACCGCCGAAATAGCAGAAGCGGAAGGGATAATCACCCTGTTCGAAGCCTTTCCGGATCGAGCCTACACACCCGAAGGAACCCTGGTTTCCAGGCGTTTGCCCGGGGCGGTTATCCATGATCCCGAAGAAGCCGCGGCTCGGGCGGTGCGCATGGCGGTCGAGGGGGTAGTGGTCGCCGTCGATGGCACAGGGGTTCCGCTCAAGGTACATACCCTGTGTGTGCATGGCGATAACCCGAATGGCGTGGCTCTTGCCGCGACCATTCGCAGTCGCCTGGAAGCGGCCGAGGTTGCCGTCATCCCAATGGCAGAGTCACTCCTTAGGTAATGGACATGGCGGCGATGAACACCGAATTTCGCATATGCGGCGATCGCTCTCTTCTGGCGGTGTACGGAAGGGGAGTCGACCTGGAGGTAAACGAAAAGGTGCGGCGGATGACAGCCCTTCTCACCGGCCATCCGCACCACGGTATTGAGGCGGTGATTGGGTCCTACTGTACCCTCGCCGTCCACTACAACCCGATGCAAATCGGTTTCCAGGAACTGGCCGACCTGCTCCTTAATCTTGAAAGCAGCCTCGGCAAGGCGGCTGTTCCAGAAGCTCGAACCATTGACATCCCGGTATGCTACGGCGGCGAATTCGGCCCGGACATTGACTTTGTCGCCGAACATAACGCAATGAGCGCAGACGAGGTCATCGCCCGGCACAGCGCCGCAGACTATCGCATCTATGCCATTGGTTTTGCCCCCGGATTCTGTTACCTGGGTGGCCTCGACCCGAGGCTGCACGCACCGCGCCTCGACACCCCCCGCCTTAAGGTAGTAGCCGGTTCAGTCGGCATTGCCGGCAGCCAGACCGGTGTCTATCCCCTGGCCAGTCCCGGCGGCTGGCGCTTGATCGGCCGCACGCCGCTTCGCCTTTTTGCCCCGGAACGAAAACGGCCCCTGCTGTATGAACCCGGAGACAGCATCCGATTCCGACCGGTGTCGGAGGATGAATTTCACCACCTCCACCACTTGGATGGCCTATGATCACTGCCCTTCGCATCATTTCTCCAGGGCCATGCACAACCGTCCAGGATCTTGGGCGGTTTGGCGCCTATCACATGGGCGTCCCTGCCTCCGGGATGCTCGATGACTATGCCGGACAAGTCGCCAATTGGCTGGTAGGCAACCCGGCAAATTGCGCAACCCTGGAAATGTCGATGATCGGCGCCCGCATGGAAATCCTCACTGAGGCCGACATTGCCGTCACCGGCGCAGCCATGAAGCCGCAGCATAACGGCCGGCCCTGTCGTCAATGGACCTCGATCCGTGTGCAGCCGGGCGATATCCTAGAAATTGGTGCATCCGATAATGGCTGCAGGGCCTATCTGGCAATTACCGGTGGGATAGAGGTGCCACAGGTTTTGGGCAGTCGCTCCACCTATCTGGGTGGCTTGCTGGGTGGCATGAACGGGCGTATGCTTGCCGCAGGAGACATTCTGGGGCGTGGAGCAGGGACGCTTCTTCGAATTCCAAGGAACCTGCCGTGGTTTCCTCTCTACCCTGAAAACATCATCGTTCGGGCAATCGCCGGACCACATGAAGGCTTTTTCCAGGACCATTTATCCCAGTTTTTCAGCGCCCCCTTCGAGGTGACCGCCCAGTGCAATCGCATGGGTATACGACTTGCCGGACCGACAATCGACCGCGATGCGGGTGCACCCGAGAGCATACTCTCCGAACCGATAATCCCTGGAAGTGTGCAGGTTCCAGCCGGTGGCCAGCCCATTGTCCTGTTAAAAGAACAAACCATCGGCGGCTACACCAGTATCGCCACAGTGGTCTCGACAGATATCTGGCGAATGGGCCAGGCATTACCAGGCGACAGGGTTCACTTTGTGCAGATCAGCCTTCTGGAAGCACAGGGTCTTTACCTTGAGTGGGTGGGTTTTCTGGCGGCGACCAAGGCCCTTCTTGCGAACTAACCCGTTGTCAGGCGGCAGAGCCGCAGGGAATCCATTGGCAAGGATGGTTATTTTTTTATTTTACCCTGCTCTTCTGCATCGATCACAACTGCCACCCCCTCCCCCAGGCCCTGGCGATCGATGGTGGTCACCACTTTCTCACCGGCTGCGACACCCTCGCGAATCTCGGTAAACTGCCAGTTGCCAAGGCCGCTGGTCGTCTTCCGGTATTGCAGGCGATTACTCTTTGGATCGACGACATAGATATGACCGTCCTTTTGCAGGGATTCGGTGGCAATCCGCACAACCTGGGGCCGCCCTTCAACGATTATCTCGACATCGGCGCTGTAGCCCACCAAGAGTGTAACATCCTTATCGATTTCCGTAAAATCGACCTCGATCTCAACAGTCCTGGCTTGTTTTGCCTGCTCAAGGACATAGGGGGAAACGGACCTCGTCTGTCCTTTGAAGACTTTTTTGGGAAAGGCATCGAGAGTAATGCGGGCTTCCATGCCCGGACGGATCTGGGCCGCATCGATTTCATCGATCGGAGCAGCGATATACAGCGACTCCATATTGATCAGATCGACCACCGGCAGTGTTGCAATCCCCGGCGGTGAAGGGGTGATGAATTCACCAATTTCACCGTTGACCTCGGCGATAATTCCGGCAAAGGGCGCGGTGATAACCGTTCGTTCGACCATCGCCCTCGCCGCCTTTATCCTTGCAACACTCACCTCGCGTTGCGCCTGTGCGGCCCGGCAGGCCGCCCTTTTCGAAGCGGCGGTAGCGATGGCCTCGTCATAACTTGACTCCGAGGTCGAACGGTTTTTGCGCAGTTCTGTCAACCTCTCGCCCTGCCGCTCGGTGTAATCAGCCATGAGACAGGCCTCATGAGCGGTAGCCTCGGCGACCTTCGCCTGTTTTTCGGCAAGGTCCAGTTCCGCCTCAAGGTCCTTGTTCCACAAAGCGAGCAGGATCTGTCCGGCCTGTACCTCGTCCCCTTTATGGATATTCAGGGTAGCAATCCTCCCGCCAATCGCCGGAGCAAGCCTTGCCCGCCGTCTCGCCTTGACCGATCCGGCCCTGGTGTTGGTCACCGTCGCCTCGACCACACCGACCTCGGCATCTTTCACCGAGACATGTATTGGTTTTTCCCGATACAGATATCGGTAAGCGAAAAAACCACCGACCAACAGCAGGGGAATGATCAATAAAAATGTGCGCTTCACGTTATCTCCTAAGCCCGATATACGGATTTATTCTGCAATACCCGAAGAGGTGCTTTTAGCAACAGATCCAGATGTCTTTCTTGTTCTCCACAACTCTCAGTTATAGGCCAATCTGCAGAATCCATCAACACTTTCATACCGCAGTGCAATTTGACGCCGTGAAATGGTTGCCTGTCCCACCTTACCCTTCGAAACCATTGCCAAATACCATTTGACCATTGCAATGCAAGAATAGGGCAGGAATTACGAGGAAGGAAAAATAATTACCATGCGAGCCTCATTATCGTATGGGCATTCAGGTGCAAGGGCTCAATGAAGACGGCGCGGGCCGCGAGACCGAGCTCCCCGCTGACTCGGTGCTGGGCCGACCCGGTTGTTGTTATGCAGCACGGCCGCATCATCGAGGCAGGATCTTTCCATGGAAAGCGCGATCGGTGTTCCCGGGAAGAACTCATCGCCTTGGTCTCCCGACTCCTTCATCATGTAATTTCTCTCTTCCCCAACAGCACCTCACTCACCTTGGCCGCCAGGTCCACTTTTGAAAAGGGTTTTTGAATGAAATTCACCCCCTCTTCCAGGACGCCCTGCCGGGCGATAACGTCTGCGGTATAGCCGGACATGAAGAGGCACCTGAGGCCTGGATGCAGAGAGAGGAACCTGCCCGCCAGATCCCGCCCGTTCATCTCCGGCATGATGACATCGGTGATAAGCAGATCGAAGTGCCTGCCAGGCTCCGAGGCCAACCTGACAGCCTCCTCGGGGCTGCTCACGGCGACAACGGCATAGCCGAGACTCGTCAGTATCCTGCCTGTGAGCTTCAGGACCGAGGCTTCATCTTCGACCAGAAGGATGGTCTCGCCCCGGCCGCGCCGGAGTATTTCTTCTTTTTGTTTCACCGGATCGGTGACATCTTCACTTAGCCGCGGGATATAGATTCTGAAGGTCGTCCCCCTACCCAGCTCGCTGTAAACGTTGATAAAGCCGTTGTTCTGCTTGACGATGCCATAGACCGTGGCCAGTCCAAGACCGGTGCCCTGTCCCATCTCCTTGGTGGTGAAGAAGGGGTCAAATATCCTGCTGACTGTATCACTGTCCATGCCCTTGCCGTCATCACTTATGACTAGAACCACAAAATCGCCGGGGATACAGCCGGAGTGTTCAGAACACGAGGCCTCATCAAATGTTTTTTTCTCTGTTTCGATGGTGACCCTGCCAACCCCGCCGATGGCGTCCCGGGCATTGACACAGATATTGGCCAGGATCTGATCCAATTGCGAAGGGTCCATGAAAACCGGCCAGACCGGGGAGGGATGCCAGATCAGATCGATGTCCTCGCCGATAAGCCTTCTCAGCATCTTGAGCATCTCCTCGAGGCTCTCGTTCAGACCAAGGACCCTGGGGACAATGGTCTGTTTCCTGGCAAAACCCAGAAGCTGCCGGATGATACTTGCTGAACGTTTACCGGCAGCAACGATTTCCCGGGCATATTCATACAGAGGATCATCCGCCGGGGTTTTTTCAAGAATAATATTGCCATACCCGAGAATAACGCTCAGCATATTGTTGAAATCATGAGCCACCCCGCCCGCCAATTGGCCAATGGATTCAATCTTCCGTGCCTGTTGCAACTGCTCACTCAGTATCTGATGTTCCTTCTCTACCCGCTTACGATCGGTGATGTCGCGGTTACTCCCCCTCCTGCCAGCATAGTTTCCTTCTGCATCGTAAACCGGAGTGCAATTATGCTCTACCCAGACCTCTTCGCCGCTCTTAGTGACAATGGGATATTCCAGTAATAAATCAGCAGTATTTTCTTTGCTTTCATTAAAAAAATGCCGGCGAACCATTTCAGCATATTCGGGTTTGACCATTTTGAACACCAGTTCAGGATCGGATACAATCTCTTCCGAGGCATAACCGGTAATCCGCTTACAGGAGGGCGATGAGTAGATGAATGTTCCGTCCTGGTCTACCCAATATTCCCAGTCATGGGCAAAGTCGGCGACGGTTTTGAAGCGTTGATCACTCTCCTCCAGCTCCTTCCTGCTCAATGCCAGGGATGCAGCCATGTCATGAAAGGCAGTGGTCAGCATTCCGAGTTCGCCTGCATGAGCTGGTTGTTCACTGCGAGCTTCAAACTCCCCTTTGCCAAATTTTTGTGCCAAAACAACAAGTTGTTGTATTGGCCGGATTAATGTTTTTCTGCCAATCACCCAGGAAATGAAAAGAGATATCACCGAAACCAGAAAAAGGAGCAGCACATTCCTGATCATGGCCGTGTTGGCCGGCGCAAGGACATGGCTTTCGGGAACGCCGGCCCACACATAGAGATAGGGGGAATCTTCATGAGGAAGATGAATTTTAACGTAGGCCAATACCCTGCGCAGACCATCCGACCCCGTACTGAAGAAGAGTCCTTCCTCCCCGCCTTTACTGGCGATGTTCCAGGTGGTTTCCTGAATCGGTTTACCAAGGGGATTGGTCTTTTCCTGGGCCGGATAGTAAAAAAGCCGGACCCCCTTGGAGTCGGTTATGGCTACAAAAGATCTCTCAGGGAGTTGCGAATCGTCATAGAAGTTGGAAAACACATCCAGCTTGATGGTGGTGGCCAAAACGGCCTTGGGCATGCCTTCTTTGTCGGAGACCGGATAGGCAAAGGCAAATGCCGGATTCGCCGTCCCGACCCGTGTTACGATGTATTCCCCGGCTGCAAAATCATTTTTCTCCAGGGCCTCCTTTATATGTTTACGATCCGCAAGGTTGGTCGCGACAAAAGGTTTCCCTGAGGCGATGACGTCCCCCTTGAGGTCGACCAAAACGAGATTGCTGTAGTCGGGATTCTTCTCCAACACCTCCCCGAGAACAGCAGAGCATGCATTGGGTTCCATGACTTGCATTGTCGGGGTTTGGGACAGAGTGGAGAGAATCTGCTGCGTAGATCGGGTAATCGCCTTCTGCGCTTCAGCAATGGAGCGGGTCAATAACAAAACATCCGATCTGGCCATACCGATGAGATGCCGTCTCTGCTCTATACCTGTATATACAAGAATGGCAAGACAGGGCGCGACTGTAAGAAGTATGAGCAGAGCCAGTTTGTTTCGTATGGAATGCACGTTCAAAAATTTCTCGATTTTTTATATCCCTGACTGCTTTTCAGATGACTCTGGAACCTGCCGACCACCTGATTTTATATGAACTTCTTGGCGGAGCACAGGCCCACCCATGCTGGTTCGTCCAGCTCTGTAATTCCGGTTATAAGGTGAAGGATATCAAAGTTTGAAGCAATTTGGAAAGCAAATCACAAAGTTTAACGGATCAGGACTTCTCGACGAATGCAGAGTAGAGAGCGCGCACCGCCCTTTCATAATCGATTGCGGCCACGCCGATGATGATATTCATCTCCGACGCCCCCTGGTTGATAACCCGAACATTGACTTTGGCTTTTTTTAAGGCTTCGAAGATTTTTGCGGCAATGCCCACCGTCCGCACCATGCCCTCACCAACCACGGCGACCAGGGCCAGATTTTTTTCGATAAAGAGGCTGTCCGGTTGAAGTTGACGACGAATATCATCAAGGATCACCTCATCCAGACCCTGCAACTGGGCATTCTCAACAATTACACTGATCGAGTCAATACTCGATGGGCATTGCTCAAAGCTGACTCCATGTTCACGGAAAATGCCAAGCAGACGATGGGCAAACCCCACCTCCTTGTTCATCAAGGATTTTTCCAGACAAATCATGGAAAAATCACTCCGCCCGGCAATGCCGGCGATCTCGGTTGTGACAATGGTGCTGTCACTGAGCTTCCCGGTAATTAGGGTCCCAGGATCACCCGGGCGATTAGTGTTTTTTATGCGAATTGGGATTGCCGCCTCGCGGACCGGCAAAATAGCCTCGTCGTGAAAGACCGAAGCCCCCATATAGGCCATTTCTCGAATCTCACGGAAGGAAATTTCAGCTATGGTCTGGGGGTCTTTGACGATGCGCGGATCGGCCATGAGGATGCCCGAGGTGTCGGTCCAGTTTTCGTAGAGTATGGCTCCGGCAGCGCGTGCGGCAATGGCCCCGGAGATGTCCGAGCCACCGCGTGAAAAGGTTTTGACCTGGCCGGAGCGATCGCGACCGTAGAACCCGGCCATGACATAGAATCCGTCCCTTTGACGAAACCTCTCTCCCAAGGTCCGGTAGCTGTCCTGGTCGATGGTACCGTTGGCGCGGATGATTATATCTTCGGCGGGATCAACAAATTCGCCTCCCAGAAATTCAGCAATAAGCCTGGCGGAAAAATATTCGCCCCGAGAGGCAGCATAATCGCGGGTAACGCCGACTGTCAGCTCCGCCCGAAAATCATCAATTTCGCCCAACACCCTGTCACTCAACCTCAGGTCGCAGATAATCTCGGCAAAGCGGCTGCGGATTAGAGCAAAGGGCTCGTCGATGGCAGTTGCAAGAGTCGCCATGTCCTGACAGAGATACAACAGATCGGTAAGCTTGGGGTCCCCGGCATGCCGCTTGCCCGGTGCCGAGACAACGACAATGCGGCGCCGCGGATCGGCCTCGACAATGGCCTTCACCTTTTTAATCTGGGTGCCGTCGGCGACACTGGAACCGCCAAACTTGACTGCAATCCTCTCCACTTTAGATGAGAGCGGCAAGCTTGACCAGTTCAAGGCTTGAGACAATCCCTACCGGACTGCCTTTTTCACCGGTCACCAACAAATGATTCACTCCCGCCTCGTACATCACCTTGATCGCCGAAATCACATCCTCGTCCTCATCGAGCTGAATACAGGCATTTTTCGACGATTTGCCGGTATTGAATTCGCACTTGGTCATAAATGTCGAGATCTTGGTCTCTTTCCTATCATAATCATTAGCCAGACCATTCAATACATCCCAGACTGATACAATACCTATCAGCTCGGCACCGACCTTGACGGCCAGTACCGAAACATTGGTTTCGGCCATGAGCTGGATTGCCATATCAAGACTGTCATCAATGTCTATTACCGGGAATTTCCTTTTGATTGCCTGTTTAACTTTGAGAGACTCCGCCATATAACCCTCCTCTTCGGTGAAGATTCAGTTGCATTTTTGACAACCATGTAAAGAATCACGTTTGTCGGGATCTGGGGTACTCTTCCTTTCTTAATCCTATCTTCTTTTTACCGGTTAATCAAATCCATTTCACTACTCCAAGAAATGGATTTAAGAAGCCATCCACCTTGACAGGAAAAAACTGGGATGCAGCACGCAACGGAAAAAAATAGGCCTATGGATCCTTTCTAGCGGGCAAGTTCTTCATATACGGCAATACAGAGTTGTTCTAAAGAATAGGGCTTTTTGACAAATCGACCAACCCCGAGAGTAAGACAGGCTCGCACATCTTCCCCTTCGGAATATCCGCTGATAATAATGGCCTTCTGCTGCGGCCTGACCTTGAGTATTTCCTCATATGTCCGACGCCCGTTCCAACCCGGCTCCATCAACATATCAAGGACTACCAGATCAACGCATTTTCTTTTAATAAAAGCCACGGCTTCTTCGCCGGAAGGAGCCTGGTAAGTTTTATAGCCTTGCATAGAAAGGAGAGTGCCGGCGACATCACGCAGTTGCGCTTCGTCATCAACTACGAGAATGGATTGCCCGGAGCCTCGTAAGCTCTGGGGATCATTGTCACTACTGGAAGAGTTGATGGTTTTGCCGGTTGCCGGAAACAGCAGGGTGAAAGTCGTGCCATCTTTGTCGCTTGCCACCATAACCTTGCCCTGATGATCCTCCATGGTGCTCCACACCACCGTAAGCCCCAGGCCGGTGCCGCTGGTGCCCATCACCTTGCGCGTGTAAAAAGGTTCAAAAATGTGATTGATATCCTTGTCGGCGATTCCCGGGCCTGTATCTCCTACAATCAGCGCCACCCATTCGGTTCCTGGATTGTCTTTATTTTGTTCGCTGAGATGAGTGGTTGAAGGCTGATTTGCGGTGGCAATGGCGACCGTTCCTTTTCCTGCCACTGCCTCGATCGCGTTGGCAAATAAATTCATCAGACACCTGCGGACATGTACCGCTGAGCAAGAGATATTCGGGCGAATCGAAGAGAGTTGGACATCAACCTTTAACCCCGGATAACGTGATCTCAGCATCCGGCAATCATGTGACGACAGATAATCATCAACCAAGGTGTTAAGGCTGTGGGTTTCCCGGACACTGGCTGCACTCCTGGCCAAGGTGAGAAGATCATCGACAACCATGGCAATCCTTTTGCCCGACTCCTGAACAGCTTTGATCGGCCGCACCAGCTCGTGGTCTTTGTCAAGCTTCATCAACATGAGCTCCGGATAGTTAATGATCCCTGAGAGCATGTTGTTGAGATCATGCGCCACTCCACCGGCAAGCAACCCGACAGCCTCCATTCTCTTTGATCTGTTTAGTTGTTCCTGTAATTTCTGTTTTTCTTCATTTGCTGCCTTGAAGTTTGAGATATCCTCGGAGACACCCTCCAATAATTTGTTATAATTATCTATTTTTGCTGAAAATCGAAGCCAAGCCTCTGTCCCGTCTTGTCGCAAAAAACCGGCCTCAAAGTTTTTTATCTCACCTTCCCGCTCAACCATTTCCTCCATTTTTTGCAAAGCTAGTTGATCGAAACAAGCCTTTTTCAGGGAATAGTGGCCGACACACTCATGCCGCGCAACAAACCCCAACATCCTTGCCATTGCGTCGTTGCAGTCCTCAACAATGCCGTTAACCGGGTTCACACGAAAAAGCCCAACGGGGGCATTAAGAAAAATATTCCGGTACGTTTCTTCGCTTCTTTTCAATTCCTCGAGGGATCGTTTTCGATCAATGGCGATAGCCGTCTGCTGGGAGATTGCCATGAGAAGCCGAAGATCGGTTTCATCATAGACATCGGCGTCGATGTAATTTTGTACGGCCATGACGCCAATGACTTCCTCTCGAATGAGCAGTGGAACTCCCATCCAGATCAATGGCACCGGCCCCCAAATACCTTGACGGGCGGCACGTTCATGTAGTTCAGCGGTATGCAGTAAAACCGGTTTTTTCAGCGCGGCAACCAGGCCGGTAAGCGATGTGTCGGTTTCAAAATCAGTGAGCGGAGTGAAATCATCATCGACTGTATCCACATGATACGGGAAATAGAGAGTCCGCTTATGCCGGTCGACAATTGCTATAAAAAAGTTGGTGACGTCTATGATGGTGCCGAGAATTTGATGGATGGTCCGGTACAGCTCATCAAGATCCTGGGTTGAATTGACCGCATCGGAGATAGCATAGAGAACCCGATTAATTTCCTCGGCATGGCTGGGTAGCGGCTGGCTGCTCTCCCCAATTTCTTTTCCGGAAACCGGTAATTCGTTTTTATGCAAACGATACTTTCTGTCCCTTTCTACCATGGGCAAGATGCCAAGAAGATTTTTTTACCGCTTAAATGTGCCTCCGAAAAACGTGTACAATCATTATACACCAAAACAATGAAGCATTCGAGCAATGGCTGAGAGATACTTTTAGGGGAGAAGCCTTAACCGAAGACGAACGCCAAAGGCAGTTGCTGCACTGGGACCAGGCTCCGGCCGCACGATACTGCCACCCGAGGGAAGAGCATCTCCTCCCTCTGCATGTCTGCTATGGTATTGCCGCAAGAGCTGCAGCAAGGATTTATTCGATGGAGCTTATGGGGAAAACGGTCAGCGCCTATATCTGGTAGGACACCCTCCGCATCCGTAAGCAGGATGGTGGTCGGACTGCTTTGGCCTGAGAGTGCACAACTTCGCCTCAAAACTTGCCTTTTTCCTCCAACCAGCGTTTGGCATTGCCTTGTCCCAAAGCCGCCGCTTTTCTAATATCATCCAGACCCTTTCTCTTTTCGCCAAGGCGAATGAGAGCACGACCTCGACGAAAATAGGCGTCTTTCATGTCAGGACTCAGAGCAATTACCTGATTGAAGTCGGTAACGGCTTCGGTGTACTGCTCAAGCGAGAGATATGCCCGACCGCGATGATAATAGAAGTTGTAATTTGGATTCAGTTTGATGGCCTCGGTGAAAGCCTCAATTCCAGGCTGAAAATTGTTCTGCCGCACCAAAGCAAGGCCCTTCTCAGACAAATCCCAAGCCGAAACGAGTTTGTTTGACTTTTCATAATCTCGATTGACATCAATGAGATTTTTTTGCATTCCGGCCATTTCTACCTTAAGCTCTTCAATGCGTTCGAGTGTCTTTTCATTGACATTGCCCACATTTGCCAGATCATCCCGATGCTGCTGATTCTTGCGGAGATCGTCAATGGCACGGGTCACGGCTTCTGGATCAGCTTCAATTTTCGCGGTCAGTTGATAGGTTTTTCCATCCCAATTCTCAGCAATAATTTCAGTTTTGACGATTCCTGCGGTAAGGGAGATGATCTCATCCCGGGAAAGCTGAAAGTCTTTTACCTCCGATCTTGACTCAATGTAGGTGCCTATTTTTTCTAAAAGCAGGCGTTTGACCTCCAGCAAAGAAATAGCCCGACAACTCAATTTGCTGTCTGCTTCGCCCGCGTCGTACACATAACTTTCCTCAAACAGCTTGGCGGACACCGTACTTGCAGAAATGGAGAAAAGTATCGATAATGCTGCAAATATAGAGATTTTTATCGCTCTGCGCATGAGTCGCCTCCAAAGACATCTTTTCCAAGGGATATACGGAGGATCCGTCGAAAAACACCGAACGTGTTGACACTGATCCTGCGGGAAGATACTGCCCGTAGATTGACTTCTTTGGTTGTTAACAGGCTCAGACGGGATCGAACCATCAATAATAAAATGCCGTGCTGGCAATAACAGTCCCAGCAGTATAGGCGGCGCTGGCCCGGATCACTCCGGTGTTGAAGACCCCGTCATCTAAAGCGCTGTCGAAGGCCTGAGCAACATCGGCCGGCAGATTGTAATAACGGATATCGTTACCGGTCTTGCCCTGAACAGTCTCGTAATAGATGATTACGTTTGTGCTGTAGGGAGAAGTGATATACTGATTGGTCCCGTTATAGGTCCCGGTAATTAAACCTGCACAGGCAAGGTGCTCCGCCGCGGCCCAATATTCACCAATCTGCCCGTTGCCGTTGCCATTTACAAGGTTTGCCGCCTGGCAGCCGCCACTCGCCATCGGCAAATTAGTTTGCGCTCGCGGATCATCACCAGGGAGAGCCTTATACCTGTCCTGGTAAGCATAAACGGCAGCCGCAAGACCATTCGCATGATTGACCAGACTCTTGATCTTGGCGTTGGCGATGAGTTGCTGCCCTTTCAGTACACCTCCTAAAAGCAGACCGATGATAACCAGCACGATGGCGATTTCCACCAGGGTGAAACCCTTTTCATTATTGACTCGTTTCATTCAGTCCTCCTTGAAGATATAGAATTGCCGCTTTGAAATGTCTTGCATGACATTTTTACAAACCGTTTTCTTATCATATCGCTTCCAAATGGCGGATACAAGGAAACGGACTGTTATTTTTTTCTCGAGGCTTATTTACTTTGTGATATGGCTTAACTCAAGGCACCGCCCATGCGAGCATGGCAAATATTAGACCGGCGAGCAACAGGCCGATGCCGAGAAAGCCGCGGGGAATTGCCGCACCCATTGAGGTTTCGGGCAGGATGGCCAGAGCAACGTAGGCGCAACCGATGAAAAACAAGGCAAGGATGAGGAAAATTCGGCGCCGGATAATACGGCGATGGGCGATTTGTTCAAAGGTGGGATCGGGTCTCATGGCAGTTTACCAGCAGCAATCATTTTGGTGTAAAGGATATGGGGCGAGAGCCAGGTGATCAGATCGTCGAAGTTAGCCTGGTGATAGGTGGTCGAAACAAAATCCCGGTTATTGGCAATACGGTATACGACACCTGACGGCCCGCCACCGACAGTTGCTTCGCCGGCATTGGCAACCTCGCCAGCCGAAGTGAAAGCTGCCCAGTTCTTGCCGATGGACACAACAACCACCGGCAGGGTGGCGGAGACAATGTTGCTGCAGGCCGCCTCGCGACAAACCCTCAGATCGGGAGCAAGAACAGTCATCGTTGTTGCCTGCATGCCACCGGCACCGGCTTTGGTAAAGGCGCTGGCATTGGCGGTTGTTACCGAATACCGGTAAGGGGCGTTCCAAGGATCAAGCAACAGACCATCGGCGTTGACTGCCCCACTCAGTCCCAGGGTAGCTGACGGGACGAAACCGTGTTGGCGGCTGCATACCCCGCCGCCAACCGGCAGTTCGGCGCCGTTACTGGCCGGGGTGGCTGGACATGGCAGACGGCCGTTGGCCTGGGCGTAGCCGTACAGAGCGTCGATAATCCCGTCCATCTGGGCCTTGGCATCGCTGCGTCTGGTGTTCTCAGTGGTCTGGCTGAGCGACATCATCAGTCCGCCAAGCAGCAAAGCGACGATAACCATGACCATGGCCATCTCCACTAGGGTGAAACCGGAGGTATTGCCATAGCTCTTCATATTTCGTGCCCTCCTCAGCAATGGGTCTGGCTTCGGCCGATGGTGGCGCTGCCAAAAGTGAGCGTATAGGTGATCCCGCAGCCGGCGAAGGCCAGGGTTACGCTGTTGCCGGACAGCGGGGTGTAAGTGGTGACAGTCGCCTGAAGCCACTGGTTGGCGGCCAGCCACGGCGGCGCGGCTGCAAAGGCCCCGGCAAAGGCCGCCTGGTCAGCTGGATAGGCACCGCCCGCCACATGATAGGCATCGAGGTGCTTCTTCATCTCCTCCACCACCCTTGCGGTCATCGGCAGCAGCAATTCGGAGCGCTTCACCGCCAGCACCCGGTCGTTGAAATTTTGTGGATTCGCCGGCCAACCGGTAACAAAGGCCGGGCCGAGGGCATTTCCCGCCTCCAGATAGGCGGCGGGACTGGTGCCAGGCCTGTTTTGTCCGCCGAAGGGCGGACCGGGGGCGATGATCACCGCGACAATATCGCCCTGGCCGTCAAGGCTTAAAGTGCCTGGGGTGGCACTGTTAAAGATATTGCTCAGCCCGCCTGCCGGATTGGCAAGCGCTCTGTCGGCCACCGCATACCAAAACTGCCGATCAACACCCGAACCATGATCGGAGAGCGGAAAGGGTTTTCCCGACGGCAGGGTAACATAATGCGGCAGACGGCCAATGGCGTTCGGACCACAGGGCGAATTGGCCACCCCGTAGGGTGCAAGAGGGATTCCGGTGGCGTCGAAGGCCGGAGCATCGGTGTCTGGACACATCAGGTGCCCAACCCCAGCCCCGGCCGGGTAGTTGTCGGCATACATGACCGCAAAGGCAATAACCGAATCTTTAACCTTAGCAAGCGCCTCAGAGGTAGCTGCAGCCTCTTGCTCCTTGAGATTGCCGCCGCCCAGTCCACGGAGAATCACCGTCATGGCAGCCACAAACAGCAGCAACATCATGATCAGTAGGGCCGCCCCTCTATGGCACCCAAAGATCGGCGAACGGCATGGTGATTTTTTCATTTTGCCATCTCCCCTTTTTCCATCCCTATGGTTTTATCGACCCTTCCTCGGCAGGTCCAGCGGAGGAGGCCGGCTCGGCCACACCGGCAGCCTTCGTGCCGGCAGAGGCATCCACTGGAGCAGGTTCATAGGCTTCCCGTATCCGGCCATTGTTCAGATCAAGGGTCTGACCGGGACGAAGAGGATACCTCATTCCGTTTTCCGGGACTTGGAGGAGAACTTGTCCTGCAGTGTAGGGTTTTTCCACCTCCACATTAACCTGGAGACCGGTGGCGGGGTACCGTTGGCCATTCAGCCAAAGGGCCTGCACCTTGTCCTTCCGAGTTACCGTCCCGCCCAAAGTGATGAGCCGGGGTCGGTTTTTCGTATCATCCACCTTGTCGGTCGGCGCAACGTCAAATGGGGTTTGCCGAACGGAGGCCTCGCGAAGTATTTCCAGAACGGTCCTTTCTTCAGGTGTGTAGAAAAACCGATCCAGCACCTCTTCCCCTGCGTTTGCCGACAGCGCCAGGCCGTGCGACATGGCCAGGACAAGGATACCCCCGACCACCTTTCTTCGCAACTGCCACCCACCCCATCTTATCCTCGCCATAACCAGCCTCCCTGTCTATCCGCCCACTGTTCACCACCCATCCGTTACATGGGGGGAGGTGGCTCCGGCTGTTCACCTCCGACGTCCGTGGTCTTGCTTACCGTCAACCATAAAATCTTGCATGAGCTGCTCAGATTCTGGCGTAATACAGGACGTGCATTCTCTTTATCGCTGCCTAAGCGTTTTATCGAACAGTCTTCAGCCACAAAAAGCCCCAGCTTCATAGCATTCAACCCGTCAAACAAACGAAAAAGGTCCTCCTCATGCAAGAGAGAGATGCTGACGAGAATCCGGCTGACCCGCACCTCCATCCCCTCACCGGGGATCCCAGGGCTGCCGTCCCGTCCCAGAGGGAGTATGGCCTGCTGTTCGACATCGAGCTGCAGCGGATAGAGGAGCTGGCGGGCACGGACCCGGTCGACGGTTTCCACCAGTTCCAGCCGATCCTCCTCGCCGACAACCCGATCTTCCAGCAGTTGCTGGTAGCGGTCGCAATAATCGCGAACGATCCTGGCCTCCTCCTCAATCTGGTGCACCGAGGAAATGGCCTGTGTCCGCTCCGCCCGGGCTGCCTTGAGCTCACGTTCATTGCCCCCCCTGTACTGGTGAGCGGCACCATACCAGACCGCGCTGACCAGAAGGGCGACGGCCAGCCACAATACTGGCCATTTCAACAGGAGCATATCCTCTTGATGCGGGGAGAATTTCATCTTCATCGCTGCCGCTGGTATTCGAGTTTCAGTGAAAACTCGGCCAAGATGTCGCCGTCGTCCAGTTTGGCCTTGACGGTAGTATTGGGTTTGGTGTCCGTCGGCATGGCAAGGGGCGTGACCTTCATGCCGGGCATCTTCTCCAGGGCGGCGATGAGGGCGCCGACACTCTGCTGGGCATTGCCATATCCGCCACTTGGTGAGACCACGCCGCTAACCACGGTGACCGCCACCGCCTTGCCGGCGAGGAGGTCCGGCAGAATGGCTGGAACCGGAACTTGTCCTAACTCCACTCCGGCGGCTTCAGGCAGTCTTTCGGCATTTGCATTCGTACCGTCCACGAACCCGGTTTCGGTGTACAGTTGCCAATCAAACTGCTGAAGGTATATATCCGGACACGATGCCAAGGCCCGACTTACCATGATCATCATTGACTTAGGTAAGATCTCCTGCACCTGAATCCGTTCGGCCGATTCCACCACCGCCCGCATATCCGCCGCCGGGATCGGGGTTTCCGGAAAAGTCCGCTGCAGTTCCCCGTACTGACCCTGAAATCGCAGTGTCTCCTGTAACAGCTGTTGCCGCTCTGTGCCCATGGTGAAGCCCTCATGCAAAAGAAGTCCTCCAGCCGGCATGGCAGCCAGCACCATGAGAGAGGTGCCGACAATCAATCCCTGGCGGATTTGCCGCAGCCGGTGATAACGGGTAACTCGCGACGGCGCGTAGGCGTTAAACAGTTTCCCTGCCCGCAGAGCCTGGCAGATTGAGAGATACACGGAGCCATGATCACCAATAACCTCCGGATCGATACCCAGTTCGGCACCAACCATCCCGGTCTCATGGACATGAAACTGGAGCATCGGTGAGGCCACCAGCCCCTTGCCGAGTTCCCCGGCCATCCCGTCCGCTGCGCAGACATGGACTTCCAAGGGCTTGTCGTGGGGAAGGAGCTTCTGTCTCTCCAGATACTGCCGGGTATGACGGCACTCGGCCAGCAGCCTTTCGGCCAGGCTCTCCGACTCGAAAATTGAAAGGAGCCTGCTGAACTTTACCTTCTTTTTTTGCAGATACGTCTGGCGCAGGCCGATCCGCTCCTCCAGATTGACCAGGAGCAGATGCGGCAAAGTGCCAAGTTGCATGAATTCGCAGAAGAGTTCCATGAGCAGCGGCACCGAGACAATGCCTTTGATCCTGACTTTTTTCTGTAAAAGATAGTCGATCCAGGGGTCAAGCTGCTCGGTATTGGTCAGTGCGCTGAGCAACACCCGATCGTCCCGCCTGCCACCCTCTTCCCGGTCCTGGATCCTTATCGAGCGATATTCGGTGTTGCGAAAGTGTTGGAGGAGCTTGCGTTCCAGCAGCATTTTTTGATCTTTTCCGCGAACATGGGCAACGGATTCAACCCGGAAATCCTCTTCACTCAGGTCGACGACAAAATAGACAGGAATGTCGGATGAGTCACTCATATACCGATCAAAGCCGGCAAGGCCCATTTCATCGACGGAAAACTCTTTTTCCTCGGTGAGGTGTTCCTTGCCGCCGGAGAAGACATGCAACGTCCGTGAGGTAAAAAGAAGAATACGAACTGTATTTTTTTTAGTGTTCTGAAACAGCATATCGCAGGTCGCCTCTCTTTACAGGACCATCATATATCACAAGGCCATAAGTTTCGTACGAGCAGGCAAGCTGCTCAACTCAGTTATATCTTGATTTTACTGATTGTATCATAAATGGGACCGAGCACCGAAAGCATTACCCATCCGAGAATGGATCCAAGAACCACAGTCATAATCGGCTCTATCATCGCTTGGGCCTTGGCAATGGCATCCTGGATGTCCCGATCATAAAAATAGCTGACATTGAGCAGCGCGCGGTCGAGAGCCCCTGTGGTTTCGCCGACCTGCAGCATCCTCACCACCAGGGGCGGAAACAAGCCGCTGTTTTCAAAAGCGGCGGCAATGCCACCTCCCGACTGGATACTTTCCTCCACATCCTGCAACGCTTCGACTATCTGAAGATTGCCGACAATCCCTTCAGCAATCTTCAAACTGTGCAGAATCGGGATCCCTGATGCATACATCATCGAGAAAAAATTGGCAAAGCGCGACAACAGGATCTTCTTCAATACCGGGCCAATCAACCAAACCCTCAGCTTCCAACCATCAAGGTGATACCGTACCTTGGTACTGGTTGCGGCCAACAGCTTTATCCCGAAGAACAGGCAGGTTGGCAGAAACAGGATCAAATACCAATAATCGACGGTGAAATTTGATACTGCAATCAGGGCCCTGGTGTGGAACGGCAAATTACCACCCATTCCCTTAATAAATTCGACCAGTTGCGGCACCAGATAAATCATCAGGAAAAAGGTGACAGCAAAAACCACCGTGCCGACAAAGGCCGGAAACATCAGCAATTTCTTGGTGGTGGCGGCCAGTTCGTCCTGCCACTTGATGGTCCTGTTCAGGGAGGCAAAAACTTTTGCCAGCTCTCCGGTCACCTCGCCGGCAATAATCAGATTGACGAAAAGGACATCGAACACCGCCGGATGCTCGGCCATAGCAGCAGAAAGGGCCTTGCCGCCCTCCACCTCGCTGATCAGATTGGCGATCACTTCCTGAAAACGGGGATGCTCCAAGCTGTCGCGTAAATCGGCCAACCCTTCCAACAGCGGCACTCCGGCATCGAGCAACTGCTCCATATGAAAGCAGAAGTTGATGAGATCGATGCGATGCACTTTGCGGATGCCGAACATCGGCTTTTTCGGATTGCGGATATGGCAGTTGATAAGATCAAGCCCCATCCGCGACAAACGTTGCTCCAGGTCGGCAATATTGGAGGCATCCAGATTACCGGTCCTGACTTTCCCCTTGCCGGAGACTGCTTTGTATTCGAAGAGGGCCATGGTGTCGAAGGATGTGAAGTTAGCTTGACAAACGATCGGTAAGGTCAACCACCCTACTGATCTCATCCAGGCTGGTAGTGCCATCCAATACCCGGCGACAGGCATCATCCGCCAAAGGCCTGAAACCATTGTCCTTGGCCATGTTCAATAATTCACGGGTGCTGATCCGCCGGGCGATCGCTTCTTCCATTTCGGCGTTGATCTTCAGCAATTCCATTACCGTCATCCGCCCTTTATAGCCCCGTTGCTCGCACTCCTTGCAGCCAACCGCCTGGTGGATGGTGACCTCCCCCTCGTCGGGACCAAGCCCAAGCAACTTGCGCTCCAATTCTCCGGCCGGCTGGGAACTCTTGCACGTCGGACAGAGTCTGCGGACCAGGCGCTGGGCGACAATGCCGATTATATTGCCGGCAATAATATCCGGCAGCACCCCTATATCCAGCAGCCGGGGAATGGCTCCGACCGCCGAATTGGTATGCAGGGTGGAGAACACCTGATGCCCGGTCATCGCCGCGCGAAAAGCCATCTCTGCCGTTTCATGGTCACGGATCTCGCCAACCAGGATCACGTCCGGGTCCTGCCGCATCATCGAGCGGATGCCGTCGGCAAACCCCATCTTGGCGTTTTCATTGATCGACGATTGACGAATCAGAGGCATGGGGTATTCCACCGGATCCTCCATGGTCATGATATTGATCGCCTCGGTGTTCACATGGCTAAGCACCGAATATAGGGTGGTGGTCTTGCCGCTGCCGGTGGGGCCGGTTACCAGGATAATCCCTTCAGGCCGGGCCAACATCAGTTTTAATTGATGCAGGTTGTCGTCGGTCAAACCGAGTTTATCCAGGGCAACAATGCCCTTCTGCCGATCGAGGATGCGCAGGACGATGTTCTCACCGTGGATTGTCGGTTGGGCTGCGACCCGGAAGTCGATCTGCCTGCCGACCAGCGACAGTGAGATACGTCCATCCTGCGGTGCCCTCGATTCGGCAATATTCATGGTACTGATAACTTTCAAGCGGACCACCATGGCAGGCCAGTAGTTCTTGTGCAGGCTGCGTACCTGGCGGAGCACCCCGTCGATGCGGTAGCGGATACGTAAGAACCCCGACTCCGGCTCGAAATGGATATCGGAAGCCCCGCGTTGCACTGCGTCGGCGAGAAGGGCGTCGATCAGACGAACCATCGGATGGCTGTACTCGTTGTTACCAAGTTGCAAACTCTGATAATCGATTTCACCGGTCTCAATCTCCCGTAGAATGCCGTCGATGGACAGTTCGAAGCCATAGAACTGTTCGATAGCTCGGGTGATTTCAGCCTCGCCGCCGAGCACCGCCGTTACCTGAAAAAGACCACGGTGCACTGCCCTGACCTGGTCCATGGCCACCACGTTAAAGGTGTCCGACATAGCAAGAGTCAGTATGTTGCTGACACGATCATAGGACAGCGGCAGAATATTATGGCGGCGAGCCAAATCCTGCGGCACCAGCTTGAGGGTCTCGGCGTCGATGACCGTGTTTGAAAGATCAACGCTGCCCTGCCCAATGTTCTCACTCAGGACATCGCGGATTATGGCATCGGTGACAAAGCCCAGCTCGATAAGGGTCTTGCCGAGTGGCTTATTGGTCAGTTTCTGCTCCTGCAGAGCAATGCGCAACTGGTCCTCGGAAACAAAGCCCTGCTCGACCAGGACAACACCCAGTGGTTTTTTTGTACCCTTGGCGGTCATTTTCCCACCCCCGGATCAATGATCTCCATCCGTCCTTTGAGACCCTCTCGGTCGAAGCCGGCCGGGCGTGATTCAGCCAGGCTTATGGCTTCCCGGTAGTATCTGATGGCCGAAGAGAGCTGTCCCATATGTTCAAGGCTCACTGCCAGGTTAAAGCAATAGTCCGGCGACGGTGCGCCGCTCTTTGCCGCCGCCTGTACGGCGTTGAAATAGGCTTGCTGCGCCTCGCTCCAGCGTTGCCCGGCGGCATAGAGATTGCCGAGGAGAAAAAGGGGTGGAGCAAGGTCCGGGTGGACCTCAAGGATGAGCTTCAGCTCGCTTTCCAACCGCACAGGATCCCCCCCCGCCATAACTGACAGGAGACCCGCTTTGGCAAGGGGATCCGAGGGATCCCTCGTCAATAGGCGAAGATAGAGATCCCTGGCCAAATCGGAATCCTGACCACGCACCGCCAGGGCGGCAAGGCCAAGCAGAGCGCCACGGTGATCCGGCTCGGCTTTCAAGATCTGTTGATAGCGACTCCGAGATTGTTGGTATTGCCCCATCTCAAACGCCCCGTTCGCAGCAGTAAGCAACGCGTCATTTTGCGGAGTGGCGGAACGTTTGGTGATGGTGATCGACTGCGGTGCAATAGCCTCCAGGCCCGAAACGGCAAGAGGTGCAGGCTCAAAACGCTCTCCCCCGGACAGGTCCACGCCGACCAAGGGAGCGGACGCAGCGACAACCGTTGCAGGTCTTGCCACCTCAGGCAACAAGGTCCCAGGCCGTCCGCTCGCAGCAGGGGTGGCTGACAAGACGCCTGGACTACTGGAAGGCTGGGCATCGTCTCCCCTTTCCTGAGAATCCTGTCTTCCCAAATTAACAGGAACCGCCACCGGCTGGAGTCCCTCGACATTCACCTGTTTCGGTTGCGGTTCGATCGGCTCGACAGGAGGCGGAGGAACGTTGACAGCTTGAACAGGTTGAAAAGGCATCGGCACATTCTGAGCGGACATATACAGATAGACCGCCGCCCCGAGTATGCCAGTCACCAGCAATAAACCATAACAGAACACCCGCAGCCGGAAAGACCGACGCTTGTGTCGGGATTTTGCAAGAAACACTGTTTGGGCAGCCTGCCGAGAAGCACCTGTCGACCCACTGGGGGACTTATGTCCGGCAATGGCTACAGGCGGCGAAACCTCGGCCGGTGAAATAATCGTAGCAGACGGGACAACCGTACTCTCCATCACCAGCTTTTCAGCTGACGGAACAGCAGTGCTCTCCATTACCGGCCTTTCAATAGACGGAGCATCGGTGCTTTCCATTACCTGCCTTTCCTCCGGCTGTGGCAAAGAGATGACGGGTTCTTGAACCGGTGTGATATCCCCTTCATTTTCGGAGACCTCCCAACCTTCTAGCACAACCCGTGGCTCCTCTAAAGGCGCTGTCTCCTCTATGTGCGTCTCGATTGTCAAAGGCTCATTCGCGAAAAGACTCGCTGAAGGAGGCTCGGCCGTTTCTTTTCCGGACGCTGCAGACGGTGTTGCGGTGCCCGGCACATCTGTGGTCCCCACATGAACTCCGGGCTCCGGCGGACGGCCACCCTCAGCCGCCTGCTTTTTCACCTGCTCAGCCTTGCGCAAGGCTTCCATCAAAAGGCTCATTCCGGCTCCCCGTTGAATAAGCGCCAAGTCGATTCCGAGACAGAAGGAACGGGCTGAGTAGTGGGAAGGTGATCACGAAACTGCTTCAAGTCGGCATCGAGACTTGCCTGACGGATCACCGCCGGACGAAGGAAGATTACCAGTTCGGTTTTATTGGCGGTGTCGTCCCGATAACTGAAAAGGTTGCCGACAAGCGGCAGGTGCGACAAGCCGGGGAGGCCGGCGGTGCTCTTGTCCAGGCTGTCCTGCATCAGCCCGCCGAGCACACCGATTTGGCCACTGTTCATTTTCAGGATAGATTCCACTTCCCGTACTTGCACTTCCGGTACCCGGTTGGTGATATTGTTTTCCGCCAAAGCCGGGTTGGGATCATTGACATAGCCTATGATCCGGGAAATGGTCGGCCGAATATTGAGAGTGACCTGTTCACTTTCGCTGATCTGGGGGGTCACGGCCATAACAAAGCCGACGGGCACCGTATGCACGGTGCTGGTATAGGTGGGCGGAGTGGCGGGTGCGGTGGCGGTGGCCGCAGTACCCGCTGTCACCTCGATGGTGAAATACACCTTGTTGTCCACTACTTTGAGCATTGCAGTCTGGTTATTCAACACCATGACCTTCGGACTGGACAGAACTTTAAGGTCGCCGAATTGTTCAAGAAGCTTGATGGTTGCAGTCAATGCATCCGGACCGGTGCTATGATCGATGGTCATCGTGCTCAAAGGCGCAGACGCCAAATTGATACCGGTCAGACTTTGGACAAAACTGTAACTGCCGCTGTCGCGGCCAAGCGTGGCCCAATCGATTCCAGCCTGATATTGGTTTTTCAACCGCACCTCAACTACGGTTGCTTCGATCAGCACCTGCTGCAGAACCCGCAGGTGCATCAGATCGAGGAACCGACGAACTTCCTCATGTTGGCGAACAGTTCCACGCACCAGGATCAAGCCGCTTTCGGGGTTACTGATGATGACATTGGAAGCCCCTGGGCCGGCAACCGCAGAGGTGGCGCCTCCGGCTGCCGGCGCCTCGCCACTGCTCGGACTTGCACCGCCTCCGTTGTCGCCAAGGATACTCCGCAGGTTGGCAACCAGAGTGGCCCAGAACATATTGTTGGATTCCTGGCTCAACCGGGTAGTGGAATTATTGTCGCCCCCACCCGTACCGCTACCTCCGCCACTCCCCGAAGAACCTGTGGTAGAAATGGAAGTGGCAACATTTACCTCACCCGCCGATTTTCGGGCAATATTAACATAATCAATGCGATAAGTCCGGAGAATCGGAGCATCCGGCTCGACGATCAGGTTCGGTGGGACAAGGTTCCAGCGGATGTCCACTTGTCTTGCGATGCGGGTCAATATCTGCGGCAGGGTCTGATCGATGGCATTCAAGGTCACATTACCGCTTATGTCGGGGTGGACATCGATATTCAAAGAGGCGTCTCGGGCCAGGGCAAACAACAAATCCTTGGCCGGGACATCGTGGACCACCACGGAATACACATCGTGTTTCGCTTCCGGGGCAAGAGGGGCAAGAAGCGATGGGGTCCGAACCACCTCCGGAATCGGTGACTGCGCGGGCGGCGGGCCAGGGGTGATGTGCCTGCCTGGGGTCGGCCGTTCCGGCAAGCTGGCCGAACATCCGGCAAGAAAGCAGGTGAGTGCGGCGATGAGGCCACAAATATACGCTGTCTTTTTCAGGGTCATTCGTTTCTCCGGCAAAAAGTACCTTGGCTCTTCTTATAAAAGAAGATCGAAGAGATCACTAAAAATATCAAAAAGATGTGACTTTTTATTTGGCCTCCTGACGATTAATGAGGAGCACCTCACTCAAACTGCGTACAAAGGGCTGATACTGACGCAACTCCTTGGGCAAATCACCCACGGCCAGACGGGCCGTTGTCACCCCCTCAAACTCGTCGTAGAGCACGACCCACATATCATTTTTTCCGTGCTGCTCCCGGCAGATATATATCTTTTCTAATGAGGACGGCGAAGAAATCTGCCGGAGAAATTTCTCCAAATAGGCTCCACCACCGGCATCGGTAGCAAGCAATTGAATCGTATACTTATCGGGATGCACCCCTTGCAGCCAGAGTGTGGCCGCCCGCCGGCGTTGCTCCAGTAGGCTTGCCCCGGATGCCACGACCAATGTATGCTGCGTCGTTGAGGCCAACTTGTCTTTCTCTCCCTCATTTTGCTGTTGGCCCTCGGGACGCAACAGGGCAGTTTTATGAGAAAGATGTTGAGACAAAGGAGGAAATGGCTGAAGAGTACTCGATATAGGATCGATGGATACCTTTTCTGAAACAATTTCTTGCTGCTTTTCGTCGGCCGGACTTGGCCTCTGCACCACCTGTTCTGCCCGTAAATTCCCTGGGCCGGACTCGTCTCTCTCCCTGTCGACCGCCTGGCCGGAGCTCGCAACCGGGATACTGTCGTTGAATAAGGCCTTGGGAGTCAAGAGTGAATGAACAACACTTGAAGCATCGAAACGATGCCATGTGAAAACGGTGGCAACAGCCAAAACCAAGAGAAATAGACCAACGCACACCACATAGGCCGGTCTGATTCGAGATTTACTGAATTCGCAATCGCCGATCGCCGCCATAACATGCCGAGGACCGACCCCTGCCGGAGAAGACCCGGAAAGCGATACGGTGGGAGCGGCATAGGCGGCAAGCAGCGCCTTGTCGGCGAGAATATTGACGCGACGGATGAGGCCGCAGGAAGCCCGGGCAATCATCCGTTCGGCCTTTGGAAGAAACAGACCGGACTTGGAACACCCCGCAGCCTGAAGGCGAAACCGGATATACTCGGCAACATCGAGATATCCGAGCGGTGCCAGATGAAAACTGTGGGTGATCCGTTCCTTGAGTTGACGGATGTCGCGTTTCCTCAAGTTATTATCAAGCTCCGGCTGACCGAAGAGGACAATTTGCAGCAATTTGTGCCGATGGGTCTCCAGATTGCTGAGCAGCCTGATTTCCTCGAGCGTCTCTGTAGGCATGCCCTGGGCTTCTTCGACAAATACCACAACACTCCGGCCAGCGCCGTGCTGCGCGAGGAGATAATTCTGCAAATGCTGCATTACCAGCAGCCGCTCAGTTGTCGAGGTGACAGGAAGCTTCAGTTCAAAGGCAATGGCATAGATGATATCGGCAGGAGACAGCCTTGGATTAGCGAGATAAACTATTTCCACCGATTCGGGCAACCGCTCCTCCAGAATACGGCAGAGCATGGTTTTGCCGCTGCCCACCTCGCCGACCACCTTGATGATGCCCTCACCGGAGGTGATGGCATAGATCAAAGCGTCGAGAATCTCGCCCCGCCCACCGCCCGAACAGAACATTGATGGATCGGGGGTGATCAGGAAGGGATGGCGTTGCAAACCAAAATATTCAAGGTACATAGCAATCCCAACCAATAATGAGGATTTATCCTCCCACGGACAATATGCAACGAAAAACGCGAAAAAACCAATAATAATCAAAGGCTATCTTTTTCTTCGCAATTTTACAAGGTTTTTTAGTGGACGAGGTATTTGCCCAATGAAAATAAAAAGTGCTGCGGTTAACCCTAGGACTCAGCTTTTTTGCGCTTTTCCACCCTGGTTGTGTTTTGCCTGCCTGGCCTGCCGAACACTCCGGCGGGCAACGGAATGGCCGAATGTCCCGAGCGGTTGGCGGCCAAGAGAGAAGTATTCACCGTGGCAGTAGGCAAGAAGTCCTGCCTCTCCCAACCGGATTCTGCCTTCTTTGTCAATAAGCGCGGTATCAACTTTGTTGCGAACTATTTCCGCTACAAACAAATCGTGCGATCCCAGCTCGGTAAGGCTGTACACGCGACACTCCAAGGCCACCGGACTGATTTTCAGGGAAGGGACGGCAACATCGACACCAGCCTCCAACTCCAAACCGAAATGTTTGATCTTATCGATCTTGCGCCCTGAACGGCAGCCGCAGAAATCGGTCATTTTCAGCATCTTCCTGGTCGTCAAGTTAATGACAAATTCGCCGGTCGCCCGGATATTCTCGTAGGACAATCGTTCCTTGCGCACGGCAATGGTCACCATCGGTGGATGTGAGCAGGCCACACCGGTCCAGCCGACCGTGAAGACGTTCGGCTGGCCGTCCTGGTTTATCGTCGTCACCAGCACCGCCGGCACGGGTCCGAAAAGAATCGATCCCTTAAAAAGCTCTTTCGTCACACTCCATCCCCCTTCATGCCAGCCCCACCCTGATAGCCGTCATCGACAGGCAGATCAGGCTGCCTGGCCGCCGATACAGCGAGCTTGTCGCACCGCTCATTCCCCTCATTACCTACATGGCCCTTCAGCCAATGAAAACGGACATCGAGTGCCTCAGCCAGGAGCAGCAGCCGCTGCCAGAGATCGACGTTCACGACCACCCCGCCGTCGGCCTTACACCAGCCGTTGTTCCTCCATTTCCGGGCCCAGCCCTTGGTTATGCCGTTCACCAGATAGCTGGAGTCGGAATAAAGATCAATCGGAGCTCCACACCCCCGCAGCTTCTCGAGGGCGACGAGAGCCGCAGTCATCTCCATACGGTTGTTGGTGGTCAGTCGATACCCGCCACTCATCTCCAACCGCTCCTCCGGCCCCTCTTGAATAACAACGCCATAGCCGCCCGGCCCGGGATTATTGATACACCCGCCGTCGGTGAAGACGATAATGGCTCCGGGCCGGGGCTCCGGCAGGACCTGCACCGGTGCGTTATTGTTTTGGCAATGCTCTTTTTTCGCATAAACCGGATTCTCGAGCCAGGCCCCAGCCTCTTCTTCGCTGGGAAAACTCTTATATTTGGCACCGGCAAAGCCTTTGACCTGCGCTTCGGCGGAAGGCCAGTCGGTAAAGATGCCGGATCGACGACCAAGGGCCACCGCATAAAACTTTTTTTTCACTCTTTTTCCCGATGTTGATTGGAAGGACCGGAGATTCAACTCCTGTGGTAGTAAACAATGCCGGTCACCTGATTGCCCCGAACATTAAAAATGAGCTCATCAAAGCTCATCATGTTGGCCATGGCAATTCCTCGGCCATGATTGTGAGTGGCCCTGGAAGGATCGACGTGCAGGTACTGCTCCCAGCTAAAACCCTCCCCTTCATCATGAATCCTCAGCGAACAGCTTTCGTCCGTTTTTTCCAGTAAAACGGTGACCACCCGGTCTCGGTACAGAGGATCAGTCAGTCGTTTATCGACCTCTTCTTTCCATCTGTTTGTCTGCACAAGCTCGCTTTTCAACTCATAGCTGATCGCCAGATTGCCGTGCTCAACGGCATTGAGGAAAAGTTCCGATATCCCGGGGAGAGCCAGATCGGGATTGGGGAAAAACTGGGCAAGAAAAGTGGCCAGCTTATCCCCTTCCTCGGTGGTTTTAAAGAAGCACTTCATCGACTGCACCAGGGCAAGGCTTTCCTGGCGCTGCAAGTTCTCATGCTCGTTCTGCCGATATTTGCGAAGCTTTTGCCGCGCTGACGCGACGATCGACAGTAAAGTCTCGGAGTTCAGCGGCTTGACCAGATAATAGAAAACTCCGGCCTCAATGCCCTCTTTAATCTCCTGCGGTCGCCCGGCCGCAGTTTGCATGATAATCGGGATGGCCCGCAGTTTATCGTCAGCCCTGATCTTCTCACAGACTTCGAGGCCGTCCATCTCCGGCATGAGCCGATCAAGGAGAATGATGTCGATGCTATCAACATTGGCGGCAAGCACCGCCAGGGCATCCCGGCCATTGACCGCAGTCAGAACCCGGTAGTCCCCTCTTTCCAGCATAAGCTGAATAAGGCGGAGTGCAGCCGGATTATCATCCACGGCCAGGATAGTGGTTTTTTCGGTCGGCAGAATCGTTTTCAAACTCACTCTGTCACCCTTTTCGCGTCAACCTGTTGTTTAAAAAAAAGAGGCCGGACCACCCTCATTTTGGGTAACCCGGCCTCTCTTGTTTCATCCGCTACCTGCAGAAATTAACACTTCTTGATACCTCAGCCTCCGGCGCTTTTGGTCTCGCTCTTGGCCGGCACGGCACCTTCTTTCGTCAGTGAACCGGCGATGCCATCACGCGATACTTTAACAATCACATCCTTGGCGATCTCCAGTGAGATGACGTTGTCGGCGATGCCGGAGATTACCCCGTGCAACCCACCTTTGGTGACAACCCTGCTGCCTTTTTTCAAATCGTTGAGAAAGGCTTGATGGAGTTTGGCCTGTTTCTGCTGTGGCCTGATGAGCAAAAAATAGAAAACTACAAAAATAAGGACCAGTGGAAGAAATTGAGCCATACCTCCCATACTTCCAGCCAATCCCCCACCCATACCGCCAGCCGAATCGGCTGCAAAAGCAATTCCTGACATAAAAAATCCTCCAAAAATGTAACTGACATTGGTGAAAACGATAACCCCGACAAACGGGATAGTTATCTTCACAAAATTCATTCTAAAAACCAGAAAAGAATGTCCCAGGATACTAAAAACTTGGTGCAAAGTAATCATTCATTATCGAGCTTGCTATAAAAATCTTTCCGCCACTGGGCAAAATCGTCGATCTCGATGGCCCTGCGAACTTCGGTCATGAGGTTCTGGTAGTAATGCAGGTTGTGGATAGTGTTCAGATGGTAGCTGAGGATCTCCCGGGCATGAAAGAGATGACTGAGGTAGGCACGGGAGTAATGCCGACAGGTATAGCAGCCGCACTCCTCGTCGAGAGGCCGCGGGTCGTCGCGGTAGCGGGAGTTTTTGATGGTGAGCTTGCCTTGCGAGGTAAAGAGCGACCCGTTCCGGGCATTTCTCGTTGGCATGACGCAGTCGAACATATCCACCCCGCGCCATACACCCTCGACCAGATCGGAAGGGGTACCCACCCCCATGAGGTATACCGGATACTCGGTGGGCAAAGCCGGCACAGTGGCCTCGGTCATCTCGTACATGAGTTCCTTTTCCTCGCCGACACTCAGGCCACCGATAGCATACCCGTCAAAACCGATATCGATAAGGGCTGCGGCATGTTCCCTGCGGAGCTCCGGATACATCCCGCCCTGGACGATGCCGAACAGCAACCGCTCCCTTTTGCTATGTGCCCGGCGACAGCGCGCAGCCCAGCGGGTTGTCAGGTCGGTCGCCTTGACGGTCTCATCCCTCGTGGCCGGATAGGCAATACAGGTATCCAGGCACATCATAATATCCGACCCAAGGGCCTGTTGTACGTTTATCGCATCCTCGGGACTGAGGAAGAGTTTGCTGCCGTCAAGATGCGACCGGAAAGCCGCTCCCTCCTCAGTTATGGTGGCCAGATCCTTGAGACTGAAAATCTGAAAACCGCCGCTGTCAGTGAGAATCGATCCCTTCCAGTTCATAAAACTATGCAGGCCGCCGAATCGTTCTATGAGCTCATGCCCCGGTCTTATAAAAAGATGGTAGGTGTTGCCGAGGATTATCTCAGTCTTCATTTCCAGAAGGTTTTCCGGGGTCACGGCCTTGACCGTACCCTGGGTTCCCACGGGCATGAAAACAGGTGTTTGGATTAGCCCTTGCCTGGTGCGTACCTCGCCCCTTCGGGCAGCGCATTCGGAGGAACGGGACAAAAGGGTAAAGGGTGTAGTATTTGCCATAATATTTGTTCAATGCATGGATTTATAAATTTCTGCCAATTGCCGCAGTACCTCTGCGACATGGAAAGGTTTACTGATATATCCGTCCATCCCGGCCCTGAGAAGGCGCTCTCTGTCGCTGTCCATCGCATGGGCGGTCAAGGCGATGACCGGGGTATGTCTGCCGACAAGCCTTTCAAGCAGCTTTGCCAACAGATCCTCATCTATGCCGACCCCTTCAGGGCTCAATCCCTTCTCACATTGACGGACAATGGTTACCGTCTGCTCGCCATCAAGCACCGGCATCTGTACATCAAGCAGCACGGCATCATACTCCTTGGTTGCAAGAAGATGCAAAGCAGCAAGACCGGTTTCGGCCTCGTCGACCAGATGATTGACCGATTGAAGAATCAACCGCACCAGATCCCTGTTGGGGGTAATATCATCGACAACCAAAATATGCAATGGGGGAAGATCCGAACCGTGCGATTCGTCGATCGTTTCGCCAGGGAAAGTGATGTCTTCTCCCAAAGCGAACCGGGCGGTGAAGGTGAACGTTGAACCCATTCCAGGGCTGCTATCAACCCGAATCGCGCCGTCCATCATCTCCACCAGTTTCTTTGAGATGGCGAGACCGAGACCGCTACCGCCGTGATTCTTGGTCATCTTGTTGTTGACCTGACTGAAGCTTGCAAAAAGACGGTCGCGAAATTCCTCCGGAATACCCATGCCGGTATCGGCGACGGTAAACTCCAGCAGGGCGTCTTGGGCGGTTTTCTCCCTCAAACGACACCCGATATTCACGGAACCTTCGGTGGTGAATTTTATGCTGTTGCCGATCAGGTTAAAAAGAATCTGCCGCAACCGCAGATCGTCCCCCAGATACACAGCGGCTTCACACTCTTCACTGCTGTCGACGGCAAGTGTAATCCCCTTTTCCTTTGCCCCCGGCTGCAGCAGACCGATTACTTCATTAAAAACCCTTTCCACCTTAAAGGGCCGCTTTACCAGCTCCAGCTTGCCGGCCTCTATCTTTGACAGGTCAAGAATATCATTGATCAAGGTAAGGAGCAATTCTGACGAACTCTGCACCGTCTCAAGACAATAGCGCTGTTCAGAGGTCAACGCTCCGGTCAATGCAAGCTCGGTCATGCCGAAAATGGCATTCATCGGGGTACGGATCTCATGACTCATATTGGCAAGAAATTCACTCTTAAAGGTGTTGGCGACCTCCGCCTCCTGCTTGGCCTTTACCAAGTCCCTCTCCGCTAATCTTCTGTCGGTGATATCGAGAACATATTCAATCATATGAATCAGTTTTCCATCCTCATCGAAGATCGGATAGCTGTGAATTTCCACGAATCTGCAATTGCCTGCCACATCACGGTGCACGTGTTCAAGTACTGCCGGTTTGCCGGTTTTTTTGATTTCGGAAAGCGGGCAGGGATGATCCAGGCCACCGCAGGGCAGATCGCAGCCATGGGTCAGCTGATGGCAGGTAAACACCGATCTTCCGGCAAACCCGCTGGCTTTATTGTAAAGAATTACTTCATAATTCTCTGCATCAACCACATAAAACGGATGCGAGAGGGCATCCAGGGCATTTTCCAGAAACTGACTCTGCTTGGCGTATTTGTTTATCGATTTTTCCAACTTACAGTTGGCCTCTGATAATTCTGCGGTACGGCCTTCAACGATTTTCTCGAGGTTTTCATTGACTTCATGAAGCTGGGCGATGGTATCTCGTGAAAGATCAATGGTCCCATAAACAAAAAGTGAACCTGCAAAAAAGACAATGGCTGTAAGCAGTTCAAGGGGAAAGGGAAAATCGCTGAACCGTATTCCGACAAAACCCAAATAACATATAAAGAAAAACCCAATGAGAAAGGTGAGAATCCGCCATCTTAGGGCAAAACGCGGCGGAACCCTGCCTAGAACATCCAACGAGACAACAATGGAGACGAAGAGGAACACCGCACCGAGGAGCACGAGGCAGATGGTAACCGTTTTTAATGGAAAAAAAGAAAAAAGAGTGAACATAAATGAGCGTATTGCATTTTTCGTTAAGGATATGCCCATTCATATGGGCGGTGCTGTCAATAAAAGGTGGCGACCCTCTGGCAGTGCTGTTCTTTTTGGTATATCATTACGGTATAATGGATTCCAGGAAAAAAGATCAGGGTGATGTTGTGAAAAATATTGGCGTAATGGCCATACAGGCAGGCGGCACTTGCTTCCACTCTCAACCCGAGACTGAATACAGATGAAAACAGTTGTCATCATAGAAAATGAAGCGGTAGAGCTGGAAGCCATGGTCAGCCTCTTCGAGCAGTGGCAGAAAGAGATCAATATCCTCACGGCAAAGGAGGAAAAGGCAGCAATCAGCATCATGTCCCAGCACCATGTCGATCTGGTCGTCTGTGATCTGGCCCTGCCGAAAATTGATACCCTGGAAGGGTTTTCCCTGCTCACCCATACCTTTCCCTATGTGCCTTGCATCGCCCTGTCAACAGACCAGGGGCCTTCATCTGCGGAAGCAATCAGAAGGGGCGCCAGCCACTGTCTGGAAAAGCCTATCGTTGCAGCGGAACTCCTGCAACACGCAGCTGACCTTCTAGATAACGATACCAGCGGCACGGTCAAGGGCATCCCCATTCACAGTTTTCTGCAGATGCTCGAAAGCGAGGAAAAGACCTGCACCCTCCAGGTAAATCACGAGAAAGACACCGGGCTTCTCTATATTAGCAACGGTCTGCTGGTAGATGCTGAAACCAAAAACTTTGTCGGTGAGAAAGCAGCACACTTCATTCTCTCTTGGCAGGAAACCTTGGTGCAACTCCGATATTTCAACGGACAGCGAAAAAGGCAGATCAACAAGCCGCTTCTCTCTATTATCATGGAGGCCTTTCGCCTGCGCAGTGAAAAAGAAAAGGAGCAAAAAGATGCCACCCCCGCCAAGGATCATCAATTGCCTTTGAAACACCTCTCCACACTGGGCAAGCGCATCCCTTTAGAAATTGGCTCACGAGTCAAACTTGAGTTTCCGCACCTCGACACCCGCTTTGAAAGCACCATGGTCGGTATGTTGCAAGATCATTACCTCATCCTCACCAACCCTCAACCCCTTGCCGACATGGACGAGAAGGTAGGCCTCGAACAACGGGTCATCATTAAATACGTGCATAAGGGACGGGTTTGGATGTTTAAGGCCCAGTTACTGAAAACCGTCGAAGCACCATACCAGCTGCTCTTTTTTGAATATCCCGCGGTTATCCACTTTCATGAGCTGCGCCAGACAAAAAGAAGCTCAATTTTTATTCCATGCACATTTCATGTTGCAGAAGAACCTGAGCTCTATGGAACCCTTATCGATCTGAGCACGACCGGTGCTCTTTGCCTGATCAAGCATAAGGCTGCCCTTCCCCAGCCCCAGATCGACATCACAGGCGGCGTCTCCCTCCGCTGCCTGATGCCTGGAATAAAGGAAGAGCAAAGACTTAGTGGAATTGTCAGAAACCTGGCCATTGACACCAATGAGACCAGGATCGGCATTGAGTTTAAAAACCTCCAGTCGCACCTGGCCGAGACCATCGGCAATTTCCTCTACACGGTCGAAGGATTTATCGAATAGGAGCCGTCAATAAATAACTGCTGCCATTTGTTATAATTAAAGATATTATGAATTTCTCTCAACTCCTTTTGAAGGGTACATTGATCATAGCGATCCTCTTGTTTGTTTCACCTATTCCAGCAAAAGAAAACAGTGCCCGAGTTACCCAGGAAGTCGAAAAACTCATCGACTTTATCAAAGTTTCAGACTGTAAATTCAACAGAAATGGAAGTTGGTTTGAAGCAATTGAAGGCGCAGAACACATCAACACTAAATATCAGTATGTGCAAAAAAAAGGTTTGGTAAAGACTGCGGAAGACTTTATAAAATATGCGGCGACCAAGAGCAGCATTTCTGGTGAGGCATATATTGTCCAATGTGGAAATGATGCCCCCCAAAAAAGTGCAGAGTGGTTAACTACGGCTCTTGCTCAAATACGTGCTATTAAATAAACCGGTTAAGAACTCATTAAAAGGGTCTTGCTATCGTCCGCGACGGACTTGCTGCCATTGGCGCCTAAGCGACAATCCCCGGTAAACGGGATAAGTACCTTCACGAAATTCGTTTATGAAAGAATAGGAAACGAATTTCTAAGGTACTAAAAAGGAGAACCGATGTTCGGATTTTATAATCGCATTCTGACAATTGATCTCAGTGGTCGCAGCTTTGTCATCGAAACCATCGAGGATGAAGTCTTGGCCCAGTCGTTCGGTGGCAAGGGTTTGGCCACCCGGTTGCTTCTTGAACGTAATCCGGTAGGTGTCGATGCCCTGGCCCCTGAGAATCACCTCATCTTTGCCACCGGCCCCTTTTGCGGCGGAAGGCTGTGGGGCGGTAGCCGGTATGGGGTGTTCACCAAGTCGCCGCTGACCGGCTTTTATGGCGAATCTTATTCAGGCGGCAAGGTGCCCGAGGCCATCGACGCCACCGGTTTCGATGCCATTCTCCTGCACGGCAAATCGGTGGTACCGACGGTGCTGTCCATTCATCCCGACGGTGTTGTTTTCCACGACGCGAGGGAGCTGTGGGGGATGGAGACCTTTGCCGCTGAAGAGGCGGCGATTGCGCAATTTGCCCACCAGCAGGAAGGGTTTAAGAAGCGCGGCGCGGTAGTCATTGGTCCCGCCGGGGAGAAGCTTGTTCGTTATGCGATTATTGCCAATGATAAATGGCGGTGCGCCGGAAGGACCGGGGTAGGGACGGTGATGGGAGCGAAACTGGTCAAGGCTGTCGTCTTCCAGGGGGATCGGAAACGAACCTACGCCGACCCCGAAGGAGTTGCCGAATATGCCCGGAATTTTTCTTCGACCAACATGGAACACCCCGGAGTCAAGGCCTATAAGAAAATGGGCACGACCATGATGGTTACCCTCATGAATAATGTTGGGGCCTTCCCCGCCAGGTATTGGAACCAGGGTTCATGCGACCATGCGGAGGAGATCAGCGGCGAGCGCTATCACGCGGAACACGAGGTCAAGCCCCATGCCTGCGCCAAATGTTTTATGGCCTGCGGCCGCATGGCCAGGTTGCTAAAAGGGAGGCACAAAGATCTCAAGCTCGAAGGTCCGGAATACGAGACCATCTACTCCTTTGGTGGCCTTTGCATGATCACCGAGATGGAGGAGATTGCCTACCTCAACGACCTCTGCGACCGCCTCGGCATGGATACCATCACCGCCGGTAACCTCTGCGCTCTGCTGATGGAGGCAAAGAGCAAGGGCCGGGTCGAGTACCCGATGCAGTACGGCGATGCCGACCAGGTTGTGGCGCTGATCGAAAAGATTGCCGCGCGTGAGGATATCGGTGACGTTCTGGCCGATGGCATTATCGCCGCCTCTGAGCAGTGGGGACTCAGCGATCTGGCCATTCATGTCAAGGGCCTGGAGCCGGCGGGGTATGATCCGAGGGTATTAAAAGGGATGGGGCTTACTTTCGGCACCTCGCCCCGCGGTGCCTGCCATCTGCGGACCACCTTCTATAAGCCGGAACTGTCGGGGATGATCCCCGCCGACCAGATAGAGGACAAGGCGGCGATGCTCATTGATTTTGAGAATCGCCTGAATATCTTTGACACTCTCATCCTTTGCCGGTTTTACCGGGATCTGTATTCCTGGGCCGAGCTTACAAAGGCCATTTCTCTTGCCACCGGCCTTGCAGCGACACGGGAGGACCTGGAGACCATTGCCAGCCGGATAGTCGACAGCACCCGGCAGTTCAATATCCGCGAAGGCCTGCAGCCGGAGGACGACCGTCTGCCGCCAAGACTGCACAAGGAAAAGCTTCTGGACGGCAGGACGCTTACCGCCGCCGAGATGGAACAGCTGCTGGGCGATTATTATCGTCTCCGCGGCTGGGACAAGCGGGGGATGCTGTCGGAGGGCGCCAGCACCTTGGATTGATCTTTATTGGTGATCATATGTTCCCCCCCTCCCCAGTGTTCGACAATTACAGTATCGCTCGCACAGTTTTTAAAAACAGCTCGTCCAATAGCTGGTCTGCAGCCGCAATTTCTTTTGCGGAGGAAAACCCGGAGTCTAGCTCACTGAAAATCTTTTCGTAGGAGGATTGCCTAATATCCAGTAGCTTGCGCACGACCCCCAGCCTTGGATAGAGTCCGTTTTCAAAGAAAAAATTGCAGGGCCCGGGGGAATTTTTCCGGCGATAAGGCCATTTGCACTTGAGTTCGGCAAATTCTCTGAAAGCCTCTGTTGACACTCTATTCTGTGTGTAATCACTCACCGCGATGGGTCGTCCAAGACGGAATTCCACTTCCTTGAAATAAGCGGTCACCAAGGCATGCTCCGTCACAATCAGTCCGAAGACATACCAATTATCAATGGTCTGCAGAAGAATCGACTTGTAAACTGCAGGCAGCTTCTTGGTGGCGGGACAAAAATAGATGCGGCATGCTTGCTCACCGTACCAGCTCAGAGATCGATAGTCTACGCCGTTGTTACCTGGTATGGCCGGGTGGAGGAGACAACCGACGTGGCTTTTCTCATCACCTATGAGCCCCAGAAAAGGACAGTGATGAAATCCGGGAAACGGCCGCGATAGCCTGTGTGGTCCCTTATTTCTTCTTTTAAATTCAAAGATCCCCTCTTCAGTTCTGGGGACCGATGCAAAAGTCTCGGTCCGCTTTGCCAACAGAACCTCAAGAATTTCCCGTGAGAGATTAGGCAAATTATACAAACCGCAACAGGCCCCGCAGGATACTGTTGCACTCACCTGGCACAGGTAGATATTGTCGGCATCATCCATGCAGATATCACTATAACGAGCCTGATTCACGCAAACACCTGAATTTTCCCAATGGTGTAATAGAGTGGGTAGCAAAATCCTGACGTTAATCCGGAGAGAATGGCGACCAATCCAAGCGATCAAAGAAACAATCGACTATAAACGTGGAGCTAATGCACTTTATAACGCGAGATGATTTGAACAAAATGGAAAAGAAGTCAAATATGACCCCAAAGGTTAAAAACCGCTCAGATGACAGGTTCAGGATCTCACCCCATCTTTCACCACTTTCAGTCAGCAACCTGAAGAGAAGGCCAGCAGGCGAATTTCTTCCTCTCGTTTGATAATATCCTCGACCAGGCGAAACTGGCGTGCCGCCCTGAACAGATTCTCACCGTCTTGCCGCACCTTGAAATAGCTGTTGCCGCGCAGATGATCGGTGAAAAAGCGTAACCCGAGTTCAAAGGTTATGGCCATGACTGCGTCAAAAATAAAAGCCCGCTGCCCGGCGGACAGCAATTGCTGCGAAGGTAGACTGAAATAGCCCGCAAGGAGCGCCCGGCAGATCTCCATATCAAAGAAGACCTCAAGGCCATCCTTGCCGCCGCTCTCCCCTGTCCGGTTACAGCAGGAACGCAGGCAATCCCCCAGGTCGTAATGGACAATGCCCGCCCCCACCGTATCAAGATCGAGCATGCCATCGGCCAGACCCTGGTCGTCGAAGAGAAAATTATCGATCTTCGGATCGCCGTGAATTATCTGTATGGTCAGGAGTCCTGCATGTTTCGCTTCTTCGAGAACAGTCGCCTGTTTCCTGCCCCGGTCAATGGCTTCAAGACAATACCGGCAGGCGGAACCGGCGGCCATCTCAGTCTTTACCTGCAGTCGATCAAACTCCTGCAGATACTTGGGCAGATTATGAAATCCGGGCAGTGGATCTTCAAGATATTGCTCATCGAGATCGGCCACAAGGACATGAAAGCAGGCCAGGGTCCGCCCTATCTGAAAGGCCTGTTCGAGGCTTGTCAGGGATTCGCAGCTGATGTGATCTAGATAGGTCTGAGCGCGCCAATATTCACCCTGATAATCACAAAAATGGTGTTCGCCGCTAAGCGTTAACACCGGCCGGGCGGTGCGAAAGGGTTTGTCGGTCTGCAACGGCCGTCCACTCAGATGCCGGGTGACTTTTGCAAAATTATCGATCACCCGGAGGGGCTGGGGGAAGACCTGGCGGTTGATGCGCTGCAGGACAAACGATGACCCGGCCGACTCAACCAGAAAGGTGTCATTGATATTGCCGCGACCTAGCCGCGACAGCTGGCAGGTGGCACCGTCCGAATAAAATGCTGCCGCCGCCTGGCGCAAATCAACTGTGGTTATCATGCGCGGTACAATCCGCGAACTCAGCCCGACCATAATGGGCTGCGCCTATGAGGGCCGCATCTGACTTGAGGATCATCTGCACCGGGATGGTTCCCATGAAATCCGCCATGAGCCCCTTGGCACAAAAGCCCCGAAGAAAGCCTGTAAA
>JAHJLI010000096.1 GCA_018821785.1 Pseudomonadota bacterium
GAGAGAACTTGAGAATAATGACTCATTGGAATGGTTGCAAGCCAAACAACAGTACTCTTATGCCAAAGCTGAATACGCATTGTTTCAATCTGTTGTAAACCTCAACAGTTCACAACTGAAAAAGAAAAAATTTGACTATGACGGGGGGATAAACAACCTCACTGATCTTCTTAACCACCAAATTTCAATGCACAGAGATAAGATTAATTTCATCCAGAAAGAACTTGCCTTTAACAGGGCGGGGCTCCAACTTCGTTACCTCTCAGGTCAACTTTTAAAAGATACTATCAACATTTCTTTAATCGACATTCCATATGAATAGATTCATCACTTTCACTTGCGTCGTCATCATCTGTTTTATATTTGTCTCTTCAATTGCGTACGCGACTGACGGCAATCAGGACAAAGGAAACAAGAGTACTTCCCAGATCGTTTTTGAAGGAAAAGTTTTCTGTTCACTCAATAGACCTGTTATCATGCCATTTACCGGGATTTTTACAGATATCAAGATTACACCCGGACAGGTGGTGAAAAAAGGTGACGTTATCGCTCAATATACCTTAGACGAGAATAAGGCGATCCAACTCGGGCGGGAAATGCTCTTCTACGAACTTGACGACCTAAGACGTAATCAAGAGACAGAAAAACGAAACATCAATGCTATGGAAAAAAATGAACAGGAACTCCTGCGGCTGACTGCTCAAAAATTGTCTTCAGAATACCCGTTGGATAGGTTGCAGGCAGATCTGAAATTGACCCGAGCCTATTTGTTAATTCTTGAAAAACGATCAACTTATGCCAGAAATTTCGCAGAAAAGGCGCTCAACAATATGAAAGAGCTTCTCGGAGACGATACATTTGAATCAGGAAAAATCCCCGACATTGTCAGGTTGAAAACCCCGATCTCCGGCACAGTCCTCTCCCTGCATCCACAACTCAGGAATAATAGTCATCTTCCCGAAGGGACAATCATTGCCCAGATTGGAATTATGGATACCATGTTGATACATTCTCTTGTTTATGAAAGAGACGTTGTTCATCTGAGCCCCGGAGAAAGCGTGGACTTTTTCCCTTATTCTCTTCCGGAAAGATGTTTTCCTGCCTTTGTCACTTCAGTTGACTGGACACCGGCAACTTCAGACCCAGACTCTCCATCCTATTATAGGGTAACAATGACAGTTAAAAACAATGGGTTAGAACTGAGAGAAGGATTTAAAGGCCGTGTGGAATATAAACCATTGGGAAAATAAATTGGATCATAATCACACAAAAGGGATTCATTATCCAACCAAAATGGAATGTTTGGGATGTGTCAGATATTGTCAACATCACTTTTTCAAAGTGAAAGTGCGTTGAACACGCAGCAGGGAAAGCTGAGTTTTATTGCCAGGGATATGCTGAGCCTGCTAAAATGGTAAAAACCAAGTATAACATTTCCTTGGGAACAGTGGTTCTTCGTTCATCGGCACTCATCGGCAGCAAAGCTGTTCAAGATGTTTTTCTTTCTCTTCTTTTTATCTGGCTTGCCCGTATAAATCAGTCCGGTTACGGACTGATCGTGCTTGGATTAAGTGTTGCCATGTTGCTGCGGTCAGTGCTCAGCATGGGGTTGGATCAATATACCCTGCGGGAACTTTCCTCCTCTCTGGCTCACACAGGCACATTGCTCAGAAAAATGGCTAGGGTGAAAATTCTCATTTCAGGCGTGGCCCTTTTCAGCTTTCTTGTTTTCGCACTCTTAAAACAATGGCCTCTTCAGCAAATAATCATTATTTTCATCCTGCTTTTTAGCCAATGTTTCGAAGGAATAGCTGACACTTTCTTCAACCTTTTCCGAGCAGAGGGGCAAAGCATCAACGAAAGCGTATGCCGAACCGGCCCAAATGTTATCGCCTCTCTCTATGGGGCAGGATGTCTTTTTTTTCATTTAGACATTTTTTTCTTCTCGTTGATGTTTTTTCTTAGTAGCAGCCTGAAATTGGGTGCAGCCATATTAGGTGCAAGTAAATTGTGCGTTTTCCTCCGTCAAAAAAAGACTGGTTTCCTTTTCAACAAAACTGAAATTCGCTCATTAATTTTTATCTCCGCCATAAGTTTCTTTAGCTCATTCTATAATGAAATCCAGATGTTTTGGCTGAAGCAATTTCATGCTTTCAGTGACATTGCCCACTATAGGGTGGCCCACGATGTAACGGCCTTTATCTGTGGAGTTGTTGCACAACTTATTATTGGTGCTGTTTTGTTCCCACAGCTTGTCAGTACTTTTTCTGTCAAAAATAACGTTGAATTTCAGAATATTGTCCAATCGTATTTTAAAAAAATTATAACTCTCGGAGGTGGAGTGGCATTCTTTCTCTCTCTTTTTGGTGGAAAATGTGTTCTCCTTATTTACGGAAATCAGTATCTATCGGCTGAACCACTTGTTCCACTTTTTGGTGTTGCCGCATTATTTTCCTTTATAAATAATTTCATTATTTATGTCCTGCTGGCGATGAGAGAGGAAAAGCAGATGTGTTTCTTTCTCCTTATTCCGGTATCAATTAGTATCTTGTTGGGCCCCCTCCTTATTGCCGGTACCGGTCCAATGGGTGCGGCTAGTTCTCTTTTATTGAGTAGGGTAATGCTGTCAATTATTCTTATCACCGCTTTGCAAAGAAAAATCCACTTTCTAAGGTTGTCAGAGTATAGCAATGTGGCACTTTGCTGGCTGGTTGCAGCTACTGTTTTCGTTTTACTCGTGCAAATCAACTATTTCCTATCAGGCACACTGGCGATTTCGATATATTTTCTGCTAATTTGGTTTGAAATGAGAATTAAAGAGAAGAGGCTCGAAAAGGCAAAAGTCTTTAATGCCAACAATAAGCAAATTAACTCTCATTAATATGGTTGTTGTAGAGGGTAAGTACCTTTTTATGATTTTTCTCTGCATTGAAGAGTTCCAATACCTTCTGATTACCTCTTGTCGCCATGGCAATTGCTTTTTCTTTCTTGGTGATAAACAGGTTTATTGCATCAGCAAGAGCAGCTGAATCTTTTTGTGGAACTAAAAGTCCGGTGACGCCATTTTCGATCAATTCAGGTATGCCGGAAACCGGGGTAGATATGACCGGGACATGATGGAGGAGAGATTCCAGTAATACGGTTGGGATACCGTCACGATCTCCTGAGGAATGAATGATACTCGGCATAATGAAAATATCCGCTTTTTCAAAATATTCCGGGATTCTTTCGTATGATTGAAAACCATGAAAGGTCACATAATGATCAAGTTTCAGAGAGCTGCAGAGTCGTTTCAAGCGGTTAAGATGCAAGCCGTCCCCAACTAAATGAAGGTGAAAGTTTATCGAATCATTCTTCAACACTGCACAGGCATGGAGAAGAAATTCGTATCCTTTCTTGCCAACAATACGTCCAATAGCTAGTAACTGATATGGCGGTAACATTCGGACGGTTCTGTCGTTCCCCTTGGTCATAGGGACACCATTATATGTAAGATGGAACTTATCATCACAACAGCCAGTGAACTCTTGCAAATAATCGATATTGTATTGTGTCTCACTTCTTATAAACAAGGCATCCCTGGTTTTTTCCTGGATAAAGCTGTCGGGAGGATGAATGTCCCAGGCACGCATGGTGAAGCTGAACGGAATGTTGGTCAATCTGGAGGCAAACCAGGCAGCACTTGCACACCCACAAGCCCAGGGGGCGTGAATATGTCTGATTTTGTCTTTATTAAAACGATAGGCCAGGTAGAAGGCGCAATAGCATGCCCATGCATTCTCCGCAGTTTTTTCAAACCCTTTCCATCTGGTAAAGAGGACAAGAGCAACTAGACGTGTTGTTGTTGACGGTGACTTCAAGAACCAATAAATAATAAATAACAGAGGGATAAAAAATTTAGTGATTCCAAGTCGTAAGACCTGCCCGTTATAAAACTGCATTTCGAAAGACAGATTTTTATCCAATTTTCCATACAGGGTATAAATGGATATTGGTAAGCCAAGCCCCAGTAGATTCTTCACTTCGCTGAAAACAAAGGTTTCTGATGGTTTTGGAAACCAAAGCAGAATATAGGCGGTATTTGGCAATTTCATATTTTCTTCCTGCAAGCTTTTACCTCTTTTTATCACCACACAAGGGGGTGTAAGTGCCTTTCGCAGATTGTTTTCTTGTTTTGTATGAACAAAAAAAAAATCTGTAAGGCACTAATAATCGTTCCAGCTCACTGATATTCATTTGAAATTCATATTTTTTCTACTGATAGGCTTCAATTTTTTTCTCCTCATTTTTGCCGCATTTGGTTGAGTTTGCAGACATGACTGCGCACCGTGTCATCAACCACCTGTTCTTGATTTGAATAGTCGGCATGGCGTCAAAGTTATCTTGCGCGCGCCAATCTTCCCGTGCCTGTACACTTGGTTTTTCAAAGATTCCCTGAGGATTAACTGAAGATTAAAAAATATGACAATTGCCATCTTTGACTTGAGAATAGTTTTTGTGGAGATCCCCCATCATTTCCTCAAAAACATCTTTTTCAAGACTGGAAGGGTATCACAATCGCTGTTCAAGCACTCGGTTGAGAAGGGCTAAAGCATGCCACGTCAAACGCCAACCGAGCGGATGCTGACCACGGAAATCACAGACTTCGCATAGTTTTATTTTCCGGTTTCTTTGTGCTAGCTTGGCCCGATATTCTCTCGCCGTTGGCCCATCATACAATTCGACAAGACTTGATTCTTTCAGATTCCCAAAAACGACCTCCCCCTTCCAATCACAGCAGCACAAGACAACATTTCCGTTGTAGTGCACGAAAAGTTGTCTGAATGGTCTGAAACATGACTTTTTAAGCGGCTCTATGGGAATCTTTACGCCCGGGACGTTTCCCGCCCAATTGTCTTGCCCGTCTTTGGTCCAACGGGTCTTGTCTTCGACGACAATTTCCCGTGCAATGTGGTTACGACGTTCTGGACGAATCATCCATTGAAAATCGGCTTTTATGAATCGGCATCCCGGAATTCGCTCTGCCAATTGTCGTCCAATGGCGCGCATTTTTTCCACATGCTTGTCCCGACCATCGTAGCAGTTGATGACCAATTTGTGTAATCCGCTCTTGAATATTGCAAGCCCTTTTTCAATGGTAAGCGCATCGCCATTCGTTTGGAGGAGTAGCTTTGCATGTGGCAGCATGTGGCTTGCCATCCCAATGAAATCTGGAATTCTTTTGTCAAGTAACGGTTCACCCATCAAGTAGGGCGAGAATCTCCCTGAAAAACTAATTGACGCCAGCTCGTTCAACACACATTTGTATGTTTCCATCGTCATAAGTTCACACGTGCGCTCGATCTTCTGGCTTGGACAAAAGGGACAACTGCGATTGCACCAACTGATGGTTTGCACTTGCACATTGTCAATTCTCCAATTCATATCCATGGTTGTGATGTATAACCGCGTCGAGGTGATTATCGGATGCCGGTGTTTCTATCGGCTTCCTTCATTAAGGCATATATTTTTTGACGGATTGTTTTCTGTTTTTGAATGAGTTCTTCACCAAGGATACAATGAATAATATATTTTCTAATGCGACTGGGGTTGTGTCTTCGCATACGGATCAACTGTTTCCAGAATTGAACTCTACATGAAGATAAAACTCCATAAGCCCAAATATGGTGCAGGAAAATTAATATTTCTCCAAATTGTTTCCTGGGTGGCTTTCTTGCCTTGGGGAAAATAGGGTGCACGTGGGGCTCGCTATTGCTTAATGCCATGGCCCGGCGGGTTGGTCGGACGGCTAGGCAAAACTTGTAGGTTCGTTCAAAAAACCTCGAAGGGGTATAAAGATACTCCCACATTTCAATATATTCTTCCATTATTTCCTCTACTGGCCGGGTGGGAATAAAATTGGGCAAACAAAAAATGGTTTCACCTGAATGGTGCGCTGTTGCATCTGGTAATAGTCTATCTTCCTGAATGAGCCGCTGCCAGAGTTTTGTGCCGGGCGGGGCGGCGAGTATATTCGGCATGATTATAGGTATATTGGTTTGATCGATAAAATGGCAGATTCGCTTTCCTGCCCCCTCTTTTTCGTTATCAAATCCGATAATAAAGCTACCGATGATCGATAAGCCATTTGTTTTTATATTTTCGATGGATTGAAGAAGGGGGTTGGTGACATTGTGGTGTTTTTTATTTGCCGTTAACACGGCCTCGTCGGGGGATTCGATGCCAATGAAAATCTCACCGAAATTGGCTGCGGTCATAAGATCGATCATCTCCAGATCCTGCCCCAGGTTTATTGACGCTTGAGTTAAAAACCCGAAAGGCTCTTGGCGCAGTTTGTTCCATTCGCTAATTTTCCTACAAATGGCCTTGGCATTATTTGCATTGGCAATAAAATTATCATCGGCAACTAAAATAGTTCCTCTGGCACCCAATTGATACAGGTGTTCCAACTCTGCTACGACTTGGTCTGGACTTTTAAAGCGGGGGAGTTTACCATACAAACCGGCAATGTCGCAGAATTCGCAGCTGAAAGGACATCCGCGGGTGGTCTGAACCGAATAATTGTCATAGTTGTTCAGATCGACAAGGTCATAACGAGGAAGACGTGAAGTTGATATATCCGGTTTTTCGTTTATTTCTATTATTTGCCCTGATTTTCCAGAATTTATGCAAGCCAAAAGAGGGGCGATAGCGTTTTCCACCTCTCCTCTGACCACAAAATCACAGCCGTTCGCAAGTACTTCATCTGGAGTCAAGGTGGGATATGGGCCACCGGCCACAGTCAATTTTGATCTCTTTCTAGCTTCTTTGATAATGTTATCCAATCCGGTTCGTTGAACTATCATACCGGACACCAGGATGATGTCGGACCATTCCCAGTCGCTATCCTTAAGTTTACAGACATTGAGATCGACCACTCTGATATCCCAAACTTCAGGCAAAAAAGCTGCGACAGTGAGTAACCCAAGGGGTGCGTACATTGCCTTTGCACCCATAAATCGGGTTGCTTGAGGGAAACTCCAAAATGATGGCGGTAATTCGGGATAAATGAGTAACGCTTTCATATGGGTGATGATTACCTGTTTTTTAAAAGGCGATTTATTGTTGGGTATTGTTACCTATATTGTACTCACAATATATTTTCAACAGTCATATAGCTAATCACCGGAGTTATCATTTGGTTTCCCGCCGTGTTTTAGCTATACTCCACCTCGAGAGTGGCCGCTCTTGCCGCTGCTTTTTTCAATTGTCATTCCAGCATTTTTCAAAGACTCTGCAAAAGGTTGCAAATTATGCCTTATGAACAAATCCCCTAAGCCCCATAAACTAGTCATTGTCCTTCAGGATCTTGAGTTTGGTGGAACGCAGCGATATGCGATTAATCTCCTTCAGCATATCGATAGAAGTATCTTCACTCCCGAACTCTGGGTTTTGCGAGGAGGTATGGATATGGCCTCTCTGGCAGAACAGACAGGCGCGCGGGTAAAGTGGTTTTCGAAAGGTGGTCGGGTTAATCCACTTACCCTTTATCACTTTTTCAGGTATCTGGCTTGCAATAGACCGACATATCTTTATTCATTGACCGCGGTTCCCAATATCTGGTCAAGAATTTTTGGGAGTTTCTTTGCTGTCCCAGTGATTATTTCCAGTTATCGAAGTTTGCACACCAGGCAGTGGGAAAGACTACTCTGGCCTTTATCTTCACTCATTATCTGTAATGCCGAGGCAATCAAAACAAAGATGATCGAACTTCATAAGGTCGATTCGAGGCGGATCTCAGTCATAGCCAATGGTGTGGATATAGATTATTACCAACCCAGCCCCGGCGAAAAAGTTTCTTGGCCAGTGCTGCTTTTTTCAGGCCGATTTGTCGATGTAAAGGATCCCTTGACTGCACTCAGGGCATTTCAGATTGTATTGGATACAATTCCTGAAGCCAGGATGGTTATGATAGGGAATGGAAAGATGTTTTCTAAACTTAAGAAATTTATCAGACGAGAATCACTGGCCGAATATGTGGCTTTGTTGCCTGGAACTGTCGAGGTGAGAAAGTATCTGCATAACAGCTGGGTTTTGCTCATGTCTTCCCTGTGTGAGGGGTCACCCAATATGCTTCTTGAAGCTATGGCCTGTGGATTACCCGTTGTGGCGACCAGGGTCGGTGGTATTCCTGAGTTCATAGAACATGGTACAAATGGTTTCCTGGTGCCACCTGGAGATCCTGCATTACTTGCAGACTATGCAATCAAATTGCTAAGAAATGAACAGTTGAGAGTCGAAATGGGCAATAATGCCAGAAAAAGCATTGTGAACAACCATAATCTCCAGGATTGTGTTCGGTTAACAGAGAAAGTCCTGTTGGATCAAGCTGAGAATATTGGTTGGGATCTCAGATGATTTACGCCTTGCAATTTCGGCAGACACCTTTGATGCCGGGTTCAGTGCTCATCTTCACGGTTGTATTTTTTTAAATGTGGGAAAAGTGTGATGATACCTGGATTGAAATTGCTTGTCACGATAGATGTTGAAGAAGAGGGCCTGTTCACTGGCAAATATTCCCATGGGGAAGCAGGGGTAGAAAATGTGCCGGAGCTTTCCTTGCTGGATCCAATATTTCAGAGTTTGAATATTCGCCCAACCTTATTGATTTCCTATCAGGTTGCCAAGCATAAGCCACATCATGACTATATTATGAAGTTGAACGAGAAATGGAAAGGGGAGATTGGAGCTCATCTCCATCCATGGAATACTCCACCGATACAGTCTCTTCCATACGCCCATCCTATCCCGTCACAGCTTATGCCGGAGGAACTCCTGAGGTCAAAGCTCGAGACCCTGCTTGGAGCTTTGTCTGCGATGGGTGTGGAAGCACAGTCTTTTAGGATGGGACGTTTCAGCATAGGTTGCAAGATGTTCTCGATTCTTGAGCAAGCAGGAATACTCGTTGATAGCAGCATAGTGCCAACCCGAAAAGAATATGGCGGTCCTATATGTTTGGTCGCTCCGGTCGATCCTTATTTTCCTGACCCTGAAGATTTATCTTCGCGGGGGAATTCATCAGTACTTGAAGTACCTTTGACTGTCTTGCCTATAATTCCAAAACTTGATTTGGCGCTAGAGTGTATTGCCAAAACTTTTCCTCAATCCAGTTCGGCTGCATCGTGGTTTTTAAAGTATATAGGCTCATTACCGGCACAACCTATGCTGGTGGGGATCAACAGGTTAAAGATGGCCGTTCGGCTGCACCGCCATCGTGGAGGAACGACAGTGACTCTTTATTTTCATTCTTCGGAGCTGATGCCTGGCGCTTGCCCACAACATCCGACTAAAAGACATGTTGAAAAGTTTTTGCAAAGAATAGAAAAATTCTTGTTCTGGTTATGTGAAGAAAATGGCGCGATTCCAATGACCTTGTCCGAGTGTCGCAAGTCCTGTTTGTAGACCTTGCTCAAGGCTTTGAAAACATGTCTTGCCCAAAAAATCCCAGATTAACAACAATCTACAGATGTTCGAGCCGGAGCAAAGATTATTACTTCAGCAGGCTCAATAAAATTTTCGCAAATTCTTCAGTAGGTTCAAAGGGAATGAGTTCCTTCATCCGTTCAGCGGCGAGCACGCCCATATTCTGCCAATGGTCTTTGCCCTGCCAGGCCCTTTCCAGGGCATCATCCAAAAACTCAGGATGAGCACCTTGTGCAATATAGCCGGTTTCACCATCTTGGATACAATCCTTCATACCGGCAACTGCTGTAACAATGGCCGCTCGACCACAAGACATGGCCTCAACGAGTGTTAATGGCAGTCCTTCCATTCTGGAACTCATTATCAAGATGTGGTTTTTGCTCCAGACCTCATCAATATTACTTGCATATCCTTTAAAGTGAACATTCTTCAATCCCAGATAGTGACAATAATACTGTAATGATGCACTGTAATATCCTGTTCCAAAAAGATTCAGGTGAAGGGGGCGTTGCTTCCATTTTGCCTGTGCGAGAACTTCAAACAAAATATCCTGGCCCTTATGTATTGGAACCAGTGCCGCTGGCAATGAGAGATGAAATCCAGCTCCTGTTTCTGGATACGGAAGAATTTTTCTTGAAACAGAAATTGGATTTCTAACAATGTCATAATTTGTAATTTCCAACCCCAACTGCTTGCAAGTCACATTTCTGTTGTCTTGTGAAACGAAAAAATTACGAAAGGCATTTTTATAGCCCTTTCTATATAATTCGATTTCATCATTGTCGGGCCATTGCAATTCAGATGCAAGGTGGATGAGGTTGACGTAGGGGATTGCCAAGTCGTTGGCGATCTTCATCCAATCGCCGCCTTCAAAACTCTTCCCCATCGAGTGAAGTATCAGATCAGGTGAAAATCTTTGTATCAGTGTTTTCTTTTGACCTTCAATTGATTTTCTGAATTTCGATTTCAAATATTCAATAGGTGTTGTCGGAGGGACAGGATAATCACAAATAATGCCGCCAGCATCTGCAATTTCTTGAATATGACCTGGAACAATGGGCCATTTCTTTGTTATAACCGCAACCTCGATTTTTGATTTTTTTGTCTTTAGAAAAACAGCTGTCTTGTACCACAGGGCTTCGCTCCCCCCCCACGGTGTATGAATATTGGATGAGATAAAAAGCATACGTTTCATGATGGTATACGAGCAGTCGATCTGTTCGCCATTTGTTCAACCCCTAGGTCAGCCACAACTATCTCTATGGCTGTCATGGGAATCCCTATCAAAGCGTTGATCACGGAACTTGAGTGTGACTTGAAGAGGAGTGCGTCATGGAGCCAGTGCTGGGTCACATGGTCATCTTGCGTTCCCACGGCAATTGCGGGTGAAATGCTGTAATGACCGACAGGGAGTGCCGGCATACGAAAACTAAACCATGCTTGAAACACCTGCTCTGAAACAAGAGTCAAGGTAGTGTCTTTATAGGTTAAAAAAGTGTTATCTCCAAATAAGTGCTGTCCTAATCGGTCTTTTACATAAAACCCGACGATTGGGTTTCTTAGAGTTTCGTGGGCTTTACAGTCAATACACAGCCGCACCTTTTCGCCACCGACAATCCAGTTGAGGACACGATCATGTTCATCTGTCATCCTTACACTGATAATACTGGCCTTCGCTTGTCCAAAGGATGGGGAATCTGGTTGAAACTGGAAGATTTCCATGTCATTTCTCAAATTTGTCCTGTTAAGATACTCCAGTCGCATATCCCTTGGATCCTCTGATTGTTGCTGGTCTCCAGTGACTGCGGATACAGTTGGGGGTCTCGACTCATACATGGAATCGGAAATATTTTGAGACTTCTTTGCGTGTGATGCGAGGTAGTGCTCAGAGATCATTTTCGGCTCACCTTGCATCCTGATTTTCCCGTCTTCTAACCATAGTACATGGGAACAGAGGTTCACAACGGCACCGGTATCATGACTTACAAAGAGTACGGTGCCGTTTTTTATAAAGTTTCGCAGGAATCGCATACATTTCTGTACGAAGAATGCGTCTCCCACCGTCAATGCCTCATCAATGATCAAAATATCAGCATCAACATGGACAATTACCGCAAAAGCTAAACGAACAACCATTCCACTTGAATATATTTTTATCGGTTGGTGAACATACATACCTATATCTGCATACCTGCAAATATCCTCCAGACGTTTCCTCATTTCCTTTCTATCGAGGCCGAGTATAGCTCCATAGAGATAGACATTTTCGATACCAGTAAATTCCGGGTTAAAACTCGATCCAAGTTCCAGAAGTGCCGCAACTCGACCATTGAGGTCAACTGTCCCCGAGGTCGGGGTCAGGGTTCCTGAAATAATTTGCAGGAGGGTCGATTTCCCAGCGCCATTAGCCCCAATTATGCCAATAGTCTGACCTTTTTCAACTGCAAAGGAGATATCCTGAAGAGCGTGAAATTCTGTGTAATATTGTTGAGGTCTATTTTTAAGGATTGAATCTAAGGGAGGAAGCAACAATTGTTTTAATCGATCTACAGGTTGCTCATAGATATGATAACACTTACAAATATTTTCTACGATCAACACCGGGTGACTAGAGGACATCAGAAAATCCCTTTCTTGTATACTGAAACAACCAAAAACCCAACCAAGCGATACACAGACTGCCGCAACTATATACCATTAACCAGAACCAAGAAGGTGATCCCCCCCATATTAGGACAGTTCGTACCTGATCAATGATAAAAGTAAGAGGGCTGAAATAAATAATAATTTGGAATTGTTCAGGTACTGCAGATATTGGAAAAAAAACCGACGAAAGGAAAAGAAGAATAGTAGTAGCAACCACTACGACATGCCCCAGGTCCCTGAGATAGACACCTACAGCAGCCATAAACCAAGTCACCCCCAAGGTCATGAGGACAAGGGGCAAAAGCACCAGCGGCAGGTAGAAAACGGTACCATGAAAGCCCACACCGGAAAGCAGCATCGCCCCAAACAGAATCAAGAGACTTACGATAAAATTAAATATTGTCACCCCCATGGCTACCACAGGGAGGATTTCCAATGGAAAAACAACACGTTTAACCAAATTAGAATTGTGGAGAATAAGAGTTGGAGCCCGATTGACACATTCTGCAAAAAGGCCATGTACAATCAACCCTGAAAACAGAATAACAGCAAAACTCACAGTCTCGTCGCCCCCCCTTCCTCTCCATGTAGTCTTTAAGACCACGGAAAATACAAAAGTATAGACAACCAACATTAACAAGGGCTGGAAAAAAGACCAGGTAAGCCCCAGAACAGAACCCCGGTATCGTCCGACCACCTCTCGGTGTATCAACTGCCAGATCAGACCTCGATTACGACAAATGGACAGCCACATTGCTCCAAGCGAACAGGGATGTTCGGCATTAGGATTCATACTCTTTCCAATACTCCGAGAATTAAAAATCGAACCGGGCAAGAGACATTAATCACTCATTCTCCTGCTATTTAGCAACGCGCCATAATACCATAGGAAATGCAAATATTCAGGAATTATCCTCGTCCAGGCAATCACGTAGAATCATGCGGAGCTTGTCATTCTGTCGTCCATTATTCTCAGCAAACAGATGGAGAGGAATGGTTCTGACGTCAAGATCAAGATTATGGTCCATGACAGCATTTCTCTCGGAATCAGATGAACACAAGATCACATCAACCTTTTCCCAAAGAGCCTTCTCATGGTTCATGTATTCTTCATCTCCCGGGAGTAAATATTCTTCTCCTCTTCTTTGCGTCACATTTTGGGTGTCATGAATGAATGGAACCCTGTCACAAAACAAATAGATTAGTTTTGCAGTGCAATATAACATCAAATTTTCCAGAAAGTCCATTGTCGGTCCAGGATGGGTCAACAATACATAATCAAGCAAATGGCCATGCCCCTGGATCCACCCTCCGATATTATCGTCCACATCGCATACGACTTCTACACCTAGCTGTTGCAACAGGTGGAAATACTTTGGTGTCATCATAGATCGGCAGGAGATTACCTTCACATTTAATCGTAAGTCCACCAACATCTGCACAATATGCCAGGTTGATCTTTGTCCTCCCTTCCTGTTTTGATCAGGCGTTGAGAGGTCGACAACGAGTATTGTTTTACGAGCACACGTCCTGTCCCTCGCGTGAAACACATTTGTTCCGTTTGCAAAGTGCTCAGCTTCAAGTATCTCGTGCCAGTCATTGAAAAGCCTTTTCTGGTTGATATTCTGATAGGCTTTAATCCCGCTGTTGCTATCAGTACCATGTGATATGCCTTCGAAATGAACCACCACTGATGCGGGTTGATAATAAACCTTTCCACCCATTGCACGAATTTTAAAGGCAAGATCCACATCTTCATAATACGCAGGTGAATACTCCTCGTTCAATCCCCCCAGTGCATCGAAAATTTGTTTTTCAATCAACAATGAAGCCCCAGAAGCGTAATCCACCTCCTTGACATAATTATATTGCGGCAGAACAGGATCGTCCGAATGCCCATAATTCCAGGCTGATCCATCCCGCCAGATAATCCCGCCGGCCTCTTGCAACCGTCCATCAGGGTATATCAGCTTTGAGCCAACCATTGCACAATCATCATAACGTTCAAACAGCTCCAGCATACTGTCGAGCCACCCTTTGCGTACCTCAGTATCATTATTGAGAAAGTACAGGAAATCTCCACAGGCACGTTGAGCGCCGCAATTTACAGAACCTATAAATCCAAGATTTTTCTTTTGAGTCAGCAATTGAATGCCCGAAATATGCTCCAACTGTTTCATCCGGATATCGTTGGATGCATCATCAATAACAAGTATCTCAACCGCCGCTTTAGGGTAATTTTGTAAAATTGAATGCAAGCAATTGAGCGTGTAGTATGTCTGTCCATACGTTGGGATGATAATAGATACAAGGGGATGGTCCACGATGGGGAAATGGAGTGCTCTCAGTAATGCCTCAATTTTCTCTTGATCGGCTTGATAGTGTTTATGTTTTTTTCGCTGAAATAAATATTTAATAATATTCAACATGTTAAGCCACCATCGACACAATTCATAGAGAGCTTTGACGAGAAGAGTGAAACAGAGACACAGTAGTCCCTTTAATTGCCATGAAGGTGAAGGAAAACACAAGAAAAGGAGTGATTCATTGTTTTACCAAGATATCGATCGCCGGCATCAGGTTCTTTCACACTAATCGCAGTTTCAATCAATAACTTTCATGTAATCCAACTAATTGTGGAAAATTCCAGAATGACAACAGCAATGCAGGGTAAATAAACAAGATATGCATGGTGCAGACTCCAGATAGGTATAGAAAATAGCACTGCTTTAATAAATTTGTAAGTTGTAACCTATTGTTAATTTATGTATACGTGGTTTTTGCTTTTTTAGATAAGCAGGAATCTTACCTCTAAACAAAATGAAAAACAGCAAATGGAGTTCGTGATATCCACCATACAAATAATTTATCGTGAGGGCGAGCTGGAAAAATTAACTCCTCTGTTCGCTCAATCTCGGTTTTCATATTGAAGGTATTCATAACGGCCATCTTTGAATGTAATTTCTGCCATAAAAAATTATTTTAGATCTGTCGAGAAGTGAGAAGAACTATCATTGTAATAGATGAATATGTTATTGAAAATATTTAAAAATGACAAAATATAATATCTTTATGTACCTGAGTGCTATTGGGTTGGTTATGGGTGTTTTTGTTTTTTACAAAAAAATTCTTTCCGGGCTAAAATGGATAAACGCTGTTCATCCAAGAGTATTTTTTTTATAGCTTCAGTGGTAGTTTTAACCCTCGGATTTTATAATAATTTCTGGGGAACTGCTGATTCTGATGAATTTGGTTACTTTCAAAAGGATAGTGAATCTTTAGTGATCGGTCGTCTTGCCTTGGCCCAAAAACAAGGGATATTCTCACAAGGCGGGTTCTTATGCAGAATTGAACCCGTATACCCTGCTAATTGTACTCCAAAGCAAAGAAACGAGCTGTTCGCTCAAAGAGAGGCCAATCAATATTCAGTATATTTAAGCCGGATTGACACGGGTATCTATACCAATTACGCATCGCAGATGGGTTTCCAGGGCATGTGTTATGCAATTCTGGACAAAATACTTGGTTTTAAGACAACAACGAAGATTGAAATTTTGTATTTAATTACCTCATTAATGTCGGCAATTGCCATGAGCTTAATCATTTTATGGATTTCTATTCAATTCGGTATCATTAAATCCACAATAGTTCTATTATTAATGGTATTTGCGCCGTCATTAACCTTGTTTGGTAGAAATTTATATTGGGTTGTCTGGGCATTTTATATTCCGTTTATCACAAGCATATTTTTACTGAACTCTGAGGTCAAACTGAACATTTCGACAAAAAGAATCGTCGTTTTAACTTTCATTTCTGTGGCAATAAAATGTCTGTTTACTGGCTATGAATTTATTACAACTGTGCTCATTATGCTCACCACCCCATATTTCTTCTATGCTGTTTTTCAAAAATGGGAAATAACATTTTTTATTCGCAGGTTACTTATAGTTTCTGCAAGTGCACTCGCGGGAGTACTGTCGGTTATGACGGTTCATATTGTCCAAATATCGACAAACATTCCTGATGTCAATGGGTTGGGCTACATAATAGGGAAATTTATACATCGAACTTCTTCGCCAGACGTTGTCAGTGAAAGATTTGAACCCGGATTTGCTTACGACAGGATATCAATAATAAGCAAATACCTTAATTTAAAAGCTTTATCTTTTCCTAAAGTGGTCGATTTCTTCTCTTTTAACATATCTTTTGCACAATTAATTTTGATATTTCTAATCTGTTCAGTACTGGCTTTCATATCAGAAAATATTTCACCAATAATTGCCAGGAACAGAAGATTACACGTTGCACTGGTGAGTTTTCTTTGGGTTTCTTTTCTGGCGCCATTCTCGTGGCTTATCATTTTTAAACAACATTCTTATGTGTGTATACATCAGAACCACATTGTCTGGTATATGCCTTCTGTTATTGTGGGATTTGCGTTATGTGCTTCGGTAGGATGCAATCTTGCCATTGATATTTATTCAAAACTTAAACAACAATTTTTTCATTAAGGAGTTCTGTTAGTATATGTCAATTTAGCATTGACATTCATTTTTTTAAAATTTCTACAAAAGCATCGGTTTATGAGTGTATTGTGTGAAACTTGGGTCTACAAGTGAGTACCTTCTCAAGTCGACGTAAAATCTTATCAAATGCAGTGGATACTATTCGGGGGAACAATATCTTCTGCCATAATTTCCAAAACTTACCCACCCAAAAAAATGGTAAGAAGGAAACTAAGGCCTTCGGCGGTTTCTGCTTTATACCCACTCATTCCGGCAATAACAGATTTTTCCGACTTTAGTGGCCAGCACTTTCTCGTGAAATGTAATGCTACTTGAGAATTTAGAATCATTTTCAGGTTGGGACGAGTGAGAATCTAGGCCAGTTTCTGGTTGTATCAGTTGCTTGTGAATTCTTTTCAATTGGTGCCTTTGGGCAAAAATCTCTTGCGCAATCTTTTTCTTGAAAAACTGACTCTCACACAATTTCAATCATCTCTCTCTATAACTTTAAGCAAGGCTTTTTTAACCACTTCCGGAGAAAAATATTGTTGAATAACCATTCCTGCACGATGAGAAATGAGTTCCCAAAGCGTTTGGTCTTGATATAATTTTATAACTTTTTGCGCAAAAAGCTCTTCATCGTCGGCAATCATTGCATTGTAACTGTCTTCCAGATACATCCCTTCAGCACCAATGGCAGTGGTGACAACAGGGAGCTTGAACGCCATGCTTTGGCCAATTTTTCCTTTAACTCCAGCTCCATACCGTAAAGGACTTATGAAAACTCTTGCCTTGTTGAAATAAGGTATGACATCGACAACATATCCAGTGACAGCAATATCTGCAGAACCCAGTGACAAAACTGGAGCAGGTGGATGACTGCCGACAATGTCAAGGTGAATGCCTGGTATTTGATTTTGAATGATCGGGAATATTTTTTGAACAAACCAAATAATTCCATCTACATTAGGTTGATGTTCAAATCCTCCAATAAACATCAGCCCTGCTCTTTCAGTAAATGATCTGTAGAGTGGTTGTAAGGTGTGGACATTCGTCACGATCGACACCTTTTCTTTCAATCCTTCAAGCTCAAAAATTTCTTTCTCAATCGGACTTACAACTAGCACCTCATCAGCGCAACGAGCATAATGCAGTTCTTGTGATTTTATTGTGTTATCAACGTCTCTGTTTAAAATTCTCGCCTCTCGCTCTTCCCTTAAATGGTGGAGATCAACCGTATCAAAAACAATCTTGACATCTGTCAGAGCCATAATAATATCAAGATACTGACGGGCGGCATCCATCCTGCAAAGAATGACCATGTCAAGAAGAGTGCCTTTTTCTTGTAAATAGTCTTTGATACCATTTTCTTTATATGGGAGATCAATATTAAGATCCTTAAACTCCCTGGCATAACGCTCATAACCAAGCTCTTCTGGAGCCCATAAGATAACATTATATCCTGACTCCACAAGCATTAGAATCAAATTGTATGATCTTAGTGAACCGGAATCGTGGTCAAATTTCGGCAAACCAAGTTGAAGAATCAATATATTTTTAATTTTTCTTTTCTGATATTTTCTATAAAGATATAAATCATTTTCTTTCTTGTATCCTTTCTCAAGAAAATGGACCAAAGGATTCACCCCTGATTCGATTGCCTCAGGGTTCTTTTGCAGATAGTATGTTGTGTTGAAAAGTGGATGGGGATCAGTTCTCTTGGCCAATCCAAAAAGAAAAAAATGCAGCAGGGGATTCCTCTGATTACCCACTGAATCGCCATATTTTCGACAATAAAACAAAGAGTGGAACAAGCGATGGGGATCTCGTCTTTCGTTGCAGCCGTACTGTACATAGTGAATCAACGGATTCATTCCTGATTTCGCCACATCAGGATTGTTTTCCAGGTAATAGGATGTACTGAAAAGTGGATGAGGGCTCTTCTTGTCCTTGTAACCAACCTGGAGGTAATGAAGAAGAGGATTACCTTCAACGTCAGTAGAACCATGTGTCTCTGATAAATAATAGGATGTGTCGAATAATGGATGGGGGTCTCGTCTTTCTTTGCAGCCGTACTGTACATAATGGATCAATGGATTCATTCCTGATTTTGCCACATCAGGATTGTTTTCCAGGTAATAGGATGTACTGAAAAGTGGATGAGGACTCTTCTTTTCCTTGTAGCCAACCTGGAGGTAATGAAGAAGAGGATTACCTTCAACGTCAGTAGAACCATGTGTTTCTGATAAATAATAGGATGTGTCAAATAATGGATGGGGATCTCGTCTTTCTTTGCAACCACATTGCACGAAATGAACCAATGGATTTATTCCGGCTTCCGTCACATCTGGATTGTTTTCCAGGTAATAGGATGTGTCAAATAATGGATGGGGATCTCGTCTTTCTCTATAGCAGTTCTTCAGATAATGGATCAATGGATTCATTCCTGATTTCACTATCTCAGGATTATTTTGCAGGTAATATGAGGTGCTGAAAAGTCGATGGGGATCGTGGCCTTGGCAAAAGCCTTTGACAAGATAATGTCTTAGGAGTTTTAATTCAGATCCAACATTACCACGATATTGTTCATGGTAATACGCAGCATCAAACAGAGAGTGGTGTAAAATAGCCTTACATTGCGGGCTGTAGGCAAAAATAATATTAGCCAATTTATTCGCCACTATTCTCAAATAATTCATTTGGTTATCTAACAATACAGAACATCCATTTAATATTTGCTGTCATTGATATCAGACAATATATTTTTTGGTTTTAAAAAATTGCTTCAACGTGGCAACAACCGTTTCATTACCACAAAAAGAAGTTTCTTGAATATTCTTCCTATAAAAATCTAAGTTCTTTTCAAAAACATCCAGGATGTCAGGTGATGGATGAAAGGCATCATTCATCAGCCCATAGCCATTTATTTCAAGAAAATATCCATTGAGAAACTGCTCACAAGCGTTGCGAATTGGAAAAGCCATTACCGGTTTCCCATAAAAAAGGGCCTCAGAAAGCAATGTATGCCCAGCAGTACTCACAACATATCGACAAGAAGCAAGATCATCCAAAAAAATGTCCGTAGAATTTTTCTTATACGTAACATTCGCGTTCACTTTATTCTCTTTCATACCGTAGCAACGGACAGGATATGGCAATGATAAAAGAAATTGGTGAAATTTAGATGTGGTTGAATAGCCATGGTAAGCAAGAACATGATCCCCTTCAGAAGAAACCCGATCAAGAACTTTTTGCCTAAGAATTGGGGGGAAAATTTTCACCCGACCGTTTGATTTTATGGGTGTATTGAAAAAAGATATAATCATGTGGTCCCTAATGTCGCGAAATTGCATCCATATAGCTGTACGGAGCAAAGCAAGATCAAAGCTTTTCGAGAAGGGTAATTTGGGATAACTAAAACGAGCAATGTGTTGATGATCAATGGATAAACAAGATAAACCGGTTATTCGGCAGATCCAGGGGAGGTTAGATTCATAGTCTGTAATAGCCAGGTCAGGTTGAAATGATTCGACAGCTTGCAGGGTTTTTTTTTTGTCCTGGTTGTCGCTGAGAAAATTCTTTAAATATGAGGCGACTGCTACTGAATACGGCATTGCATGTTTAAAGGCCGGGCTACCATTGGCCGGCAATTTTAACACGTTGTATTCAGGAAACAACATGTCATACCCGTCCCTGTCACTGAGAAAGAGAAAATTATGCTGAGGAAAGAACCGTGCAATAGTAAGTGCCCTGATGGCGTGGCCATGCCCAATCCCATGAACACCGTATAGAATATTTGTCATAAAATTATCCGAAGGTATTGCTGGTCAGGCCAGCTTTGTTCACCTTTTGGTTTGGTCGCCACATTCGGGAAAACTGTGATGTCTCCTTCAAATGTATTTTCTATGATGGTGCCATGGCATTGGATACCTCTACCAAATATTGTAATGGCACGTTATGGATTTTTTTTGTTGTTAGATGATATATTTGCCTTAAAGCGAATATCCTCCAACAACTTCCTGTTAGCCGCCAAAAGATCCGCGATAAAAGCAATAAGAATGGTCTGGAAACCCATCCCCAGCAACAGAGCAGCCAGAATCAGAGACTGTACATGGCCAGTCCCTTTTCCAAGAAAATAGTAATAGAGAAAACGCAATCCGATAATAGTGCCCGCTGAGAAAAGCGTCAAACCTATGCTGCAGAAGAACCTGAAGGGTTTGTAAATTATAAAAATACGAACAATGGTGATAATGCTTTGTCGTATATAAGACGGAGTGCTTTTTAATAACCGCGAAGGACGGAGCTCGCCATTCACACGAATCGGTACAGAAATGATAGCCATGTTTTTTTGTCCTGCCTGGATAATGGTTTCCAGCGTGTACGTGTAATTATTAAACACTTTCAATCTTTGAGCAGCGTCACGACTCATTGCGCGAAATCCACTTGGCGCATCAGGAATGTCGGTATTGCTTGCAATTCGCACAACCCAACTGCCTAGGAGTTGTAATAATTTTTTAGCAGGCGAGAAGTGTCTGATTGCAACAATCGGCCTTGCACCCACTACAAC
>JAHJLI010000097.1 GCA_018821785.1 Pseudomonadota bacterium
CAACGACCTAAATCACCAGCTTGACTGGTGCATTTTATTGTTGGAAATATGTAAACTCTCCCCTTATTTGGGCCCATCTCTTATTTGCTTTGATCGTGAACACATCTGACAAAATTAAGCTCACTTGGAGGGGAGCAATTCGACATCCTTACATCATATAAAAAGAAAACATAAAAATATCCAGGGTGGTTTACGTCAGATTTTAGCTTCATACTGTTCCTTGCAAAACCACTCGTTGAAGTCCAATATCTGCTCTGCCATTCCCCGAAGTCTTTTGTCATGTGCAGTTTGAATGCCGGATTGATCCTTCCTCCACCACCATGATTGAGATCTTCTTTGCATTCAGGTGATTTAAAACCCATAATTATATCTTCTGGCTTTTTTGGTGGGGGAGGTGGTGGTACTTTTGTACAGACAATAAGCTCCTCCATTGCATGTTGTGATGGTAGTCGCCAATCAGAATAGTCATTAAGTACCAGATCCTGGCAATATTGATTCGCATCATTCCAATTGAGTGGTTTGCCGCTTCCAATCTTCTGCCATATCTTACCTTTGTACAGAAGCGCCTGGTCCGCCTCAGCATGGGATTGATCAGTTAACATCGAATTCAAAAAGAGAACCATCGCCAAGAAAAAGAAGAGTAAAGTGAATTTCATATTTATTTTCCCCCACCTTATTTTGAGTAGGATAGTAGGGTCAGGTCTCAACACTTGACAAAAAGAAGTCAAGAGTTGAGACCTGACCCCAGCAATTCAAAAAGACGAAGCCCACAACCATGGGCAGGTTGATGAGGTGGAAAGGAGTCGCTTTCCAAGGAGGACCTAGAAAAGGGTTCCCTCATCAAAGTAGCTGCATTTCAGCAGAAAAACCTATCCTTTTGCAAATGATCTTGCAAGTTTTTCTTCATTCGTTATTGGATATTCTGCCAGGAATCCTGCTACAATCCGTGGCCCGTGATCTAACAATTTGGTGACTACACTCCCAACCACTCTAAAATCCCCTCCGCCGCCATACGTCCTTCGGCAATAGCGGTAACGACCAGGTCGGAGCCCCGCACTGCGTCACCACCGGCAAACACCTTGGGATTCGTTGTTTGATAGGGGTAAAGGCCGGCAGCCGGGGCCTCGATGAGGCCACGATCGCTCTGGATAATATTGTTTTCGGCAAGCCATGGTGGCGGGCTGGGCCTGAAACCGAAGGCCATGATAACCGTATCCGCATCGAGCAGGGTTTCGCTGCCGGGTATCGGTTCGGGCTGACGGCGACCACGGGCGTCCGGTTCGCCGAGCCGCGTGGTCACAACCCGAACCCCTGCAACCCCGCCATCCCCGTCGACTGCGATGCCAAGGGGCTGGAGGTTCCAGAGGAAGCGCACGCCCTCGTCCTCGGCGTTCTTCACTTCGCGGGCCGAACCAGGCATATTGGCGCGGTCGCGGCGATAGGCGCAAACGACATCAGCTGCGCCCTGACGAATGGCGGTGCGCAGGCAGTCCATGGCAGTGTCGCCACCGCCGAGGACCACCACCCGTCGGCCAGCAAGGTTGATATGGGGAAAACGATCGCGTCGTGCCCCCATGATATGGTCGGTGTTACCGATGAGATAGTCAAGGGCCTTGTGGACACCCGGTGCCTCCTCGTTATCAAGTCCTGCGCGCATCGGGGTGTAAGCGCCTGTGCCGACATAGACCGCATCGTAGTCTTCGAGCAGCTCGATAAAGGCCAGGTCGCGGCCGACCTCCACCCCGAGACGAAACTCAACTCCCATGCCTGTGAACACTGCGCGTCGCAGCTGCATCACCTTTTTTTCCAACTTAAAGGCAGGGATGCCGAAGGTCAGTAGGCCGCCGATCTCCGGGTGGCAATCAAAAACCGTTGGCGTAACACCGTTTCGTACCAGCACATCGGCGCAGCCAAGACCGGTCGGTCCCGCACCTATTACCGCCACCCGCTTGCCCGTCGGCTTAACCCGGCTGAGGTCTGGTCGCCACCCCATCTGCAGGGCGGTATCGACGATATATTTTTCGATATTGCCGATGGTCACCGCGCCAAAATCGTTATTGAGGGTGCAGGCCCCCTCACAGAGCCGGTCCTGTGGGCAGACCCGGCCACAGACCTCGGGCAGGCTGTTGGTCTGGTGACAGAGCTCGGCCGCCTCGATGATTCGCCCCTCGTTGGCCAGTCGCAGCCAGTCGGGGATATAATTATGCACCGGACACTTCCATTCACAGTACGGATTGCCGCAGTCGATACAGCGGTCGGCCTGCATCTGCACTTGCCGTTGCTGGAAGGGATGGTAGATCTCGACAAATTCGTGACGTCGCCTTTCGATGTTTCTTTTATGGGGATCGACCCGCTTGACTTCGATAAACTGGTACAGGTTCTGGCTCATAGCATCTCCACCCTCAATACACAACTGCCAGGGTTTCCCGTGGCGAGTTGCCCCGATGTCCAAGCAGTGTTGCAACATCCGAGGTCTTCGGTTTAACAAGTTTAAACAACCCGGCATAGTGTTCATCAAAACCGCTCAGCAGCCTCTCGGCCCGGGCGCTGCCGGTTTCAAGAAAGTGGCTACTTATGATGCCCCGCAGATGCTCCTGTAATACCGCCCGACCATCGAGAGACAGGACCTCGACCAGCTCAGGGTTGACTCTGGCGCTGAAGGCACCCTTCTCATCAAGAACATAGGCAAAGCCACCGGTCATCCCGGCACCGAAGTTGACGCCGGTCTCGCCAAGTACGGCAACGATACCTCCGGTCATATACTCGCAGCCGTTATCGCCGATACCCTCGACCACCGCCTGGGCTCCTGAGTTGCGGACAGCAAAACGCTCACCAGCCCGGCCCGCCGCATACATCCTGCCGCCGGTTGCCCCGTAAAGACATGTGTTGCCGATGATCGTCGCCTCGTGGCTTTTGTAGGCCACGCCCAGCGGCGGACGAATTACCAGCTTGCCCCCGGCCATGCCCTTGCCGACATAGTCGTTGGCATCGCCGGTGAGCACCATATGTAGCCCCCCGGCATTCCAGGCGCCAAAGCTCTGACCGGCGGTACCGGCAAAAAGCAGATGAAACGGCTTATCCTCCATGCCTTTATTGCCGTGCAGGGCGGCAATCTGCCCGGACAGCCGGGCGCCAACCGTGCGGTCGGTGTTGCGGATGGCAAAGCTGCCGCCACCGCCGCTGCCGGTCCGCACCGCCTCAGCAAAGCGATCCACAAGTTCCGAGTTTAAGGCCCCAGGGTCGGCTGGAACATTCGGCTCCCGGTAAAAGAGGCCACTGCTTTCGGGTGGCTGCACGAAGGCAAGAATCGGTTGCAACACCAATTTTTTCTGCCGCGAAGTGATGCCCTCAACCTCCTTCAGCAGGTCGGTGCGGCCGATCAAATCGGTCAGTTTTGCTACCCCCAGTTCGGCCATAAGCATCCGCGTTTCCTGCACCATAAAGCGGAAATAATTCATGACCATCTCGGGGACTCCGGCAAAATATACCTTGCGCAGTGTCTCATCCTGGGTGGCAACGCCGGTCGCGCAATTGTTGAGGTGGCAGATGCGTAGGAACCTGCAGCCAAGAGAAATGAGGGGCCCGGTACCGAAGCCAAAACTCTCGGCACCGAGAATCGCCGCCTTGACGATATCCCGACCGGTCTTCAGACCGCCATCCACCTGCAAGCGCACTTTATGGCGCAGGCCATTGGCCACCAGGGCCTGCTGGGTCTCGGCAAGCCCGAGTTCCCACGGGCAGCCGGCGTATTTAACCGAGGTCAGGGGGCTGGCGCCGGTGCCGCCGTCGTAGCCGGAGATGGTGATCAGATCGGCATAGGCCTTGACCACCCCGGTGGCGATGGTCCCGACACCGGGTTCGGAAACCAGCTTGACGCTCACCAGGGCCTTGGGGTTCACCTGTTTGAGGTCAAAGATCAATTGCGCCAGATCCTCGATGGAATAGATATCGTGGTGCGGCGGCGGCGAGATAAGGGTCACCCCCGGCACCGAATAGCGAAGGGCGGCGATCTGGGCCGTCACCTTATGACCCGGCAGCTGCCCTCCCTCGCCGGGTTTTGCCCCCTGCGCCATCTTGATCTGCAGGACCTCGGCATTCATCAGATAGTGCGGTGTAACACCAAAGCGGCCGGAGGCGACCTGCTTGATCTTCGACACCCGTTCGGTGCCGAAACGGCCCGGGTCCTCGCCCCCTTCTCCGCTGTTGGAGAAACCGCCGAGGCGGTTCATGCCGATGGCCAGGGCCTCGTGCGCCTCCTGACCAAGGGCGCCGATGGACATGGCGGCGGAGTCAAATCTGCGGTAGAAGGTCTCGGCCGCTTCAACCTCGTCAAGGGAAAGTGGATTTTCTCCCACCTTCAAACGCAGAAGATCACGCAGACAGGCTACCGGCCGGTTATCGACGAGCCTTAAGTAGACCTGATAATCGGCGAAATTGCCAGTGCGTACCGCTTTCTGTAATGCCTGAACAACATCTGGGTTATAGGCATGATACTCGCCGCCGTGGATATATTTAAAGAGTCCGCCGCGAACCAGCGGTTGATGGCCGCGCTGCCAGGCGTGCTTGGCCAGCCGTTCCTGGTCGGCCTGGAAGTCGGAAAAATCGGCACCCTCGATGCGACTGACGACGCCGGGGAAGCACTGCTCGACTACCTCGCGACCGAGGCCGATCGCCTCGAAGAGCTGCGAACAGCGGTAGGAGGCGACGGTAGCGATG
>JAHJLI010000098.1 GCA_018821785.1 Pseudomonadota bacterium
AACGCAAGTTGAGAATTTCGGCCGATTCTCAGGGCGTCGGGATAGAGAATCTATACCGTCTTTCTCAACACCGCCAACCTCTTCAACCTGGAAGTCGACCTGATCTTCTACGACACCCCCACAGCCTCGTTCCATGTGGACTATGAGGACGACGACACCGATCCCAACACCACCCTGCGCAAATACGGACACGCCAAAGAGGGGAACTGGGCGCCGCAGGTGGTGGTCGCCTTGGCCGTCCCCCGCGACGGCATCCCGGTGAGGAGCTGGGTACTTCCGGGCAATACCGCCGATGTCACTACCGTAACCAAGGTTCGCGCCGATCTTCGCGGCTGGAATCTCGGACGGGCGATGTTTGTCGCTGATTCGGGCATGAACTCGACGGACAATAGAGCTGAGTTGGCCAAGGCGTGTGGTAAGTACCTTTTGGCCTGCCGCATGGCCTCCATTTCCGAGATTAAGGGGGAGGTGCTCGGCAAACGGGGACCTTACACCACGTTCAAAGATAACCTTCAGGCCAAAGAGGTTATCGTCGGCGACGGTGAAAGGCGGCGACGTTACATTCTTTGTTACAATCCCGGAGAAGCCGAAAGGCAGGCCAAACATCGGCAGATGATCGTTGAACATCTCGAGAGCGAACTGGCCAGCCACAAAGAGCATTCGGTCGATGCCCAATGGGCCATCGACCTGCTCGCTTCCCGCCGTTTCAAACGCTATTTGCGAACCACCAAAGGCGGTCAACTGCATATCGACCGGGGAGCGGTGGCGGATGCCGCCAAATATGACGGCAAATGGGTCATCGAGACCAACGACGACACTATCAGCCTGGAAGACGCCGCCTGCGGCTATAAGAGCCTGATGGTCATCGAACGCTGCTTCCGCTCGCTCAAGCGAACGCAGATCAAGATGACGCCGATGTACCACTGGGCCTCGCGACGAATCGAAACCCATGTCAAGATCTGTGTACTGGCCCTGCAGATTGAGCGGGTAGCCGAAATCACTTGTGGCAAGTCGTGGTATCATATTAAGAGGGCTCTGGAGACACTCCAGGTTACAGAATTTTTTGATTTAAAATATCGTGTGCTCATGCGCAACGAGGTGACTGAAGAGGCACAAAACATCCTTAAATCATTGAAGATAAGATCCCCGGCGCGGGTCATAAATACGTCCGAACAGGACCAAAATCCGTAGTAACACGACAAAAATCGCCGCCCGGAGAAAACCCAGGGCCAGCAAGGGCTTCAGCCGATTTGCAAACTTACTGGCCGCAAACGCAAGTATGATCTTCTCATTAACTAAATAGGAGGTCATGCTAATGAATGTACAAAACCTACGGGATAATTATCCCAAACTCATTTTCCACCTGGAAACAAAAAGTTACTCAAAAGATTACGTTTACAGGATCAAAAGGGAAATTGAAAAAATTTTGACGTCTGCAGATTCAAATGAGTGGTCATGTTATACAGATGTATATCTGGAGTACACTAAAACATGCCGCTCCTCGGCTTATCTTCGTTATCAACGAACTATCATCGGAGCCATAGAACAATTTGATGTTCATGGCAGATACCCGAATGGCAGGCTAAGGCATGAGCTTTTCAAAAGAGGAGCTTATCACTTGTTATCGCCGGAATTCAAATCCGTCATCGACCTTTACTGTGAACTGGAAAAGAAACGAGGCAAGAAACATACTTCCATTTATAGAGAGTCTCATAGCGCATCCACATTTTTTTTATCCCTCCAGCAACAAGGATTTAGCGGTCTAGATAAAATTTCAGAAGAAGCCGTCCTTTCCTTATTTATTACTCCAGATGGAACATTACTCAGGAGCTGTTCTAACAAAAAAGACATTGCTGCAGTATTGAAGGCGTGTGTTCCCTATCATCCAGAAACATGTCCTCGAGTTTTGGCTTTTTTCCCTGCGTTAAGGGAAACCAGAAAAAACATACAGTACCTTACATCAGATGAAATCCATAAAATTAAGGGTGCGCTGGCTGATAGTGAAAACCTTCTTACGCTTCGTGATAAAGCCGTTGCCATACTTGCACTTTACACAGGAATGCGTGTCTGCGATATTGTAGGATTGACCCTATATTCCATTGATTGGAACAAGGACCTCATTTATATCAGACAACAAAAAACGGATCATCCTCTTGAACTTCCTTTAACAGCGGTTGTTGGAAATGCAATCTATGACTATCTGAGATCAGAACGTCCCCATTCAGAAAGCAAATATATTTTTGTTTCACAACTTAAACCATACGACCGACTGAATAGCAGAAGCCTTGGCAGGGGGGCAGCTCGGCTCATGAAAGCTGCAGGCATACGACAATCCAAAGGAGATAGGAATGGGTTCCATATCTTTCGCCATCACTTTGCCACAACACTTTTGGGGAATGGAGTTCCACTGCCTGTTATCAGTAAAACACTTGGTCACACTTCGCCAAATTCCCTTGAGCCATATTTAAGCGCAGATTTTCCCCATTTGAAGGAATGCGCCTTTAGCATAGAACGTTTTCCTGTGCCAAAGGAGGTGTTTTTCCATGAATAAATTCACTTCTTTTCTTGCGCCGCTCATGCAGGCATATGTTTTTTACCGGAAAGCATTCGGATATTGGGATGAAGCTTCTTATGAGCCAAACCTTGTCCTGTTTGATCGGCACTGCAAAAAATATCCGACTGAATTTATGTCACAGGAAATGGTGGACGAATGGTGCCAGAAGCGCGATACGGAAACCAATAATTCATGCAGATCAAGAATCTATGTTGTTGTAAGTTTTATACGATACTTGAGAGCGCGTGGAAAAACAGAAGTTATGGAGCCCGATATTCCAAGAAAAGAACGGCGAACATATATTCCACATTCTTTTACAGATATTGAATTGAACAATTTTTTCATGCCTGTGACACTTTACATCCCGTACCCCGCACTCCCGGACAACGTTCTCGGAAATTAACTATTCCGGTATTTTTCCGACTTCTTTACAGTAGTGGAATACGAACCATTGAGGCAAGAATGTTGAGGGTTAAGGATGTCGACTTGTGCCATGGGATTATTGATATTCATTATTCCAAAGGTCATGCCCAGCATTATGTAGTACTGCACGACTCCATGCTTGGACTTTTAAAAATATATGATGCAGCAATACGGAAGCTGTACCCTCACAGGGCTTATTTTTTTCCTGCAAGGGGTAACACTTTTCATACAAGGAAATGGGTGCAGAAAAACTTCCGAGAATTGTGGGATAAAAATAACAATTCGCATGCTACAGCATATGAACTCAGACATCATTATGCCATCGAAAACATTAACTGCTGGACAGATGAAGGTTTTGGTTTCGACGCCAAACTGCTTTCTCTCAGCAAAAGCATGGGACACAGCACCCTGGAAAGTACTAAGTATTACTATACCCTCGTGCCAAGAATAGCTGACATCTTGGAAGAAAAAACAGGAATGGATTTCGAAAGCATTTTGCCGGAGGTGGATTATGAAGAAAGCAACGAATGAATCTATTATAATCGCACGTCATATCAATACCTTTTTGAATGAATATGTCCCTTCTCAGAAAAGCCACAGCAACCATACATTGAAATCCTATCAGTATGCACTGGTCTTATACATCGGTTTTTTGGAGACAGAAAAAGGAATAAGTGCAGAAAGCCTGTGCGGTGGATGTTTCAGTAGGACAATAATCGAGGAATGGCTGCAGTGGCTGATGAAATTGCGTGGCTGTAGCCCGAAAACCTGTAACAACCGGTTGGCATCCCTAAGGGCATTCCTAAAATATCTGGGGAGTCGAGAGATCCTCTTGCTGTACCTCTCTGAGGATGCAACAAGAATTCCACGAAAGAAGGAAGTACGCAATAAAATAAAGGGGATGAGCAAAAAAGCAGTACAAGTATTGTTATCAGTTCCGGATTTATCGACAAAAGCAGGACGAAGGGATCTATCACTTATGATTCTCATATACAGCACTGCCGCCAGAATGGACGAAATCCTGTCTTTAAAAATAAAACAGCTTCATTTGGAGGCGGAAAAGCCGAATGTCACCATCATTGGAAAGGGTAGCAAAATAAGAACCCTGTATCTTCTACCTAAGGCAGTTGCCCATTTAAAGAAATATCTAAAAGAATTTCATGGTGCTCCAAATCCAGAAGCTTATGTCTTTTATTCAAGGAATACCGGACCACATGGAAAAATGAGTCAGAGCTGCATATGAAATATGCGACGAGGTGCCACGGGATATTCATGCTCATCAGCTGAGGCATGCCAAGGCCTCCCATTGGTTGGAAGACGGCATGAACATTGTACAAATTTCCTTTCTTTTAGGGCATGAACAGTTACAAACAACAATGGTATATATGGACATTACCTTAGAGCAGGAATTAAAAGCCCTTGCAACAATTGAAGATGAGAATAACAAAAAGGTGTCAAAGAAATGGAAAAATGTAAAAGGTGGATTGCCAGAATTCTGTGGTGTTAAGTCAATGACAAAGTAAAGAAAAAATCCAAACCTTTCTATACTAAGAACATTAAATATCAGGAAGTTACGAAAAAGGTTTGGATTTTATTTAGGTTTGGATAACGGAGGTCATGTGGTCGCAGTTCGATATCGACCATTTTCCCCGCTTTTCTCACCATTGTCCAGGCGGTAACATAGGAAATGATAAATATTGAACGTACTGTTAACCCAAATTACTGAGCAGTTTTTCCGTAATGCTATACTTGCTCTGGTGCAAAACGTCGTTTACAATTCCTCACGAGCGCCAGACCACGCGGACCAAGGATTGTCTTTATCAAATGACGAAATGCATTTGTAACACCTTCTGGTTCGGGTGTTTGTAAATCTGGCATATGGTCAATGGGTAAAACTTCCCGTAAGGATTCCCGGGCAGCCTTGATCGAGTCTTCAACAGCAGTGTCCTCGTTGCCAATTGCACGCAGTCTTACCTGGAACTCGATCTGACCTGGTTCAGTTGGGTAAAATGCTTCAATAGCGAAAGGGAAACAACCCATAAGATGAAGCGCCTCAGCAGTGTCAAGAAATGACTCGATGGTGAAAACCCAGGCATGAACATCAATGTAACGAGGCTCGGTCAATAACGATTTGGAAAGGTCAAGGGCGTTCTGCAGCCTAGACCGCACCTCGTCCGGCAGTCCAGACTTGCTGGTGCCGAGAATCCAATCTTCCTCGTCGTCCCTGTCTTTTGACAGTGCTGCAGCTTCAAAAACCTGGCGAATCGATGGGCGACGGTAACCCAACAACCACGCTTCCACCATTTCACCCGGCGAACTGACTTGGCGGCGTACGTCAAAAGTACGACTTCGATCAGGAATAGCAAGACCAAGAATGCCGCCAGGCCGTAGAATAGCATGCAGCTCCATAAGCCATCCGATCAGGTCTGGAACATGCTCAATGACGTGGCTTGCGAGAATATAGTCAACGGGATGATCAAGTAACTCCAAAAGTGGGCGACTTCCCCACACAATGTCCACATCGACAATATCGGCAGGATCACCCTGATGACGGAAATTAGCGCGTAGAGTATCGGCATCAGCATAATCGACATACAATACCCGTCCCTCGGAGCGGTGCACTAGTGGCAGGTGAAGCGGACCAATTTCAAGTCCACTCGATGTGGCGACATCAATTGTTCCCAGCATTCTGCCACGCTTATCCATCACCATTCACCTCTGTTGAGGTTGAGGAGCCCGAGCTCACCAACTGGTTATAAGTACTTGCTTTTTTCGACAGGCCTAAAAAATCGGTTTCCTGACCGTAACCGCTCCAATTTTGGCTTTCAGCGTATCTGTTTCCCACCTATCTTGCAAGATTTTCTCGCCAAACTATCAACCGTGTTACACCTTCCGACTGTTTTTTCTGCCACGGATTCACCCTGGGTCCTTCACTCGGGCTATTTGTCGCTAACATAAACCACCGATTGGTATCAAACACTTAAAATGTCATGACTTCTTCCATGTTTTTTCGTGGCAACACTTCACCATTCTATAAAATCTCAAAATGTTTGCACATCAACAAAGGGCTCCCCTATATCTTCAACCAACCAATCCACCCTCATTATTTAGGGTAGGAGGTGTCTCTTGGCAATCTCAATCATTTAAGAAAAACAGCAAATTTACCTTCTTCCTGAGAGGGTGGAATGTCGTATTTTACTGGAATAGTTCAGAAATTGAGCAAATGCAGACTGTAGCTTACCAAAGAATATCATCATGCTGAGGGTTGAACCATATCACCTTGAGGAGCCTGATAACGTTTAACTTCTCTTTTGATCTGCTGTCCTACCTTGTCTTGTGCAACTTTCATATTGTATCTAAGCTGGAGATTGAGCCAAAACTCAGGTTCAATCCCAAAATATTGTCCAAGCCTCAAGGCAGTATCGGCTGTAATCTCCCGTTTACCATTGACAATCTGATTTACGCGATTTGGCGGAACTTTGAGATCTCTTGCCAATTGAGCTTGTGAAATATCCATAGGCTCTAAGAACTCTTCAAACAGGATCTCGCCCGGGGTGATAGGAGTTAATTTCTTTGTCATTTTTACCTCAATGATAATCTACAATCTCAACATCCTGTGCATTTCCGTCAATCCATTTGAAGCAGATTCGCCATTGATTATTGATGCGTATAGAATATTGTCCTTTCCTGTTCCCTTTTAGCGCCTCTAATCTATTTCCTGGAGGAACACGTAAAGTGTCAAGAGACACAGCAGCATTCAAAATTTCCAACTTAATACGGGCAGTTCTTTCGATTTGTCGGAACTTTTTGACGCTGTAATCGTTAAACAGCTTTTCTGTTTCTTTGCACTTGAAGGATGCTATCATCGCTTTATGTTATAACGCATTACGTTACACGTCAAGATGTTTTATCTATGGCCTCCACCAACAGTCATTTGCCGGAATTACGGTTAGCTCAACTTTATTAGACATAGGCGAGATATGAGGACGTGCCGTACAAAATAATCTCAGATTTGTATTGGCAATCTTAACCATTTAAGTAAACCTGCAAGTTAAGACTATCCTGAGAGGGTAGGATCGACTAATAGCAGAGAATAGTTCAGAAATGGAGCAACTGCAAAGAAGAACTTACCAAAGACAATCTAAGCTTAGGAAATAAGTAAACTGTCCCCGAAATCCCGCGCAATCCTTTACCCTCTTCAACTCCTTGGGGCTCAAATGAGGAGCAAATTCGTTTCATCTAGTGGCTGTGGCTCCGGTTTCTAAAGCGCAGTTTGGCAAGTTTCTGCATGTCTTCAGTTACGTCGTTTTCATCGACTATTTCTTTTCCCAGAAGGGTTTCGATAGCATCTTCGAGGGTTACAATTCCTGAGGTCTGCTTATACTCGTCTTCCACCAGGAAAATGTGTTCCTTGCGATCAATAAACTGATCGATGAGATGAAGGACAGGTAACTCTTCAGGAACCCGATGTATCGGTAAGGAAAAACTGCCTACTTCCTCGCCTCCTTTGCCATCAAGTTCCAGTTCCAGCAGTTTTCGGTTATTGATAACACCAAATGTGTTATCAATTGTATCTTTAAAGACCGGAATTCGTGTAAATTGTTCGGTCAGTTCATGATCAAGGGCTTGAGTCACGGTCGTTGTCGTATTAAAGGAATGAACTACTGACCGTGGCGTTAGGATTTCTTCTGTTTTTGTTCCTTTAAGCGCAAGAATATTTTCAACGAGAACGTTCTCCTGTTTTCCTAATGCTCCGCCCTTGTATCCGAGTGATGCGAAAGCTAGTAACTCTTCTCTGCTGACGCCACTTTCTCCTTTCTTGCTAAAAAGTCGATTCACAAATCCAGATAGCCAGACCAGCGGATAGACAAGCTTCACAAGGAGTGAGATCAGGCTTGCAGCTGGTACTGCTAAGGTTCGCCAGTACGTTGCTCCAAGGGTTTTGGGTATGATTTCAGAGAGGTAAAGGATGGCAAGAGTAAGAATAACTGCGATAACACTTTCCCATTTTGCCCCAAAAAGCTGAATGGCTTGGGAACCGACTCCTGCCGCCCCCATCGTATGCGCGAAGGTGTTGAAAATGAGTATGGCAGAAATCGATTGATCAAGATTGATTTTGACAGCTTTAAGTTTCTTGGCCGCAGATGGATTCTCTGTATGTTTTGATTCTACAAAGCTTGGAGTGACAGACAAGAGGACAGCTTCCAAAATAGAGCAGACGAATGATACTCCGATGGCAAGACAGAGGTATATTATAAGGAGAGTCATATTATTTTGGAGACACTGGTCCCGAGAGGGTGATGGTGATAGGTAATCGCTTTCTTCGGGCTTCCTAAAAAAGCCTTTTCCAACGAAGGGTCATCCCATTCAATGCATCAAAATTACCTTTTACAGATAGCTTTGGCAATTATTTTTACACTGAAACCAACTAACTTGCATTGGACCAAGACAACCAAGACCTTTTTCGTTAAAAACGGACAATATTCACTGAAATTTGGCAACAGTATCCCACACCAGACGATTATAATGCCTGCTCATCAATGAAAGTTTCCTCATATTCAGGCCAACCATCATCATACGGCTCAATAATTGTCTCAACCATTTGGGGAAACGGTGGTGCCCTTTTCCGCTTTGACTTTGCCACCTCAGATCTGCTAAGCACAGAAATTGATTGGAAATGGAGTAACTCTAAAATAGAGATTCCAAAGAACATCTCTCATAGGTGCAACAGAACACCCGCGAGAGGTTTCTATTGTTCGCCTTTTCCAATGATATTCTTCAAATTTTTGCCTATCGAATTTTTAACGAAAGAGCGTATACTCAAGAAGGTTGACTTGCAGGTTTGCTTTAATGGTTGAGACTGCCAATGGTTCCCTCTGTTTTTCATGCTCCAAAAAAAGTGCCCAAAATAGGTATTTATCAGTAATATCCGAGTAGAAAGTTGCACGTGGCTTCTTTATTTGATTAAAACAAGTATTAGGGCCTCCGATTCGAAATTGTGTCCAGAGGCTGGAACAACAATAGCGATTGATCTAACAAAGAGTCAGGTCAATCCTCATCAGAGTCATCAACATCAAACTGACCAGTTAGGCGACGACGGACATGCGACCAGGACAGACCTATAGCCATTACCGCAGAGAGAATTGCCTGCAAGATATAGGTAAGGAGAATGGTATTTTCGAGCGAAATAATTCGATAGTAGACCAGTGCCCAGACCAGCGTGCCGAATAGCACCAAAGACAATAGTGTGCCGAGAACACCGAGCGACCGGGCGGTTGCCCGAACATAGATTACCCAGCCGATCAGTAACAACACACCTGTCAGCGCAATTAGCGGATCTACTTTATTTTCCGCCCCTACCAGCCAGTGATACCAAGAATAACCAGAAGGGTTGTAGGTCACGAAAACGAGAAATAGTGCCATGACCCATCGAATCATGAATCCTGAGAAATCAAAACTACGGTCTGCCATACTCTCTCCTTGTTAAAGTTAAGACCTTCTACTACCGTTATCTGAAAGCTGCTGCGGGACGCCTCTCTCGTGCCCTTGTGATTCTGCTTTCGTCTTCCTAATAGACCCCGGGCCAAAAGGTGTACACTCGCCGAAAGGGCGAGGTCTCACCACTATCAGTTTTTAATATAAGTTGGTCTTTCTTTAATGCCACGATCGTGCTTGAACTAATCCTGTTTCTCAAACGCTCATTTTTCGCACCGGTGATTCTCAAAGTGATGATTGCGCCGGTAATGTTCCACGTTCCGTTAATCGTTTCTGTCACACCTTCAGAAAGAGTATTAGCAATAAACCCCATCGGTTGCAGTTGGCATACGAAAGTGCCATCATCATTGATTGACATTGTCTCTTTCGAATGGCCGACCATGCCCTGCCAGCGCCCGACGATTTTTGTCGAATATTCCGCTTCCGAAACGGGTGTTGAATTGTTCGCACAGGACGCCAAACAAAACCCCAAGACAACTGCTACGATCGCCATTACCCAAGGCGTGCAATTAGTTTTCATATGATCAACTCTCTTCATTATTTTTCATTGATATCTGTTGCGAATGGAGCCACCGCTGCAATAGCATCGTTCACGATTGTTCGCGCTTCCTCCTGGGCCTAGCGCGGCCGCTAGGCCTATGGCTGTCTCTTCGGACAGCATCACGGCATCTATACCGTCCAGAATTGCATTGGCCACATCATATACCTCGGCACGGGTCGGACGGATATTCTCCGTCATGGATAAGCGAAGCATACGATTAAAGTTTCTTGACTACTTCCTTGCAGCCGCCATCTGCATCGAAAACTTGTCCCCAAAAAGCCCAGAATGTGTTTTCCTTTGAGAAAATGCTTCGACGACTCATATCTCTCAACGGACATAGCATTACAAGCAATCTTAGTGCCAGGTTAAAATTCACTGCACAACATCTTCCATCATTATGATTTTAAAGAATAATTATCGAAACGAAAACTTACATTAATACCATTGTTAGCCAAATTAAAAGGTTGTGTTTAACCTGTGGCCATATACAACCTTTTTCGTTTTTCCTGATGTTATGGATGGCAAATAATGGGTGAAGTTCCTTATGCCGTTTTCGGCATTGGACAAGCCAAACAGGACGTGCCAAAGAGCCTTCTTGACATAGCGGTCATTATACCCTGAAACAATGGAATCGTCTTTTGGTCTATCTTGAGCACGGTGACACGCCACCTGACAATAATCTTGCCGAAAACGCCATTCGTCCATTCGTTGTCGGACGAAAGAACTGGCTCTTCTCAGGAACTCCGGAAGGGACTCAGGCTAGTGCCTGCCTGTACAGTCTGATTGAAACAGCCAAAGCAAATAATCTGGAACCATATAAATACCTTCGTTATCTGTTTGAAAAGCTACCCTTTGTTTCATCGGAAATAGAACTTGCCGGCCTCTTGCCCATGAACCTCCAGCCCGAGGATCTGGTCCTGAAGATCGCTGCTACTGGTGGTTAATTGGCGGTTACGAAGGTCGAGGCAATCTATCAACGATTCATGTTGACCTTTCTACTGATCCGCTAAGGAAATCACACAATGTTTCAACATATTATGCTTAGTCTGGCCACCAAAAACGTTGCAAAGTAGAGCTCTTACGCCCTTGGTTAACCTTACCAGCAATTTTCGCAAAACATAAATTGGTTTCCGCAGCATTAGTTCTCCCTATATTTTCAAGTGAAAGCAAGCGCTGTCTCCTACCTATACTTTTCAAATACCGGATACCCTATCCGCCTTATCACGACATAACCCACGCAGCCGGTCTTGCTGTGGTCAACCCCTCCTGAATGCGCTTTGCTGCAAGGCACAGACCGCAAAAGTTCGTGCAGTTTGCCGAACGCATTTTTGGTCTCAAGGCTAAAGGTCGAGGTGACCCGGATTGCGCTCTTCAGGGCATCGATCACTTTGAAGCCTTTCTCAAGAGTATTGGTTGCCCTACGCGTCTGTCCGAGCTGAATATCGATGATACGCTGATCCCACGTTATGCCCAGGATACCCTGCGTATTATCCACGACGAAAACGGCAACCTGCCGGGGCGTCCGGCAATGACCGAGGCGGATATTATTGCGGTGCTCAAAGCCGCCTTATAATGGAACTTCGCTTGGCGACTGCTCATAGGGAGACAGGGTGGAAAAATTATGGACAAAAATGAATTTATGGAACTGGTCAAGCGAGGCGAAGCGATTGCTGGAGGTACTGAAGCACACGCACTTTTAGTCCAGTACAGTAACGAGGCGCTGCGCATTACGGCGGAATTGAACGGGTCGTACCACGAACCGGATGAGGTTCGCGCCTTGTTCTCTCGATTGACAGGGAAAGACATTGGTGGATCATTTTTCATGTTTCCCCCTTTCTATACGGACTTCGGCAAGAATATCACCATAGGAAAAAATGTCTTTTTCAACACCGGCTGTACCTTCCAGGATCGTGGCGGCATCACCATCGGCGACGGGACACAAATTGGCCAGAACGTCGTTCTGTCTACATTGAATCACGGAATTGCCCCGGATAAACGTGGAATAACCTATCCATTTCCAATCGTTATCGAAAAAAACGTATGGATAGGTGCAAGTGTGACGGTAGTCCCCGGCGTGACGATTGGGGATAATGCGATAATCGCTGCCGGCGCGGTCGTTACAAAAGATGTTCCTGCAAACACTATCGTCGCTGGAGTGCCAGCAAAAGTTATTAAGATGGTTGAATAAAAAGAACATTCAGCTAACAGCATAAAAACAACGTAAAGGAGAACTGAAAATGCAAATATTAAGACAGTTAGGCGTGATTGCTATCGTTTTGGGCATGATGTCCATCGTCAGTACCCCGGCTTCGGCTCAAGATATGTCAAATGGAGCTGATAATTTTTACAAAAGCAAGGAAGTAACTCTACAAAAGGTTACGTTTAAGAATCAATACAACATGAAGGTTGCTGGGAATCTTTTCACTCCCAGAAATTTGAATAAAAACGCAAAAAATTCCGCAATCATCGTCGGACATCCTATGGGTGCCGTAAAGGAACAGAGTGCAAATCTGTATGCCACGAAAATGGCTGAACGGGGATTTGTGACATTGTCCATGGATTTATCCTTCTGGGATGAAAGTGATGGTCAGCCACGTAACGCTGTTTCACCTGATATTTATGCCGAAGATTTCAGTGCCGCGGTAGATTTCCTGGGCACCCAATCGTTTGTCGACAGAAAGCGCATTGGCGTTCTTGGTACCTGTGGCAGCGGGAGTTTTGTTATCAGCGCAGCCAAGATTGATCCACGCATGAAAGCCATTGCAACAGTCAGTATGTATAATATGGGGGCGGCCAACCGCAACGCACTAAACCACTCTCTGACCATTGAACAAAGAAAAGCGCTCATTGCAGAAGCTGCAGAACAACGCTATGCTGAGTTTGGCGGTGGCGAAACCAAATACACGAG
>JAHJLI010000099.1 GCA_018821785.1 Pseudomonadota bacterium
CACCCCAAGAGTTGTCCGGCGGCCAGCAGCAACGCACCGCCCTGGCTCGGGCCCTGGTCAAAGAGGCCGAGCTGGTACTGCTTGACGAACCGCTTGCCAATCTCGACTACAAGCTGCGCGAAGAACTGCGCGAAGAACTGCCGAAGATATTTTCAGCCACCGGCTCGATTTTTGTCTACGCCACCACCGAGCCCTCCGAGGCCCTGTTGCTCGGCGGCAATATCGCTTCCCTGCACCATGGCAGGGTGACCCAGTTCGGAAAGACCATCGACGTTTTCTCCCGGCCGCAAAACCTCATCACCGCTCAGACCCTTTCCGATCCACCTCTGAACATCCTGCCGGTGACCAAACTGAACAACAAGATGCTCTACAAGAGCCATGTGGAGATCCCTGTTCTCGGCCCTCTGCCAAAGCTGCCGGACGACGACTATACCATCGCCTTCAGGCCGCACCATCTCTACCTGCAGCGACCCTCGGAAGCGGCAATTGCCGTCAATGCCAAGGTGGTGGTCACCGAGATCACCGGCTCAGAGAGCTATGTGCATGTCGATGTTGCAGGCGTCCGCTGGGTTCTCTTGGCACGGGGCATTCATCACATCGACATTGGCAAAACAATTGAGATTTTTATGGACCCCCGGACATTTTACGTCTTCGATAGAAACGCCTCTCTGGTGGTGACACCAGCGTCGGTGAGCGGGGCAGAGAAGGAGAATACATGGCTAAAGTAACCTTAAAAGATATCGCCCATTCCTATACAGGGTACTCCGAGAATCCCGACGACTATGCCCTGAAGAGTCTCGACCTGACCTGGCGCGATGGTGGCGCCTACGCCCTCCTCGGTCCTTCCGGCTGCGGCAAGACCACCCTTTTAAACATCATCTCCGGCCTCTTGATCCCGACCAAAGGCCAGGTATTGTTCAACGACCAGGATGTGACCCGGCTGCCCACCGAGCACCGCAACATCGCTCAGATTTTTCAGTTTCCGGTGATCTACGACACCATGACGGTGTTTGAAAATCTCGCCTTTCCCCTGAAAAACCGTGGCCGAACCAAGACGGAGATCGAACCGCGGGTCATTGAAATTGCCAGAATGCTCGGCCTTGAGACAAACCTTTACACCAAGGCCCAGCACCTGACCGCCGACGCCAAACAAAAAATTTCTCTCGGACGCGGCTTGATACGACAGAGTGTCAACGCCATACTCTTCGACGAACCGCTCACCGTCATCGACCCACAGCTCAAATGGGAATTGCGCTCGCAGCTCAAATACCTGCACAAGCAGTTCGGTTTCACCATGATCTACGTCACCCATGACCAGACCGAGGCCCTGACCTTCGCCGATGAGGTTATCGTCATGTACGAGGGAGAGATTGTCCAGGTCGGTACCCCGGAGGCATTGTTCGAACGGCCGGAGCACACCTTCGTCGGCTACTTCATCGGCTCTCCGGGAATGAATATCGCCCCCTGCAACATCCAGGGCGACAAAGCGATCATCGACGGCCACGAAATAGCCCTCACCAGGGACTACCATGCCATTCCAGCAGGAGCCAAGATCGAGATGGGCATCCGCCCGGAATATCTGCGGCTCAACCCACCAGGCGGAGCAGGCTTGCCGGTGAGCATCAAAAAAGTCGATGATATCGGCCGCTATAAAATCGTCCGGGTCGGCCTGAACACCCGTGAATTCAATGTGGTTGTACCCGAACTGTCGGGCATGACCGGAGACAAGGCCAGCCTTGCCTTCGATATTGAGCATACCAACATCTATGTCAACGACCATCTTTTTTCAGGAGAACAGCAATGATCGCCAAACAGACTAACCAGAAAGCCTGGTTCATGGTCCTGCCAGTTTTCCTTGTGGTAGCCTTCAGTGCAGTCATTCCCCTCATGACCGTCGTTAACTATTCGGTCCAGGACACCTTCGGCAATAACGTGTTTACCTGGGTAGGCATGGACTGGTTTAAGGACCTCATTCACTCGGAACGTTTTCATGCCGCCTTTCTCAAACAATTGATGTTCTCGGGTATTATCCTTCTTATCGAGGTGCCGCTCGGAATAATGATTGCCTTGGCCATGCCGAAAAAGGGCTGGGGCGTGCCGGTCTGCCTGATCAGCATGGCCCTGCCGCTGCTCATCCCCTGGAACGTGGTCGGGACCATCTGGCAGATCTTCGGCCGAGTCGATATCGGCCTTCTCGGCCACAGCCTCGCTTCGCTGGGCTTTGATTACAACTACACTCAGGACCCAATCGCCGCCTGGATCACCCTCATCATCATGGATGTCTGGCACTGGACCAGTCTGGTCGTCCTGCTCTGCTACGCCGGGCTCTGCTCCATCCCTGAGGCCTATTACCAGGCAGCAAAAATCGATGGGGCTTCGCGCTGGTCTGTCTTTCGCTATATCCAGCTGCCGAAGATGCAGCGGGTGCTGCTGATCGCCATCCTCCTGCGCTTTATGGACAGCTTCATGATCTATACCGAGCCCTTTGTCATCACCGGCGGTGGTCCCGGCAATTCGACGACTTTCATGTCCATCGATCTGGTGAAGCTGGCCATTGGCCAGTTCGACCTCGGCCCTGCTGCCGCCATGTCGCTCGTCTATTTCCTTGTCATTCTCCTGCTCTGCTGGGTCTTCTATACGGTTATGAGTAATATCGGCGAAGAAAGCTCAAACGGAGGTAAGTGATATGCGACTCAAATGGCTGATCCCCGCTATCTATATTATTTTTCTGCTGTTACCGATCTACTGGCTCGTTAATATGAGTCTCAAGACCAATGAGGAGATCCTCTCGGTATTCACTCTCTGGCCGCGCGACCTGACCTTTGCCAACTATATGGTCATCTTCACCGATGCCTCCTGGTATTCTGGCTATATCAATTCGATGATCTACGTGTCGATAAACGTGGTCATTTCAGTTACCTTCGCCCTGCCCGCCGCCTACGCCTTTTCCAGATATTCCTTCGTTGGTGACAAACATCTGTTTTTCTGGCTTTTGACCAACCGCATGGCGCCGCCTGCGGTCTTTGCCCTGCCGTTTTTCCAACTGTATTCGTCGATCGGCCTCTTTGACACCCACATCGCCGTGGCCATTGCCCACTGCCTCTTTAACCTGCCACTGGCTGTGTGGATCCTTGAGGGTTTCATGTCGGGCATCCCGAAAGAGATCGACGAAACCGCCTTTGTCGACGGGTATTCCTGGCCGCGCTTTTTTATCAAGATCTTCATTCCCAATATCGCCTCAGGAATTGGCGTCACCGCCTTTTTCTGCTTCATGTTTTCCTGGGTGGAGCTGCTCCTCGCCAGGACCCTTACCGCCGTCAACGCCAAACCGATTTCGGCGATCATGACCCGCACCGTCTCCGCCTCGGGTCTTGATTGGGGGGTGCTCGCCGCCGCCGGTGTTCTGACCATTCTGCCGGGTGCACTGGTCATCTATTTTGTCCGCAACCATATCGCCAAGGGCTTCGCCCTCGGTCGCGTATAAGGAGGAGATTCATGAATTTCAACTGGATGGCCTGGACCGCGCCGACCGCCAGCTTCTTTGGCATCATCTTCTGCCTGCTGGTAATAATGACAATCTGGGAGCTGAAATGTCCGGGAGGAGGACCGCGCATCGGTATCCTCCGCTTCGAGACCACCAGGGGCGACAGGCTTTTTGTCTCCCTGCTCGGTTCGGCCTTTATTCACATTTTTTGGTTGGCGCTCTTTCCCGGCCTCAGTCTATATTGGGCACTCGTTTTTTCTTGCATCTATGCGCTCGCCGTTTTCCGGTGGGTTTAAAGGTTGTTTCGTTCTGCCACAGAACACCTCGGTGGCGGGAAAATCGTCAAATAAAAGAGGAGAACATCAATGATTAAACAGCTCGTAACGGCAACAGCATTGGCCGCCCTGTTGGCGGGGCCCGCAGTAGCGGGGATGGATGATGCAAAAAAATGGGTGGACACCGAGTTCCAACCCTCAACCCTGTCGAAAGCCGACCAGATGAAGGAGATGGAGTGGTTTGTAAAAGCCGCCGCACCTTTCAAAGGTATGGAGATCAAGGTGGTTTCCGAGACACTTACCACCCATGAATATGAGTCCAAGACCCTGGCCAAGGCTTTCTCTGAGATCACCGGCATCAAGCTTACCCACGACCTGATCGGTGAGGGCGATGTTATCGAAAAACTGCAGACCCAGATGCAGTCCAACAAAAATATCTATGACGCCTATATCAATGACTCCGACCTGATCGGCACCCACTTCCGCTATCAGCAGGCAGTTCCCCTCAGCGACTGGATGAGCGGCGAGGGCAAGGACGTTACCGATCCGATGCTCGATGTCAACGACTTCATCGGCAAATCCTTTACCACTGGCCCGGACGGTAAACTCTACCAGATCCCCGATCAGCAATTCGCCAACCTTTACTGGTTCCGCTACGACTGGTTCAAAAAACCGGAGCTTCGGGCAAAATTCAAGGAACTCTACGGCTATGAGCTGGGCGTGCCGGTGAACTGGTCGGCCTATGAAGATATCGCCGAATTTTTCACCGATAAAGTAAAGGAGATCGACGGCAAACGGGTTTATGGCCATATGGATTGCGGCAAGAAAGACCCGTCACTTGGCTGGCGCTTCACCGATGCCTGGCTGTCCATGGCCGGGGCCGGTGACAAAGGTATTCCCAACGGCCTGCCGGTTGACGAGTGGGGTATCCGGGTTGAAGGTTGTCGTCCGGTCGGCTCATCCGTTTCCCGCGGCGGTGACACCAACGGCCCCGCCTCCGTCTATGCCCTCACCAAATATATCGATTGGTTGAAGAAATATGCCCCACCCGAGGCCGCCGGCATGACCTTCTCCGAGGCCGGTCCGGTTCCCGCGCAAGGAGCAATTGCCCAGCAGATTTTCTGGTATACCGCCTTTACCGCTGATATGGCCAAGCCCGGCAATCCGGTGGTCGATGAAAGTGGCAACCCGAAATGGCGTATGGCTCCCTCTCCCCACGGCCCCTACTGGGAAGAAGGCATGAAACTCGGTTATCAGGATGCCGGTTCCTGGACGCTTATGAAATCCACCCCGGTTGACCGACGTAAAGCGGCCTGGCTGTATGCCCAGTTCGTCATCTCGAAAAGCGTCAGTCTGAAGAAGACCCATGTCGGCCTCACCCCGATCCGTGAGAGCGATATCTGGCATGCCTCCTTCACCGAGCGCGCCCCGAAACTCGGCGGTCTGATCGAATTCTACCGCAGCCCGGCCCGCGTACAGTGGACTCCGACCGGCACCAACGTTCCCGATTACCCGAAACTTGCCCAGCTGTGGTGGCAGAACGTAGCCGATGCAGTCACCGGCGACAAGACTCCTCAACAAGCCATGGATTCTCTGGCCGAGCAGCAGGACAAGGTCATGGAACGGCTTGAAAAGGCTGGTATCCAGGGAGAATGCGGACCGAAGCTGAACAAGCCCCAGGATCCTTCTTACTGGCTGAATCTGCCCGGCGCTCCCAAGCCGAAGCTCGCCAACGAAAAACCAAAAGGTGAAACCATCGATTACGACGAACTCGTTAAAAGTTGGGCCGCCACTAAAAAATAAGGTTTCTGAAACCTGTGCCCCTGCGTTTTTCCTGCAGGGGCACGATATGAAGTGCAAAAACAGGTTGACGGCCAGGGTCGTAACCTGTTTTTTTATTAGTACCTTACAGATTGATTTCTTGTTTTTTTGCAAGAAATCAATCTATCTAAAGGTACTTATCCCGTTCACCGGGGTGAGTTGACACATTTGCTCAAAGCCATCAAAAAGGAGAACCACGCATGGCGTCGCATATACTGGCAATCGATCAAGGAACCACCTCCAGCAGGGCTATTGTTTTCAACGATCAGCTTGAGATAGTCGGCGCCGCCCAACAGGAGTTCCAGCAGTTTTTCCCACAATCGGGTTGGGTGGAGCATGATCCCGAAGAGATCTGGAGTTCAACCCTTGCCACCTGCCGCATGGCCTTGGATAAGGCCCGCCTCACCGGCAAGGATATTACTGCCATCGGTATCACCAACCAGCGGGAAACCACACTCATCTGGGATAAAGAGAGCGGCAAACCGATCCATAAGGCCATCGTCTGGCAGGACCGAAGGACCTCTGACTTTTGCTCCGAGTTGCGGGATGCAGGCCACGATCCGATGATCACCGAAAAAACAGGATTACTCCTCGACTCCTATTTTTCCGGGACCAAGATTAAGTGGCTGCTCGACCATGTGCCGGGGGCACAGGAAAAGGCTTTGGCCGGCAAACTCTCTTTCGGCACCGTCGACAGCTTTTTACTCTGGCGCCTGACCGGCGGCAAGGTGCACGCCACCGACGCCACCAACGCCTCCCGCACCATGCTCTTTAATATCCATGAAAACTGCTGGGACAAGGAACTGCTGGAGCTACTGGACATTCCCTTTTCTCTGCTGCCCGAGGTGCGCGACTCGTCCGCCGACTTCGGCAGTACCGACCCGGCCCTTTTCGGAACTGCCATCCCGATCGGCGGCATCGCCGGAGATCAGCAGGCGGCTCTCGTCGGCCAGGCCTGTTTCCAGCCGGGGATGATCAAATCGACCTACGGCACCGGCTGCTTTATCGTTCTTAATACCGGCGAGCAGGCGGTTCGCTCGAAAAACCGGTTGCTCACCACCATCGGCTACCGGCTTGCAGGAAAAACCACCTACGCCCTGGAAGGCTCAATCTTTGTTGCCGGCGCCGCGGTCCAGTGGATGCGCGACGCCATGGGCCTCATCGAGTCAGCCTCGGACACCGGCAAACTTGCCCGTCAGGCTGATATCAACCAGGATGTGTATCTCGTCCCGGCCTTTACCGGACTCGGTGCGCCGTACTGGGATGCAGACGCCCGCGGCGCTATTTTCGGTTTGACCCGTGCCACCGGCCCAGCCGAGCTGTCCAAGGCGGCCCTCGAAGCTGTCTGCTACCAGACCCGTGATCTCCTGGAGGCAATGCGCGGAGACTGGGACAAGATGGGCGAAACGGTGCTGCGCGTCGATGGCGGCATGGTCGCTTCCAACTTCACCATGCAGTTTCTTGCCGATATCCTCAATGCCCCCGTCGACCGGCCGATGGTTCTCGAAACCACCGCCCTTGGCGCCGCCTATCTGGCAGGACTGCATAAGGGCCTTTTCCCGCAACCGCACCAGTTCGGCGGTTCGTGGAAGCGCGATAAACGATTTACCCCGTCTCTTGCCGAAGACATCCGCATCCGTAAATATAACGGCTGGAAAGATGCGGTCAGGCGGACCCTCAGCAGATCGTAGATTTTTGCAAGGAGACGTGCAGTTATGCAGCCGCTAAGGACAATGGACCCGGGCACCTTCAGAGGCGTCCGCTATATTCTTACCGACATTGACGATACCCTGACCCTTGCCGGCAAGCTGCCGGCATCGGCCTACAGTGCCCTCTGGCGTCTGGCTGCTGCCGGCTATCAGGTTATTCCGGTCACCGGCCGTCCTGCCGGATGGTGTGATTTAATAGCCAGGCAATGGCCGGTCGTAGGGGTGGTGGGCGAAAACGGCGCCCTCTATTTCCGCTATGACGAAGGGCGGAAAATCATGGATCGCTGCTTCTGGAAGACTGAGGAGGAACGTGCGATAGATCGCACTCGGCTAGCAACTATCCGGGAGGAGGTGCTGCACACTATCCCCGGTTGCGCGGTCGCCGCCGACCAGGCCTACCGGGAGGCGGATCTTGCCATCGATTTCTGCGAGGATGTGGCCGCTCTCGACCGAGAAGCAGTTCAGGCCATTGTCGATTGTTTCGTAAAATACGGCGCCATCGCCAAAGTCAGCTCCATCCATGTCAATGGCTGGTACGGCGACTACGACAAACTCAGCATGAGCCGCCGCTTTTTTGCCGACGTCTTCGCCGTTGATATAGAAAAACATCGCCACCAGGTACTTTATGCCGGCGATTCACCCAACGATGCCCCGATGTTCGCATATTTCCCGCACAGTGTCGGGGTGGCCAATGTCCTGAATTTTGCCGGGCAGCTGGAACACCAACCGGCCTGGGTTACAGATAAGGAGGGTGGCGATGGCTTTGCCGAACTGACCGATGTTCTGCTATCAATCTAAAACCCCCTTCACTGCCTCCGCCTTTCGGCGATGGCAGTAACGACGAAATCAGAGTTGCACACAGCATCAATCAACATGGCTGTTCTCCTTTTTGCCAGTGACAGTCTTTGTCCATTTGAATCAGCATTGAGTTATCCCAAAGTTGCTCATCAAGTCATACATATTTGCGCCTTCGAACTGAATATCCCCTGTAGTAAAATGGGGGATATTCAGTGGTTCCGTTTTCTGGTTTATGGATTCCAAAATGGAATTTCCGGCGGAGCTTCCGGCACAATTTGAGCAACAACTGACGGTTGACATCCAACAGATTCCTCTATATTGACAGAATTGATAGAACCCGATCCTCCTGTTCGTATTGTTAACTGAGTAGAGCCACAGCATTGATCATCAATTTTGGCAATAATAGTCTGCTGCTCCTTCGGGAGTTCAGCCAGATTAATGTTGATTTGCCTTCCGCTAACGCTCAATGCAGAAGCTGCGGAAGATGGGGAAACCGAGGTGACACCAATGAGTGGACATCCAGCACCGACAACCAAGGTCGCATTTTTCGAAGCATCAATGTTCACAGTGCCGGGAAGTGCGGCTTTGTTGACACTGTAAATATCTTCGGTTCTTACCTTGATTTGCGGTTTTACAGTGAACTGACTATTTGTTAGACCACCTATGTGTTCCATTTGTTGAACACTGGAATATCCGGTGTTTGAAGCATAAAAGAATGGTGGGCTTTTCCTGCTGAACGTTGCTGTTGGATCATATAAGTCAAAGGTGAAGGAAATGCCGATGAGTTCTTCATCTGGCCCTGCGTCATAAGTGGTCTTTTGGTAGTAGAGTTCCGTCCCGCCATACTGAAAGCCTGCGTAGGCAGTTGTCGTCGTCTGCGAGTTCTGGTACCATCCCCTTAATACACCTAGAGGCGTACGAGCCTTTAATTCTGCGGTCCCTGAGAAGCCTTTATCTTTTCTGGCCGTTGAACTCTCAAACTCTCCATAGCTGACACTCTGATATCCTGCTCCCAGATCAAGGCGGAGACCCTGTAATACAAAGAAGTTCAGGGCGTCACTCCCAGTTGCAACTTCAAAGGATATGTCATGGTTATCCACATCACCAAAGCCCACATCCGCATCAACTTGCCGCCAGCTGCTGGTGGTATCAATAACGACGGGGCCCCGATTGACGCTTTCGCCGCCGAGATGCGTATAAAGATACTTTACGCCAAGTTCTTTGATGAGAGTATCAAAGCGTTTTCTATAAGAAAGACCGAAGCCTTGTTCCATAGCAGTCTCTTCAAATTCTCTGTTAAATGCCACATCATAATTTTCGTTAAAAGAAACCGTACTTTTTAATTTTCCATTTAATACCTTATAGGAGGCTTTTACTTCTCCTCCCAGGAAAGGTGGGAAATAGCCCAAGGTAGCGTTAAAACGTTGGCGGGAGTTACTTTCAACCTTACCTGACAGAAAATAATACCCAGATGACTGCTCGCCCTGTTGCAAAAAAAGTTGTCCCCAGAAAGCCTCAAGACCAAAAACGCCCGATGCATCGCCGGCTTCCTCACGATTTTCGCCGGAGCCTTTCAGCCGCAGAAGGCTGGTTTCATTTTCTTTTTCAAATTTGAAGATTGTGTCAGAGGTATTATCCTGTTTGGCTAAAGGGGAAGATTTTTTTTGAATGTTCTCTTCAGCCTGGATGGGAGAGACAATGCACGAAAATATCAATGCCAAAGTTATTAATGGCTTCAGATTCCAGAGTGTAAAGAATTTTGCCCTTTTCATTATCATTTCTCCTCAAGTGAGTGTGAATCTTGTTGAGGGTGAGAATTGCCAATCACTTCCTTGTTCGGATATGTACTACATCGTGGCACATATTCAAGGGCGGGAGGATAAAAAGATAATGATTCCTATTGTAGTCGGACCGTGAAAGCCAACTGTGTTTTCTGAGCACGAAAGGTGAAGTTTGTCCTAATGGGGTGCGGCTTAAAGAGCTTGTTAAAAAAATTCAGTTGACATACTTCATCTCATTATTAATAATTACTATTAATAATAAACAAGTATCCAAAACCTATCCCACCAGACTTACAGGAAAATTATTCAAAGATGCGCCTGCAACAGATGATCGAAAGGCTTAAAGCGAGTAATTGTAGAATCACACCTCAGCGATACGCCGTGTTGAATGTTCTCGGGAGCAGTTCAGATCATCCATCCGCAGAAAATATTCATGCGAAGCTCATTGAGCATTACCCCACGATGGGTTTGGCAACGGTCTACAAGGCTATACATCTTCTGAAACGTGAAGGAGAGATACTTGAACTGGAGTTCAGTGATCTTGGGAATAGTGGATAATAATTGTCCATAGAAATCAAGCCTCCAAGTATTGCCGTGGCTTGGACGCTGTTAACATTTCCTTTCACCAGAGACAACTTGATTACAAGGGATAATTTCCAACAACAAGGGGAGGGTAGAATTATGAGTGACAAAAGCAAGTGCCCAGTAACAGGACAAAAGAATAAGCACACATCGGGAACGTCGAACCGTGACTGGTGGCCGAATCAGCTGCAGCTGGACATCTTGCGCCAGCATTCCTACAAGTCCAACCCGATGGGTGAAGGCTTCAACTACGCTGAAGAGTTCAAAAGTTTAGACCTCGATGCTGTGAAAAAGGATCTCCATAAATTGATGACGGATTCTAAAGACTGGTGGCCGGCCGACTGGGGACACTACGGAGGGCTCTTTATCCGCATGGCCTGGCATAGCGCCGGCACGTATCGCACTGCAGACGGCCGTGGTGGGGCAGGAACCGGCAACCAGCGCTTTGCCCCCATCAACAGTTGGCCCGATAATGTAAACCTCGACAAAGCCCGCAGGCTGCTTTGGCCTATCAAACAGAAGTACGGCAAAAAAATCTCCTGGGCCGACCTGTTGATTCTCACCGGCAATGTCGCTCTGGAATCGATGGGGTTCAAGACTTTTGGTTTTGGTGGCGGGCGTGAAGACATCTGGGAACCGGAGAAAGACATCTATTGGGGGGCTGAAGATACCTGGCTGGGTGACGAACGCTATTCAGGCGATCGGAAGCTGGAAAATACACTCGCTGCTGTTCAGATGGGGCTGATTTATGTAAACCCGGAAGGCCCGAACGGCAACCCCGACCCTGTCGCCTCCGGCCGTGATGTTCGAGACACCTTCGCACGCATGGCCATGGACGACGAAGAGACCGTCGCTCTCGTCGCAGGCGGCCACACCTTCGGTAAATGTCATGGCGCAGGCGATGCATCGCACGTAGGGCCTGAGCCCGAAGCCGCCGCAATTGAGGAACAGGGACTCGGCTGGAAGAGCAGCTACAAGAGCGGCAAAGGCGGTGATACCATCAGCAGTGGCATCGAGGGAGCCTGGAAACCGAACCCGACCACATGGGATATGGGTTATCTGAAGGTGCTGTTCAAATACGAGTGGGAACTGGTCAAGAGCCCGGCCGGCGCGAGTCAGTGGCTGGCCAAAGACGTAGACGATGAGGACATGGTGGCTGACGCGCACGATCCGTCGAAAAAACACCGACCGATGATGACCACCGCGGACCTGTCCCTTCGCTTCGACCCCATTTACGAGCCAATCGCACGGCGCTATCTCGCCAATCCAGAGGAATTTGCCGATGCCTTTGCCAGGGCCTGGTTCAAGCTGACCCACCGTGACATGGGACCTCGCGCACGCTACCTCGGACCGGAAGTTCCAGCCGAAGAGCTCATCTGGCAAGATCCTATCCCTGCTGTCGATCATGAACTGATCGATGACAGTGACATTGCCGCCCTTAAAGATACAATTCTAGCTTCTGGCCTGTCCGTCTCCGAGCTGGTTTCAACCGCCTGGGCATCAGCATCCACATTTCGCGGATCGGACATGCGTGGCGGGGCGAACGGAGCACGAATTTGCCTTGCACCCCAGAAAGATTGGCAGGTCAACCAGCCTGTTCATCTGGCCAAAATACTGGAGACCTTAGGAGGCATCCAAGGCGAATTCAACAAGAAGGTCTCTATGGCTGATCTGATCGTGTTGGCTGGTTGTGCAGGCGTTGAAAAGGCGGCAAAAAACGCCGGTCACGAGGTAAAAGTTCCTTTCACACCGGGACGCATGGACTCCACGCAGGAGCAGACCGATGTCGAGTCCTTCTCTGTTCTTGAGCCTGAGGCAGACGGTTTCCGTAACTACCTGAAAACCAAATATACTGTTTCGGCTGAAGAAATGCTGGTAGATCGTGCACAATTGCTGACTCTGACCCCGCCTGAGATGACGGTTCTCGTTGGCGGAATGCGTGTCTTGAACACCAACTTCGGACAAACCAGGCATGGTGTCTTCACCGACCATCCGGAGACTCTCACCAATGACTTTTTCGTGAATCTTCTCGAAATGGGCACCGCCTGGAAGCCGACCTCTGCAGATGCAGACGTTTTTGAAGGCAGCGACCGCAAGACTGGAAAACCGAAATGGACAGGCACACGCGTCGACCTGATATTTGGTTCAAATTCAGAGCTGCGTGCCCTTGCAGAAGTGTATGCAGCAGCTGACGCCCAGGAAAAGTTTGTCAATGACTTTGTTGCAGCTTGGAATAAGGTAATGAACTTGGATCGATTTGACCTCGCTTGATCATTATGCAAGTTCTTGAGGAACGACTTTCAAAACGGCACCACGAGTTGAAAGTCGTTCTGAGCACCCTTGAAAGCCAAGAGCAACAGATCTCACAAGGTGTGTGGAAAAGCCGCAATGCATCAGAATCAAGATTAAATCTAGCACCTTAGAAATTTGTTTCTTGTCTTTTGCGAACGAAATTCATGAAGGTACTTATCCCGTTTACCGGGGTTATTTTTTATATATGGTCAAGATCACGGCACTTATAATCATTGCTGCACCAATATATCCGAGAGACGTGAAGTACTCACCCAAAATGATATAAGCAGCGACAGCAGCAACGACCGGTTCAATGGTCGCAACAATGGATGCCTTTCCCGCTTCCAGGTATTTCAAGCCGAGATAGTAGCAATGATTGGCGATAAAAGTTGAAACCAGCGAAACCGCAAACAGGGAGGCCCAGGCCACAGGACTTTTATGAGCGAATTCAACGAAAGGCAGAATACCTAAAGCCCCTATGGGCAGGACGTAGAGAAATAGATTGGCTGACGAATACCGTGAAGAAAAGTACTTGCCGATGGTGTAATAGAGTGAGTAGCAGAATCCCGACATCAATCCTGAGAGAATGGCGACAAAGCCAAGCGTGGTTGCGGAGTTACTATTACCCCCGGTCTTGGATATTAAAAATACCCCGGTAATCACGAGGAGTACCGCTAGAATTTTATTTGCGGTCAGTTTCTCCTTATAGATAAAGTAGGAACAAATAACCACCCAGGCTGGTGCCGTGTAGAGGAGAACAGATGCGAAGGCCGCTCCCCCCGTTTTTACGGCATACTGGTATGAGATATAGAAAAGAGAAATCCCTAGAAGAGCAAAAACAGCCAGTAGCAGGATATCCTTTTTCACGAGATGGGTTTCTTTACGCATAATCGCCTGGGAACCGAAAAATCCCCAGGCTATAAGAGCGCGCCAGAAGGCTACCTCCATCGGTCCTAGCCCCTCTGCAAACGCGAGGGAGGAGAAAATGCCGATAAAGCCCCAGCAAACCGCAGCCAATATGATAAAAATATAACCTTTCAACACCTTATTCCTTTATGCCCCTTGTTGCAAAACTCTATTTTTCTTAAAATACCATGAGGTATGTTGCGCGATATAAATAATTATTTCGAATTATGGAAGTTAAATGTTGGCTACGGCCTCAATCGCCTGATAACTTACAACAGGAGAACCTCATGAAGATTACTCTTGCTTTTGATGTGTATGGAACCTTGATCGACACCAACGGGGTTGTCGCAGCATTGCAAAAGCTTATAAATGATGCAGAGAAGTTCTCACAAACCTGGCGTGACAAGCAGTTGGAATACTCTTTTCGACGGGGGCTTATGCAAAACTACGAGAACTTTGCTGTTTGTACAGGTCAGGCGTTGGATTATACCTGTGCCTTTCACAAAGTAACACTCTCTGATAAACAGAAGGCTGAGCTCCTTGCCATTTACCGCGTGCTCCCGGCATTTAGCGAGGTCCAAGAGGGGTTAACCAAGTTAAAGGCAGCAGGATTTCGTCTCTATGCATTTTCTAATGGCAAGGCAGATGCACTTGAGATGCTCTTAAGCAATGCAGGCATCAGAGATTTATTCCTGGGTGTTGTGAGTGTCGACGACATTAAGACCTTCAAACCCTCTCCGGGAACATATTGCCATTTTTTACGGAAAGCTGGGGCGACGGGCTGCAGTGCATGGCTGATTTCAAGCAATCCATTTGATGTCATAGGAGCAATTTCTGCTGGAATGAAATCCGCCTGGGTTCGTCGGTCACCAGAGGCAATTTTCGACCCATGGGGGATAGATCCAACAATTACTGTGAGCAATCTTCTCGAGCTTGCCGCCAGGATCAGTGAATAAGCCTTGTGATGCCTGAAAACTAAGCAAAGCAGCCGAGGATACGAGCAGTAGTATCAATCATCTGTTTGTGTCTGCTCTATTGTGCAATAACAGGAGGTAACCATGGTACGTCTTTCTCAATATGAAGAATCCGAGCGTGAACATCTACTAAAACTCCCTTGTCCGACCTACACATCATCGCCCTATGTTGCAGGCCTGAAGGTCTCGCAATCACGTATAGCACTGATCTCTACAGCGGGTTTGCACCGACGAGCTGACAGGCCTTTTGGGGTAGGAGAAACGGGCTATAGGCTGATCCCAAAAGATGTTGAGGCCAAGGACCTGGTTATGAGTCATATTTCAACGAATTTTGATCGTACCGGATTCCAGATGGATCTGAACATGGTTTTTCCGTTAGACAGGTTGAGGGAACTCGAACAACAAGGCTTTATAGGGAGTCTGTCCGAATTCCATTACTCATTTATGGGAGCCACTCCGCCAGAACAAATGGAGCAGGAGGCACTTCAACTCGCCGCCATTTTAAAAAAAGATCAGGTTGATGCTGTTTTACTGGTGCCGGTCTGACCCAATTGTACGCGCGCAGTTGGCGGGCTTGGACATTTCATTGAAAGCGCTGGTATTGCCACAACGCAGATAAGTTTAATCCGGGAGCATACAGAAATCATTAAACCCCCGCGGGCATTGTGGGTAAGCTTTCCGCTTGGAAGGCCGATGGGTAACCCACAGGATCCAGAGTTTCAGCGTGATGTTCTCAAACATGCACTTTCACTGCTTGAGTATCCAACAGGTCCGGTGCTCGAGGATTATCCGCATGATGCTATGGAAAGTAAAAAAGAACAGGGCCAGATGGCCTGTCCGGTACATTTTGCAGTACCAAAGGGAGAACTAACAGATCAGGATGATCTTTTCATGAAGTTTCGAAGCGAATACAGCTTGATGCAAACATGGCATAATCTAGCCTGTGAGAAAAAAAACCGTTCAACTAGCGGGGTTAGTGGCCTTACTCCGAACGAAATTGGCGATCTGTTTTGCAATTTCATATCGGGAAAGGCTGAAGGAACAAAAATTGATGAGAAGCAACTCTCTGACATCCTGCGGCTGGCATCAGAAGATCTCAAAGCCATCTATCTCGAAGGGCTGTCCGTTCAACCTGGCCAAGCGTTGGATGGTACGGCGCTTACCGATTGGTTCTGGGGTCAAACCCATGCTGCTCTCATAATCAACGAGGTGAGAAAGAATTGCCTACAATACGCTGAAAAAGATATGCGTTTGGCGGGGAAATTACTACTCATTCCCAGGAATCAAATGTACCGTTTCAATGCTGACGAGGGGTGAGCGGCAGGATATCTCGTTTGGTTGGTGGCTTCACCCATGCAACTAGCACGCAGGCCCCGGTGCTCCCATCAGGCGGCATAGTGCTCTGGATTGGACTGGCTGGGCAACAGTAGACAAGGTTGATCTCAGTTGGAGCCTTATAGAAAAGTTATTCACTTTTCGCTGGAGGCCACAAATATGCTGATCCTGGCCAGGTCATTGCCGCAGATCGATTGGGCACAGCAATTCTCACTTGCGCACGTCACCTTTGCATTTTTCATCCCTGCAGCGAGCAACCATGCTTCAACACTCGATCGTTTAAAACCCATCCAGCGGTCATGATGTTCTGTCCGTAAGAACATAAACTGATGCTCATCAAGATCAGTGATCACCAGTTTCCCGCCGGGTTTTAAAATCCGAAACATTTCCATGAGGGTCGTCTGCGGCGATTCGACATGATGAAGATACATATTCGCAAACACATAATCAACACTTGCATCGATTATGGGAAGATGTTCCGATTCTCCCACCCGGCAGTCGAGCCCTTCGTAACGGGCAAACTTCTTTTTCAGTACATCGAGCATTTCTGCAGACTGATCAACGGCTATCACCTGCAGTCCCTGCTGTAGGAGCCCTTCGGTCATAAATCCTGTACCGGCACCGATATCGGCGGCTGTATTTCCTTGTGCCACGTTGGTCAGCGACAGGGCTTTTTCTCTCAGCGATTCGGAAAAGAAATTCGCTCGCATGTTGTCCCACTGCTCTGCCACTTCGCTGAAGTATTCCTTACTTGCCATTGTGTTTCTCCCTCATTGTGAAATTTGGTGTATTCCTGTCTCCTTGATACATTTCAAAACAACAGTTTTTCATCGATGCCTGGCCAGCATCTCTTCAAGAAATGCCGAACTCAATGTAATAGCCCTTGAACTCAGCTCCTCGCAGAGATGTGGAGGCAGTTCGCTGGAAAATCCTTCGGGCCGCAGCTCACAGCACTGCAAACTGGCAAAGTGCTCTTCAAAACGTCCGGCATACCGGCAGCAGAGGTCGCTGATTTCATCGTCCGGGAGTTGATTAACCCGCCCAAGGATGCCCAGGAAAAGCAAGGTTCCTTCGACCAACCCGCATTGGGCACCATAGTTACCGGCTCCGTGCAACCCTACAGTGGAATCCAGCACTTGATTCGAAAGCTCAATGGAGTATTGTTCGGCGAGAATTTTCATGGTGACGGTGGCACAGTTGAGATCGTGCTGCCAATAGTAGTCCTTGACCCGTTGCCGGATCTTCTTTTCGTCCATAGTGTGGTTTATCCTTTCAAGAGATGTGTTGGTTTAACGAAAGCCTGAAATGAAAAGTGAAACAATCACCGCCAGGCATCCCCACAGCAAGGTCTTGAGCATATCAAACCTTCGCAATGTCTTGTCCGGCAGATTTCCGACCGATCCCTGTCGCGATTGTCCTCCTGTGCTGGTGTCTTCAGGTTGTGTGAGATAAACAAGCATGGTGCGTATTGCGGTGACGTCCATAATACCCTCCCGATTTTTGGTTATTTGTGTTGCTGATGCGTGCAGAGTATCTTGTTGCTGTTGTAAGGTAAAATCGTCTTTTTGGATGAGGGTGTTCAGGGAAAATGATCGCCCCTTGTTGAAGGATCTGAGGTAGAGTGGCAGAACACATTCCAGTTACAACAAACCCGGCCTGAAGATATGGAATTGTATCAACTGAGAACATTTGCGATGGTGGCGGATGAAAGGAACCTCACCAGGGCGTCAAAACGGCTGCATACAAGCCAGCCCGCGGTAAGTGCCCACATAAAGGCCCTGGAAGATGAGCTGGGCGTAAGCCTTTTTATCCGCACCCCCAAAGGTATGGTTTTGACCGCCGATGGCGTAAAACTGCGTGAACACGCCGGAAGCGTGCTCAGCACTGTTGCCGAAATGGAGCGGGAGGCCGGTCAGATGCGCGGCGTGCTCTCCGGCACGCTCCGGATCGGCATCAACGCCGAGCCGGAGATGCTGCAGGTTGCCGAGCTGTTTGCAGAGATGCGGACCCAGCATCCCGATCTGCATCTTCACCTCCTGCAGGCCATGACCGGTGAAGTGTTGAACAAACTGGAGGCGGATGAGTTGGATGCAGGTTTCATGTATGGAAAGGTAGAGTCCGAGAGGATCTTCTTCACGGAATTGCGGCAGCTGGAAATTGTGGTTGCCGGTGCGCGCCATCTCCAGGGTCAGTTGGATGCGGCTTCGGCGCCGGAGCTTGGGAAATATCCGTGGATCATTACCCCGGAGGATTGCCCGTTTCACACCATCAGTTCACGGTTTTTCCGACGGCATGGTTTGGAGCCGCAGCATGCGGCGTTGATCGATGATGAATCGATTATCAGGGTTATGGTTGGAAACGGGGTGGGGCTCTCCCTGTTACTCAGGCAGGAGGCCATGGCAGGAACTCCAGAAAAACAGCTCGCCATCTGGGATAAGGAGGAACTTCGCCTGCAACTCTCCATCGGCTGCCTGCAGCGGCGAAGGGAGGAACCGATGCTACAAACCCTCTTTTCCATCCTTTCACGAATATGGCAACCAAGCTAATGTACCAGTGCATAATCATGAGTAAAGCCAAAACCCCAAAAATATGCCATCATATACTCGCTCAACTCTCCTCGAATTTATAGCCAGCGCTGTAAATTGAATGGATCAACTCCCGGTCGTGTATTTCATTTATTTTTTTCCTCAGTTTTTTGACATGGCTGTCGATGGTTCTATCACTCACCACCCGCTGATCCTGATAAATAAGTTCGATTAACTGATTACGGGAAAATACTCTTCCCGGGTTTCCAGCCAAGAGCGACAGAAGGTGAAACTCTACCACCGTAAGAGTCAGTATTCGGCCATTGATGTTTGCCTGATATTTTTCAGGATCTAACTGTAGAATACTTTTTATGGGGACTGCCTCCACTACTCGCCTGAGTACTGCCCTCACCCGAGCAACAACCTCCCGCGGACTGAACGGTTTGCAGATGTAATCATCTGCCCCAAGGTCGAGCCCTGTCAAGCGTGACTGCTCTTCCACCCTGGCCGTAACCATGATGATCGGCACTCGGGAAAAACTCCTCAGCTCCCGGCAGATCTCGATCCCATCTTTGCCAGGTAGCATGAGATCAAGAAGAATAAGGTCAGGGTGATTAGTCTTCACCCACTCCACCACACCATTACCCTCGTGGAGGCAATAGGGTTGAAAACCAGCCAGCAACATATAGTCATGGAGCAGTTGGGCAAGATCTTCAGTATCTTCAACAATCAGGATGCTCTTTTTCATAGCCTAATTCGAAAGTGGCAGGCAAACCCGGACCCAGAGTCCTCCGAGTGGAGAGGGTTTGGCCTCGATTGTTCCATTATGCCCTTTGACGATGTTATAGCAGATTGAAAGGCCCAAGCCCGCGCCACCTAGATCCCGACTGCGTGAGGAATCTACCCGGTAGAGCCGATCGAAGAGATGGGGGAGATGGTCTCCCGGAACCCCGGGCGCCGTATCCTTGATATTGAAAACCAACTGTTTTCCCTCCTGCTGTACCTGAATCACTATCTTTCCGCCCTCATGGGTATAACGGATGCTGTTTGCCAAAAGATTGGTAAAAAGCTGTTTTAAGCGCTCATTGTCAGCAAACAAAAAGACATCTGCATCAATATCAATTGCTGTTTCCAACTGTTGTTTTTTCCCCTCCAATTCAGACTGCAACATTTCTATTGCCTTCTGCAATGCCCAACAAGGCATGACTTCAGCCCGGTGATATGACATAGCCCCCACATCAGACAAAGAAAGCTGATACAGATCATCAACCAGCATCCCAAGATGTAAAACCTCATTATGTAAAGACTTGAAGGTCTCCCCAGTTGGTGGGTACACTCCATCCTGTAGAGCCTCGATTTTGCCTCGAAGGATGGACAACGGCGTTCGCAATTCATGGGAGATATCCGCCACCCACTGGCTCCTGGCCTGCTTGTTTTTTTCTAAAACTTCAGCGAGATCATTGAAGTCCCGCGACAATTGGCCCAGCTCATCAGCTGATTTCACATCTATCCGAGTCTGATACTTCCCCGAAGCCAAGTCTCTGGTTGCCATGGCCAATCGCCGAATAGGCCGTGTCAGTCGATACGCAAAGGGCAGGGAAAGTCCCGCAGCAATGAGAAACCCGGCACCAGCAACCAGAAAAAAAGCAACTTTCTGTTGTTTGACAAAAACAACCTGATGAATATCGGATAGATTTTTCGCCGGATGAACACCAAGATATCCAACCACCCGGTTCTGATACCTCAGTTCCATCATCTCAGGATGCATATCACCAGGATCGTAGCCAAAAATAGTCTCTTTATGCTCATCAAGAAAAAAGACCCTCAGGAGAAAATGTGGTGGAATATCAATTGGCAAAAGCCCTGAGTGGGCAAATTCAGCTTCTATTTTTTCATGACGAATCTTTTCAAGAAAATGCTCTTTTTGTCTTCCTTCCGGATAGTTGTCAACAATAAGTAGAGCCATTTTTTTATGATCATCGGTAAATGTCCGCCAACTTTTCAACTCTCGGTAGTGAGACTCCAGATCTGCCGCGATCCTCTTCAGTTGATCCTGTACGACAATATTGACATAGACGAGAAAACCACGATCGAAACTCCACTGCATGACGAGGCTCATGTAAATTACGACAACCAGGATGGCAGTGAGAATTGCGCCAAACAGCTTATAGTGAAGCGTTATCTTCATAATGAACTCTTTGCCTGAGGTAAGTAAGACGGTCTCATTACTCTAAACTTTTTTCTCATGAAAAGAACGGAGCAATATAAATTTGCACAATCTTTTCACATTCCTGACATCATTGATCCACATTCATCCTGTACAGTAAGTCATTCATTCCTTGAGACTCCCTGTAACGGGCAGAGAAAACAAAGAATATACCCATAAATAGCTGTGTCGGAGAAACTCATGACTGGATCGACATTATCGCTGACTGTTTCCTGGCCACTCTTTTTCCTTGTCCTCTCCGCCTGCACTCCAGCGATCCAGAATCATGTCGACAATGTTCCGGTTTCGCTCCCGACTTCCTTTTCACAGCCAGGCGGCCAAGAGGCAGGAAAGCCATGGTGGCAGCTCATTGGTGACCCCAATCTGCAGCTCTTAATAGACCAGGCTCTGGCCAAAAATCAGAATCTCCTAGCTGTAGGCGAACGACTCAAACAGGCTGAGGCTCTTGCCCGTAAGGCTGGTGCGGACCTTGCGCCAACTCTTGAGGCTAAAAGCCTAATCGGCAGCACCAGAACCAGAAATGATGGTGCAACCGACAACAGTAACAACCTGACGATAGGCGTGAGGGCCGCCTACGAAATCGACCTCTGGGGCAGAATGAAGGCACTACAGGACGCTGATCTTTTCAATGCCCATGCGAGCAGAGAGGATCTCCAGAGCGCTGCTCTCTCCCTTGCCGCCCAATTAGCCAACATCTGGTATCGACTTGCCGCGAGCCACAGTCAAACAGAGCTCCTCCACAAGCAACAGGAAGTAAATCGGATGGGTCTGGATCTGATCCAGCTTCGCTTTAATGCCGGACAAACCGGCATTGCCGATGTCCTCCAGCAAAAGCAGCTGATCGAGGAAAAGACCGGTGAGCTGGCGCAGCAAAGATCCACGGCAAAGATACTGGAGTACCAGCTGGCAATACTCACCGGGGTTGCCCCAGGGATGCTTGAGATGCCAGGTCCTCCTCGCCTCATCAAACTCCCCCCTCTACCGGCAACTGGTGTCCCTTTGGACCTTCTGACCCATCGGCCGGACGTTCACAGTCGCTATCTTGCCCTTCAGGCCGCCGACAGAAGGGTGGCTGCGGCGATTGCCGACCGATACCCACAATTAAGTATTTCTGCTGACTTGAACACATCCGCCTCAAAGGTTCGTGACCTCTTTGATAACTGGTTTGCCTCAATTGCCGCCAATATTATCGCCCCCCTCATTGATGGCGGAACTCGGCAGGCCGAACTTGACCGGACTTCGGCATTAGCACAAGAAAAGCTGTACTCCTATGGTGAAGCTCTGTTCACAGCAGTGGAAGAGGTTGAGGCCGCACTGGTTCAGGAAAAAGAACAGCAATCACTCATAAACAGTCTGGATCTGCAGCTTGATCTCGCAACCAGAACCCTACAAACTGTGAGAGACCGTTACAAGCAGGGGACCGAGGACTATCAACGAGTCCTGCAGGCAATTCTCTCTCAGCAGGGCCTGCAGCGTAGTCTGGTCAGTGAACACCAGCAACTGATAAGTTACAGAATTGATCTTTACCGGGCACTCGGCGGACAAAATCCCGTTGAAGGTATTGGTATTGGGCAATCGCAACAACCGATTATCTCTTCGACAAATTGATGGTCCATCATATGAACATGATACAAAATGAGCACAAAACGGATGGTATAATTCGGCAATCGTCACCCCGGAGTACGCATTTCATACTCCATATTCTGATGCCCATCTTCACTCTCGCCTGCGGTATTGCCATTACATTTTATCTGCTCAACTCGAGGCCCATCGCTACACCGACAAAAGTATTGCAGGCTGCCACCCTGGTCGAAGTAGAGCACGTACGTTTTACGCCGCAGCAAACTCTGCTCAGTGCCATGGGAGAAATCATCTCCGCCCGGGAGGTGGAGATCAAGGCCCGGGTAGGCGGAGAAATAACCTCAATCAGCGATGACTTCGTACCTGGTGGCTATTTTCCAGCAGGCCAGAAGATGCTTGCCATTGACCGCTCTGATTATCAACTCGTTGCCCGCCAACTTCAGACGGAGGTGACCAGGGCAAAAAGTGACCTGGCCATGGAGATGGGGAACCAACGCATCGCCGCAAGGGAGTTCAAGTTCCTTGGCGAAGCTGTCAGTGAAGAAGAGAAGAGCCTGATCCTTCGCACCCCTCAACTGGAAAAACTCCGGGCAACCCTTGATTATTCGCAGGCAAGACTGGAACAAGCTCTGCTCAATGTACAGCGCACCGATATTAATGCCCCCTTCAATGGGGTTATCGAGGCACGGATGGTCGACGTGGGTGCCAAAATTAACGAGTCGACAGTACTTGCCCAGTTTGTTGGTACCGACATCTTCTGGTTGAGACTGACAATACCCATCGAACAACTGGATTGGCTGGAGGTTCCTGGCAAAAACACCACAACAGGTTCAAGGGTGAATATTTCTTCCCAAGGAAACCGAGCTTCCGGGCCAACCCGGTCCGGAGAAATTGTCGGATTGATTGCCTCTCTTGAAAAACAGGGCCGGATGGCGCAACTACTGGTTGCCATCGACGATCCCCTCTCGCGTAAAGAAGAGAACCGGGACAAACCCCGACTGCTGCTTGGTTCCTACGTCCAGGCCGAAGTTGAAGGCATCTTGATAGAATCCGGAATTCGAGTTGCTCGCACAAACATCCATGATGGCAATACAGTCTGGCTGATGGATGACGACGGTATGCTCGATATTCGCAAAGTAAATATCGCTTTTCGTGGACGGGATTATGTGATTGTCGAAAGTGGTCTAAATAACGGAGAACGGCTTGTCACCTCTGCGCTTTCTGCTCCGGCAGAAGGTATTCCGTTACGCCTGCAAGGGGATGCTGGAAATGCGCAACAGCCTCAGTCAATCGGTGATTCTGAGACAGAGGAAGACAGCAGGAGGGGGAAGCGTGCTTCATAAGGATTCATCAAAAGAACGCGGCATCCTCGCCTGGATGGTGGGTAACCGGGTCACGCCGAACCTGCTTATGCTTTTTCTGGTTCTGGGTGGCATTTTTATGTCGACCAAAATCAAACAGGAGGTCTTTCCTGAATTTGCCCTCGACCAGGTTTCTATAAAAGTTGCATATCCAGGCTCAAGCCCCGAGGAGGTCGAACAGGGTATTGTCCTTGCCATAGAAGATGCCATTGAAGGACTTGAAGGAATCAAGAAAATTACCTCCACCGCCGCAGAAGGCAGTGCCAGCGTAATTGCCGAACTTCAGGAAGGTGCCGATGCCCAAAAGCTGCTCCAGGAAATCAAGCAGGAGGTCGACCGCATCGCAACTTTTCCAGGCGATGCGGAAAATCCTGTAATATCGAGCGATTCCCACAAGCATCAGGTGCTGCGGTTGAATATCTACGGAGATGCTGCCGAGCGATCTCTACGGGAAGTGGTGGAGCAGGTCAAGGATCGGTTACTCCAGTCACCAGGTATCACACAGGTTGAAGTCAGCGGGGGCCGCAACTTTGAGGTTAAAGTGCACATTCCTCCGGAAAAGCTGCGCATGTACGGCCTGACCCTTTCTCAGGTCGCCACGCTCATTCGTCAGTCGGCGACAGAAATTCCCGGCGGAAAACTTGACACCGCGTCCGGCGAGATCCTGCTGCGCATCGACAACCGCCGTGATTGGGCAAGTGAATTCGGCCGCATTCCAATAATTACCACCTCCGGCGGCACTACCGTCTTTCTCGAAGATATTGCCACGGTCAGTGAAGGTTTTGAAGACTCCACTAGGCTCGCGACCTATGAACAACATCGTTCCATGATGCTTCTGGTCTATCGCGTCGGAAACCAGACACCCATCGGTGTCTCGGAGGCGACCAAAGAGGCAATGGTGAAAATTGGGACGAGCCTGCCACCATCGATGAACTGGAAAATTACCAGCGACAGCTCAGATGTCTATAAGCAGCGGCTTGAACTTCTCCTGAAAAACGCCTTTATCGGACTGGTACTGGTGTTGCTTCTGCTCGGTCTTTTTCTTGAAATGAAGCTGGCGTTCTGGGTTACCATGGGTATCCCAATTTCTTTCCTGGGGGGTTTGCTCTTTCTTCCCCTGTTCGATGTTTCCATCAATATGATTTCGCTGTTCGCCTTTATTATCGCGCTCGGCATTGTCGTCGACGACGCCATCATAGCAGGAGAGAACATTTACGAATATCGGCAGCGGGGAATGAGTCCCGTTCAGGCAGCCATCGAAGGGGCGAAAGATGTGGCGATCCCTATCGCCTTCAGCATTCTTACCAATATTGTCGCCTTTCTGCCCCTGATGTTTGTGCCGGGAACCATGGGTAAGGTGTGGCAGGTAGTTCCCGCCGTGGTTATCACCGTCTTCATAATCTCCTGGGTGGAATCACTGCTTATTTTACCGACCCATCTGGCCCACAGCAGCCAGGGTACAGGCAATCCGCTGCGCCGCTGGCTGAGTCGCCGCCAGCAGGCATTCGGAAGGAAGTTCAATTGGTTTATAGAGCATATCTATGGTGCTTGGCTTGACCGTATTCTTCACCTCAAATTCTTTACCGTGGCACTGCTTGCAGCTGGTCTTCTGGTTACCTTCGGCTATGTTTTCAGTGGAAGAATCGGCATCATACTCATGCCACGGGTCGAATCCGACCATGCAGTGGCGACCGCCACCCTGCCCTACGGCAGCGCCCAATCTCAGACAATCCGCGTTCGCGACCAGATAGTCGGGGCCATTGAACGAGTACGTGAACAGCATGGCGGAGACCAACTGATTGAAGGAGTTTCTGCCGTGATCAACGAAAATGTCGTTGAGATAAATGCCTACCTGACCCCTCCCGATATCAGGCCACTCAGCACCAAAGAGGTAGTGCATCTGTGGCGCAAGGAAAGCGGCCCTATCGTTGGCCTGCAATCCTCGCTCTTTGCATCAGACCACGGAGGCCCGGGGAGCGGTGCGGCGCTGACGATTGAACTGAGCCACCGTGATATCGCGATTCTTGATAAAGCCAGCAGCATGCTGGCGGAGGAACTCGGCAACTTCCCCAATATAAAAGATATTGATGACGGATATGCACCAGGGAAACCACAATATAGCTTTGCCGTAAACGAGCGAGGCTACAGCCTCGGTCTTACCGCGACGCTTGTTGGCCAACAGGTGCGGGACGCCTTCCAGGGTGCTATTGCCCTCCGCCAACAGCGCGGCGCAAACGAGGTGACAGTACGGGTCAGATTGCCCGATGAATCGCGTTTCAGCGAGTTCGATATCGAAACAATGCTGGTCAGGGCCCCATCCGGAACCTTTATCCCTCTCGCGGATATTGCTCGCGTAGAGCGCGGCCGAGCCTATACCAATATAACCAGAAGGGATGGCCGCAGAACGGTGATGGTAACCGCCGATGTCGATCCGATCGGCGAATCGACAAAGATCCTGGCAACACTTGAGGCCACAGTTTTACCCCAATTGGTCAGTACCTTTCCCGGCCTCACTTACGGCTATGAGGGCAGAGAGTCTGAAAGAAAAGAGAGCATGAAAAGCCTGATGCAAGGTTTTATCTTTTCCCTTATTGCCATTTATTTCCTGCTGGCCATTCCCTTCCGCAGCTACATCCAGCCAATCATTGTCATGATCGCCATTCCCTTCGGCATCGTAGGCGCTGTACTCGGTCACCTGTTGATGGGGTACAACCTCAGCCTGATGAGCATGATGGGCATCGTCGCTCTCTCCGGCATTGTGGTCAACGACTCTCTAATTCTGGTCGACTACGCCAACAAACAACGGATGAAAGGCCTGACCCCGCGATCATCCATCAGGGCTGCGGCCATACGTCGATTCCGGCCGGTGCTGTTGACCACCCTGACGACTTTTGGCGGTCTAGCACCAATGATTTTCGAAACGTCCAGACAGGCCCGGTTCATGATCCCAATGGCCCTTTCATTGGGCTTTGGTATTGTCTTTGCTACAGTTATTACTTTGGTATTAGTCCCCTGTCTTTATTTGATTATTGAGAACAAAAGAGCGTCAATGCTGCAAGATGTTGAAGATGCTGCAGCAAAGCGGCAACTTGGCCAGGATCCAGTGGCAATTGCATCCAGTACCAGGGTTGGATTCTGAGGTAATCGTCTTGAGGCAAGACAAGGGTGACGTAGACTGAAAAGGCAAAAGCAGAGGGGTGCCATCAGTCTGATTGAATATAATTTAAAGGAAAAAACCATGAACGATAAAAATCAAATAATTGTATGGGACCTGTTGGTGCGAGTTTTTCACTGGTCATTAGTACTGCTTATCTTTTTGGCGTATGTAACGGGCGAGAGCAAAGGGACTCTGCATAAAAATATTGGTCTTGCTGTTTTGGCCATTGTGGTTGTCCGGATAATTTGGGGATTTTGTGGTTCCAAATATGCCCGTTTCAGTGATTTCATCTGTTCTCCGGTAAAGGCCCTTGTCTACCTGAGAGAACTTGCCACCGGCAAACCGACTCACTATACCGGTCATAATCCCGCAGCAGCCTGGATGATTTTATTTCTTCTTTTAGGCAGCATCGTCATCTGTCTGAGTGGCTATGTTGCGCATACGAACAAAAAAGCCAACCATTCTTCAGGCATAGATGCTACCTATTCAATTGTTGCCACAGCCTATGCCGACCAGGAAAAACATGACAAGCATAACGGCAAACACAAAAGGCGGGCAAGACATGCAGAAGAAGAAAAGGAGGAGGATGAAGGCGACAGCGTATGGAGCGACATCCATGAAATATCAGCTCAATTGATGCTGATATTGATTTGTTTCCATATCCTTGGAGTCGCTGCCTCAAGCAAAATGCATAACGAGAATCTTATGAAATCGATGTTAACAGGAAAAAAAGATCTGTAAAAAATACAGATCCATCAATATTATTTTTCATACAACACGAAAGGAGAAATGCGTGAGCCAATCAGAACTGCAAAGAACACTCAGTAATTTCAAGAACAACGATCAACTTAAGCGAAAACTGAAACTCTTCCTTGGTATTGGCTGCCTCGGTGTCTTTTTGGTAGGCGGCCTGATCATATGGGCAGGCGTTACAGCCGTTACGCATGTTGTGGGCCTCGGGAGCAATGTAAACGTTCAGGAGCAAGTAAAGAATCTCAAAGGAAACATTCCAAAAATTCCGGCCATTGCCAAGGTCGGTTGCTGGGAAAGGGTGCAGAGTTTAATGAATATTCAGGTTTGGCTTGAGACTCCTCTTGGTGAAAATATCACGAGCCTCAAGGATGCATGTTTAGGACCGGAAATCAAAAAATAACCTGAGCCTGCTGCTTGAAAACATGTGGGTATCAGTTGTTAAACTATGTTGCAAGCAATATTATGGCCGTATTAGCACACGCCACTTCCTCCAGAGCGTGGCCTTTGCCTGAGATGCAGTTTTAATTTTTGTCAAAATAACAATCCTATGAATAACAACACTACTCCATACACATTGCAGGGATTGAGCGAAACCCAGGTTCAAGAAAGAAATGCTCGGGAGGGTTTTAATGAACTGCCCTCCTCCAAGCCCAGGAATCTTTTTGTAATTGCCCTGGGGGTAGTTCAAGAACCTATGTTCCTTTTATTAGTGGCCTGTGGAACACTCTATTTGATACTGGGGGACGTTCAGGAAGGATTAATGCTGCTCAGTTTTGTCTTCGTAATAATGGGGATTGAACTCTACCAGGAAAAGAAGACAGAAAAAGCCCTGGATGCCTTGAAGGATTTGGCGAGTCCGAGAGCGCTCGTTATTCGTGATGGCCGAGAAAAACGAATCGCCGGCAGGGAAGTGGTGGTCGACGATATCATAGTTCTCCAAGAGGGCGACAGGGTACCGGCGGATGCTACAATTTTAACAGCTGTTAACCTCCTGGCTGATGAATCGTTGCTTACCGGAGAATCGGTACCTGTACGAAAGACCGAATGGGATTCGCTGCAAAAGAAAGTGCATCCAGGCGGCGATGATCTGCCGTTTGTCTATTCCGGTTCCTTGATTGTTCAGGGCAACGGCATGGCAAAGGTTACCGCCATCGGCATGAACACAGAGATAGGCAGCATCGGCAAGGCCCTGGAATCGGTAACCACCGAAGATACCAAACTGAAACGTGAAATGGGGGCGCTGGTCAAAAAGCTGGCTATTATCGGCATTTCTCTCTGCCTGCTGGTAATCGCGGTCTACACCCTCTCTCGAGGAGATCTGTTGAAAGGTTTTCTTGCCGGCCTCACCCTGGCAATGGCGATGTTGCCCGAGGAATTTCCCGTTGTCCTTGCCGTGTTTCTGGCCCTCGGCGCATGGCGTATGTCGAAGAAAAATGTCTTGACCAGAAAGCCGGCGGCGATTGAGACCCTCGGTTCTGCTACCGTGCTCTGTTCAGACAAGACAGGAACCATTACCCAGAACAAAATGACTGTTGCCTGGCTCTATAACGGTTCGGAGTTTCTCGCTCTGACTGGGGACAAGAGCTTTCCAGAAAGCTTCCATGAAATTATCGAATATGGCATGCTTTCGAGTCAGACCAATCCCTTCGACCCCATGGAAAAGGCCATCCTCCAGATGAGCGAATTGCATCTTGAGGGGACTGAGCATATGCACAGCGATTGGGAGATGTTGAAGGAATATCCTCTCTCAAAGGATCTCCTGGCGATGTCGAGGGTGTTCAGACAGACGGGGATGGACGAAAAGACCATTGCCGTAAAAGGGGCCCCCGAGGCAATCTTTGATCTCTGTCACCTGGACGAAAAACAACAGCAACAACTGGCATCTGCTGTCGAACATCTCGCCGAGAAGGGGTTAAGGGTTCTTGGCGTTGGCAAGGCCCGTATTGAATCATCCCACTTACCCGATATTCAGCATGATTTTGATTTTGAATTTATTGGCCTCATAGGACTGTCCGATCCCATCCGGCCGAATGTGCCGAACGCGGTTGCTGAGTGCCACCTCGCTGGCATCCGGGTCATTATGATTACCGGTGATTATCCGGTCACGGCAATGAATATCGCCAGGGAAATAGGTTTACAAAACCATGACGTATGCATAACCGGCCAAGAACTGAGGGAGATGGCAGAGCCAGAACTCTGTGAAAAAATAAAACATGTCAATGTTTTTGCGAGAGTCGTACCGGAACAGAAACTGAAGATTGTCAATGCCCTCAAAAAGAACAACGAGATCGTTGCCATGACCGGTGACGGGGTCAATGATGCTCCTGCCCTGAAAACCGCCCATATTGGGATAGCCATGGGAGAAAAGGGAACCGATGTCGCGCGGGAAGCCTCCTCTCTCGTACTGTTGGACGACAACTTTGCCTCAATCGTCGGGGCAATAAAGATGGGTCGGCGGATTTTCGACAATCTTCAGAAAGCCCTGGGCTATATTTTTGCAATTCATGTCCCCATTGCCGGTCTGTCCCTCATTCCGATCTTTTTCGCCGACCTGCCCTTGATCCTCTGGCCTGTTCATATCGTTTTCATGGAACTGATCATCGATCCTGCCTGCTCCATTATCTTCGAGGCGGAAAAGGCAGAAGCAAACGTTATGTCCAGACCACCGGCAAAAATAGATGAGCCGTTTTTCGGAGGGCGGAAAATTCTCCTCAGTTGCCTGCAGGGGATTGGTGTACTCATCATTGTACTGGCGATTTATGGGCTTGGCCTCTATTTTGGGTATTCAGAAAAAGAGGTGCGAACCTTTTCTTTCATCACCCTCATCTCCTCGAACATTGCCGTGATATTGTCCAACCGGTCGTGGACGAGAAATATTTTCCAGATTCTGATTACTCCTAACGCAACGGTAAAATGGGTTGTTGGTGGCGCAATACTCTTCCTTTCACTGGTGCTGAATATTCCATTTCTGACGGAAATATTTCTTTTTGAAAAGGTGGATCTGCTGGAGATAAGCCTCTGCGTTGCAGCAGGATTGTTGAGCATAACGGGGTTTGAGTTGTATAAGCTAACAGTGAAACATTTTAAAAAAACAATATGGTAAGGGATGAAACCAACTACCGCCTCGGTCACTTTATTCTTATAGAGCGTAATGGTGTCATGCTGTCTTGGATGACGCATAGTCCCTTCGGTGGCCAACACAGCGGGCGATGTTATATCCTTGGCAATATTCTCGTACTGCTTCCTTGCGATCTTAAACAACCAGGCTACTTGAAGCTGGAATTCCATGAATACTTGATAAAATTGCCTCAATGGACCAAGACAACCTATTACTGTTTTGCCACCAGCCTTCTGCGAAGCGGCATCCACCAAAGTCTAAGTAGCGAGGAAATAAAGCACATAGCGAACAACAAAGTCAGCCATGAAACATTCAACCTGGCCGATCCAGGCGCATACCAGTTGAATAGGTATAAAATCACAATCAATAACCTTGCTATTTCTTGGCAAACGATAGATGGATCAAATAAAATGATCGATGGGTCTTGTTATATTGAATCGGATATCATTTTTCTTGGTCCTCAGAAAACCCAATCAGATGATGGCCGAAGAAGGCCATTCTTCACCGAAATCAAGCTACTGCCCTCGTGGAATAAAACTGCTGCCTGGGGTTACGCTGAATCTCTCAGAATATGTGATGAATTAAAAAACAACAAACCTTCATCTTTTGCTCCTTGGAATTCTGAGCCTGAAAAGAGCTTTTCACCGGATGATCTTACTTTTTTACAGAGTGAAAAAATAAACGTAGAAGGGTGCAAAAAAAACATAGAACCAGGCTGTGACTGGTTTAAAATAATGGGGACTCGTATTGTTGAGTGGAAAATATGGATTCAATTGGCAACATTGGCTGGAGCATGCTGGCTGATTTGTTTGCGCATATGCAGGCGTATTGCTGAAAAGCATCGACGCCGCGCGGCGCTTTAACTAGCAATGAATGACTCTGCAATGCATCGGGCAACCTGGTGACACATGTTTGGAATCGGCCTGACCTTAATTACTACCTTCCTTCTCGCCTATGTCGTCTGGCGACTGTGCTCAGTCAGCAAATTGCTCAGAGTTGCTTCGAAAAAAGCAATTATTTACTGTGGGCTTATCATCTGGATTATTCTTCTCTGGGGTCGATTGCTGGGGCATGGCAGTAGCTTGCCAGGGGCCGCAACTGCAGAATTTCTGGGAATCACAATCACAGGCGTGCTTTTTCTCATATTCATCTGCCTTTTTCCCGTAGATCTCATTACCGGTTTTGGTTGGTTTTTTCCACACTTTGCTCCTCGGCTTCGAGGTTGGGCGATGATTGCCGGGTGTCTGCTTTCTGTGGTGGCAACAATCCAGGGCGTCCGTCCCCCGGTAATATCCCACCATGAAGTGAAATTACCAAACCTTCCCAGGAGGCTTAATGGAACGACCCTGGTAGTTCTCTCCGACCTCCACCTGGGGTCAACCCTTGGCCCCAAATGGCTCGAGTCACGAGTGGCACAGGTCCAGGCCCTGAAACCAGACATTATCTTTTTGCTCGGCGATACCTTTGAAGGGCACGGGGAAAACATCGAAGCGTTTGTGCCTGCTTTGCAAAAATTGGCAGCCCCCTATGGCGTCTGGTCAGTGAATGGTAACCACGAAAATCATGGGCAAAAGAAAGATTTCGCCTCATCTCTTAAAAGCGCTAAGATTATCACTTTGCAGGATGAATTGATCAAACTTGCTCCCGGGTTGATTTTGGCTGGCCGAGACGTCATCCATAATCGTAATAAAATACAAGGTTCTCTGCCCTGGAACCCTCCTCCAGAAGATCTTCCTCCAGGGAGCCTGATTTTACTTTCCCATATTCCCGAAGATTTTCAAACTGCTGCAGAATCGGGTGTCAATCTCATGCTGTCCGGTCACACTCATGGTGGTCAGCTATGGCCTTTCAGTCTCCTTGTGGCGACCGTATATTCAAAACTTGAAGGGCGTTACGAAGTCGATGACATGACCTTGCTGGTCTGCCGCGGAACCGGCACGTGGGGCCCTCGCATGCGCCTCTGGCGCCCCAGTGAAATTCTTTATATCACTCTCCTGTCAGATTAAAGAATCATCACACCGCAAAAAAAATTTGATTTTCCCTCTACTATTTTAGTAGCAGTTCGCTTTATTGTGCGGTTTTAGTATTGCCACATCGAAGATACTAAGGTGTCGAAAATCTTTTCATTGTAGATATGTACTGTTCGCCCAAACCTGGGCCCAACCGGATTTCAGGCTCATATTTGTTCGCCATGCTTGGCCACAATATTGTCAGGCATGATGCTTAATCCCACGACAATCAACATCCCGCCCAGCACTATTATTTGCGAGTATCTGTAAGATGTGATCAAAACCTATTAGTATAAACCATCAGATCGGGACTCGTTTTCCTCATTTCAGTCTATTTAGTTGAGGGTATGGTCTTTTTTTGGCGGTTTCACGAGCATCAATACTCCCATGAGGGTCATCGCCCCTCCCAGGATCATTTTCCATCCAAGGATATCTCCAAAAATTAATACGCCCAGAAATGTGGCAATAACAGGAGTTGGTAAAAGTAAGGGGGTTACGATGGAAACGGGATATCTGCCAAGGAGATAATACACAATCCCATGCCCTACAATGGAAGCGCCGATAGCAGAATATAGCGGGGTCCAAAAGTCAGTAATGCTCACTTCAGAAAGAATTTGCACCTGACCGGATTCAAAAATCGAAGAGAGTAACAGTAATGATGGCAGGGCAACCAGAGCGATCCATGCTTGAAGTCTGAAAACCCCGAGATTTGGGCATTGCCGCATCAGGATTGTCGCAGCAGCCATTACAAAGGCAGCTCCAGCCACCCACATGATCGCATCAAGATGATTAAAGACAATTGGATCAAAGCCAATAACCATCACCCCGGCAAACGCCAAAGTTATTGCTGAAACCGACAAGAGGGATATTTTTTCCCGCAAGAAAACTGAAGCCAAAATTGCTGAAAATGGAACGTAGAGTTGTGTAGTGATGGCAATCGAGGCGATATTGCCTCCTGCATTAAGGCCTGTAAAAACCATCGCGAAATGAAGCACACCCAAGAGAAAAGCCACTCTTAATAGTGGTTTCATACACCCCGGTGCAAGTCTCAGCCAAGGGAGCATTAAAAGAAGCAGAAAGAGAAAACGAAAAGCTGTAAATAAGAGAGGTTGAAACACGCCAACGCCAATTTTCCCGGCGATATAGTTAGCCCCCCATGCGAAATTTGCCAATAAAACCATCAGGAGATGGGGTGCACTCATGGTAATGACTGTATCTGGTTAGAATATCGTTATATGTAGGTCTCTATTCCATGGTCTGTTTTTCGGTAAAATCAGGAATGAGCATATGTTTCAAGAGAAGCATGACTCGAAACCCGGTTCCAAGAAAACACAGGGTTGCAGGGTTATCAAGTACACGATCCCCCTGCTTTTTACGAAGAAAATTTGCAGCAACCATTGCAAGTCATACCGGTTGTGGCAAGAGGCAAGGAAAATGGCAGTTGAAATGCGTTTTAACTGTTCAGGTGTTAGCTGAAAGAAAATTTCATAAACTTTGCAGGCCATTGGTATGGTATATTACCTGCAAAAATTGAGATCTGGCCTGACTGACAGATTGTGTTTTGGGGTTTGGATAATTTCTGATAGCCTACAGGTCTGCACAGCTTTTAATGTCTGATTTGAAGGTGTCAGTCCAAAGAAACCATTCAAATAGAGCGATTTGCTAACAGCCTTTAGTGGCAGATTTTGCTTGATATAGCAATTACGTATGCTCAGGGATCATATCTTGCCAGTAGACATTGCAAGGACTGTATCCAAGATGGTCAGTGAACAATCTTCTAGTTTTTTTCCAGCACAATCCTAACTTTGGTTGCCAGGTCATTTTTCGAGAAGGGCTTCTGGATAAACTGAACACCCTCTTCTAGTATTCCTTGTTGAGCGATAATATCAGACGTGTATCCAGACATGAAAAGGCATCTCAGATTCGGATGGATAGGTAATAGATTATTAACCAGATCCCGGCCGTTCATCTCAGGCATGACAACATCGGTTAGCAGCAAGTGAATTTCGCTGGCGAACTCACCAACCAAGCGGAGAGCTTCATGTGGAGTAGCTGCTGAAATAACGGTGTAGCCGAGGCGTTGAAGCATCGTCGTGGTCATTTTCAGGATCGTCCGTTCGTCCTCTACTAGCAGGATGGTTTCATGGCCACCCACACCAGGTTCCACCATTTTTTCTGACGACGAATCTCCTGCCGAGTCCGCGTGTCGGGGTAGGTAGATGGTGAAGGTCGTTCCCTGTCCCGGTTCGCTGTGAGCATTGATGAAGCCCTCATTCTGCTTAACGGCACCATAGACCGTGGCCAGCCCAAGGCCGGTTCCCTTGCCGACACCCTTGGTAGTGAAAAACGGTTCGAAAATGTGCGCCAGTGTCTCTTCGTCCATACCACAGCCGTTGTCGCTTACGGACATTCGAACATACTCTCCAACCACAAAACCGGGGTGAGTACGGCAGAACTCTTCGTCCAAGGCGTCGTTTCCCGTCTCGACGGTCATTTTTCCAACACCTGCAATAGCGTCCCTAGCATTGACGCAGAGATTGGCTATGATCTGGTCGATCTGCGACGGATCGACTTTAACCGGCCACAAACTAGATTCGGGCCGCCAAACGAGATTGATGTTCTCACCGATGAGCCGCCGCAGCATTTTTAGCATCCCTTCGATGGTTTGATTCAGGTCGAGCACCTTGGGGGCGACGATTTGTTTGCGGGCAAAGGCCAGCAGTTGTCGGGTAATATCGGCCGAGCGAATGGCTGCCGCATGGATTTCTTTCAGGTCTGCAAACAGCGGGTGGGCCTGGTCAACTTGTTCCATTCCCATCTCTGCATGCCCGAGGATCACCCCAAGCATGTTGTTGAAATCATGTGCTACACCACCTGCAAGTTGACCAACTGCTTCCATTTTTTCTACCCGCTTAAGACTGGTTTGCAGATTCAGGTTTTCTTTGTTGGCTTTCTCGTTTTGTAACATTTCCAGCTTGAGTTGCTCATTGCTTCTCATCAGGTCTTCAGTACGTTCCTTTACATGTTTTTCCAGTGTTTCTTTATATTGATGCAATTCCAATTCGATTCGTTTGTGTTCTTTAATTTCATGCTGCAGGATTTTGGTTAAATCACTGATTCTCCCCATCCCACAGGTGATTAACAATGTAACAGTATATGAGGGTATCCCGCTTGAAATGAATTCATCCATACCACTTCCCACCGCCTGGGCAAGAATCATAAGAAGCACAGAATGTAAAAACCAGAAGAGCAGCCCAAAACGCAACCCCAGGAACCATCCGGCTATAATGGGAAAGGCACTAGAAAGAATAAACGCGCCGTTTTTCGTAATTGCGTGGAGTGGTATGAATGTGGAGCCAAACAGTATTAAAAGACATGAGATAATAACAAGCGGCCTGAAATATTTATTTTTTGACCACAAAACAGCGATCTTTTCCATTTTGCTTATACCCCGTTATTTGTGCCAAAGTGGAATTGTGCTATAAATTGCATATGGCCGCTATTGTGTACCAGACCAACAAAAGAACCGGGATTATCTATGCGTATGAGTCGATCTTATACTGGGATAAAGACAAGCAGCATTCTCGGGCAAAAAGAAAATGTATCGGACGGGTTTCGACCCCTAAACACGGGAAATAATTCCTACGCGAAAGTCACCATCTCCTTGGTCGCATTTTCCAAACACAAGAACAAGAGAATACGCTATCTTTTTGAAGCGGTCAGAGTTGTTCTCGATTAAAAAGGCTGTTCAGCCCAACACCCGTCATCATCAAAAACAACCAGGCACAGGTATGCAGATATCGGGGTGTCGGATTTTCGACCAAAAATAAAGCTATACCAACTAACATCAGAGAGCTCAGGCCCATTATGCCATTTTTCCTTCGCCGATCAGCATCATAGGTAAAAAGAAACAACAGCCCCCAGCCCAGAGGCGTAAACAACAGAAGTTGTATCCAGTGTCTGGACCTAAAAACATATTGACCGCTTAGCGAGTTCAGATCCAAAGAGGATGATTGGTCCGAAGTGTATTTGAATCGTGTTTTAAGCTGATCGTGGAATTCCAGATCTAACCGGCGATCTCCCAAAAGGTTTTTTATGGATGTTTGCAGGCGTGATGGATCGAAATAGTCAGTCGAGGTAAGCCAGCCCAGTCGAAAAAAAGCATGAGGTCTGTGGGCGATTGCGCTGATCACTGCCTGACTCGCGATAGCATCCGCTTTTATGAGATCTGGTTCCAATTTTTGCAAGCGGGAAACAGCCCCCCCCTCATAATATCGGTGAGCCCACCGAACATGTCGGTCAGAGGCAGAAAAAGGCAGACCCTTCAGCACCTGCTCTCCGAGGGTCTTGTCTGCGAAGTCACCCGGTTCAAGAATGGGAAGGACAAAGCCCATGGCTGAAAAACCTCCTTCATAAGAATATGCAGGAGGTTTATGCTGGAAATATCCATTAATATGCTTATACGTGGACGAAAGGACAAACAAAATAAGTGTTGAGATGACAATATGTGCAATCAAATTTCCAATCTTTTTTCTCTTTACCATCCGCGTTTTTTCGGCAATTGCGGGAAAGGCCAGGATTGGAAGAATGATTGCACATACCCATGTCGAGGGAATATAAGCAAAACGGATACTGATCAATACTACCGCTAAACCATGGATAAGGAAGAGCCATTTGATTCGGGGATTTTCCAGATAGTGGAGAAATGCCCACGAATAAAGAACAAACACGAAGAGTGCCAATGTTTCCGTCATCACATAGCGGGTAAAAAGCAATTGCAATGGCTCGAGCGATGTCAAAAGCGCTACAGCAAAAGCAATCCAGAGACGAACCCGAAAGTAGCGAACAAGTAAGTGTGCCATAACACTGGAAGCGGCAACAAGCAATGCTACTTGGACAATGACCAACGAGACAAGTGATTGGGTGTAAACAGCAACCAGACGAATGAAATAGCCATATACGAAAGAACGATCAGGAGGAAGCCATCCGGATATGGCTGTCCAGATGTAGCTTTTCGAATCCCCGAGAAAAAACATCGGGTGATGATCCATCGACAGAAGAACGGACTGGATGGCGAGTAAAAAAACAAGAAACCAGAGCCAGTAAGACTTGGTACTACTTTGTATTTTTGAGTCAACGCTTCTATCTGACATCAATTATTGGTGGTGTTATTGGGTGGGTGATAAGTATTCGCTTTCTTCAGACTTCCTAAAAAAAGGCCCCTTCCAACGAAAAGGCTTCCGCTCCAGCTCATCAAAGCTACCCTTTCAAGACAACTTTGGCAATTATTTTTACGCTAAATCCAACAGATAGTATTGGGCCAAGATTATCAAGACCTTTTGCTGTTAAAAAGTGGCATTAATCACTGTAATCTGGCAACAGTATCCCGCAACAGACGATTATCATGCCTGCATCAGGATGAAAGTCTTCTCATATTTAGGCCAGCTATCATCGAAATGTTCTTCAACTGTTTCCAAACATTTTTTGGGAAGTGTTGGTCGGTCGATTCGAAATCAACCACAAGAGCGGCAGTCTTCTTTATAGGTACACCATCACAGGGGGAATACTTCTCCGCCCACCCCGGAAGCGATGGTGTTTATCACCTTGCGCGCTGGCAAATGAGGAGGTATAGCAAAAGACTTCTTGTTTCCCAGGGAAGGTCATTGCATAAAATCAGATGGCCCTTCAGGTGGACGCCTGGCGTAAAGTTCTCGCATGCCTCGATTTTGAACGAAAAATCTCATTTTGCAAATGACTCGTTTGTTATGATAGAATGTATCGGATTAATAATCGTTGGCACACTTGCCTTTTACCTCTTAAGTGTTTTGGCACCTTTTATATTGATTGTGCCGACTCTTCTTGCCTGGCTGGTCCCCCTTCTGACGTGGCGTACTCTCGGTGAGAGTGCAATTCGACAAACATTTTTGCTCTTGTTCATTGGTTTTACTATTATTTCCTTTTCTGCTAGCCAGGGTGTTTATCTTGACTGGAAACAAATCCTCGCGGGCAATCTACCTCTGCTAGCTATGTTCGTCGCAGTGACTTTTCTATCTTTAACCAACCGAGGTCTTGAAGACCATGCTCTACCAAAAGGAAACCACGCCGTTGTGACAACAGCACTTGGGACACATTTTCTCGGAGCAGTGATCAATCTGTCAGTTCTGTTCGTCTTTGGCGATAGACTGCAAAAAAACGGAACTTTAAGCAGGAATCAGATGATTATTCTTGCACGCTCTTTTTGCGCAGCTGCATGGTGGTCTCCTTTTTTTATCGCAACCGGTGTAGCTCTCACCTATGCTCCTGGAATGCATTGGAAAGAAACGCTTGTTCCAGGGGCAACAATGAGTTTTATTGCAATATGCTATTTTCTTGTTGAAGTCTGTCTCTTCAGAAAGACAGAATTCTCTGGATATCCTCTAAAATTTGAAAGCCTGACTGTTCCTGTCTTTCTTGCTATCGTGGTGATCTGCGTCCATCATTTTTGGCATGATGTAAATATTATGCTTCTCATTTGTGTGGTTTCGCCAATAGGTGCTTTAATTTTTATGAAAGGCAGACCAAGAATAGCAACCCTGCATGATTTCATAGAACACAGAATGGCATCGGTATGTAGTCAATTTGCTCTGTTTCTTGCGGCGGGGGTATTCTCCGCCGGCATAAAATCGATTACCCATGTGTATCCAGCATTGTTCAGTCTCGAAGGTTCTGTCTTTACTCCATTATTATTTATAATAATCTCAGGCGCGATGATACTCATCGGAATCATGGGCGTTCATCCTATTGTAAGCATTGCGATTGTCAGTCCGTTGCTCCTTCCACTCAACCCGGACCAATCTCAACTAGGATTTCTGTTTCTTACAAGTTGGGCCATTTCAACGGGCAGCAGTCCACTGTCAGGGGTAGGGCTGGCCTTGGTGAGTCGATACCAGGCATCACCTAGGGGGATAATACGAAACAATTGGCATTATGCCGTTGTGATGTGGGCAATTGCCTCTATCCTGAATGTTATCTTCTTTACTGTGTAGAGTTCTTCGAAATAGCTCGTTTGGGCAATGGGACATTGCGCAAAATCAAAAGGTAGCAACAACATATGAATAAGTTTTTCACAATCACCATCCTGTCATTCATATGGTTGGCGCCTGTATGCTTGATAACTGAGGCATCTGTCGTGGCAGACGAAATAGCGATAGGCCGATTCACAACTGAAGGATTAAACGGTTGGGAGGAAAAGAGCTTTAAGGGTTTGACCGAATATACTTTGGCTCGGGAAAATGAAATTATTGTTGTTAAAGCAACCAGCAAAGCAGTAGCTTCAGGATTGATTAAAAAAATCAGATTCGATCCCCAAAAATATCGCTACCTGCGATGGTCATGGAAAATTGACCACACTATAGACCGGGGAGATGAAACAAAAACAGCAGGAGACGACTATGCGGCACGCATATATGTCATATTTCCTGGCAAGTATTTCTGGCAGACAAAAGCGATTAACTATATCTGGGCAAACCACTTAGGTAAGGGGGATTTTCTCCCAAACGCCTATACCTCAAATGCAATGATGGTGGCTGTTGAGTCAGGAAACACGCACAGCGGGCAATGGCGCATTGAGACAAGAGATATTTTTACTGATTATAAAAATTTGTTCGGCTCTGATCCGGGCGAGGCCGAGGCTATCGCGATTATGACCGATACTGACAATACCGGTGACAACGCCATTGCCTGGTACGGTGACATCACTTTGTCAACCGATCGTTGAACTCTTTGTGTTTTCTACTTCTCCCGCTCAACGAGTCCCTTGACAAACCAGCGCTGCATTAAGAGCACCACAAGAACAGGCGGGGTCATAACCAAAAGAGACCCGGCCATGGCGACATTCCACATCGGTATATCATCGGCCTGGGGGATTAAATTCTTGAGGCCGATAACCGCGGTGGTCATGTCCGGATCGGTGGTTATAAGCAGCGGCCAGAGGTACTGATTCCAACCGTAGACAAACTCGATTACCACCAGAGCCGCAATATTGGTTGCGGAAAGAGGCAGGAGGATTTTCCAGAAAAAGACCATTGCCGAGGCGCCGTCGAGCTTGGCCGCTTCGCAAAGCTCTTCGGGAATGGTGAGGAAAAACTGACGGAACAAGAAGGTGCAGGTGGCCGAGGCCACCAGCGGCAGAATGAGGCCGGTGTAGCTGTCGAGAAGGCTCCACTCCAGGAAAATTTCAAAATCATTGCCGGTTACCCATTGCAGCAGCGAATTGAGGTGCAGCACATCAACCAGCCACTGCAACGGCCCAAGGAGGTTGGCGGCCATTTCATAGGTCGGCAGAATGCGGACTTCAACAGGCAACATCAGGGTGCAGAAGACTGTGGCAAAGGCCACCATGCGAAAGCGATAGTTGAAATAGACGATGGAAAATGCCCCCAGCATGGAAACAACGATCTTGCCGATGGTGATGCCTGCCGCCATGATAAAGGAATTTATCAACTGTCTGCCGAGATTTCCATCAGTCCAAGCCGCCTGGATGTTGACAAAGAACTGATCCCCCGGTGTCAGTGGCATCGGTATTCTGGCAACCTGATCAAGTGGCAGGGTGGCGGCGGTAACAGCGTAGAAAATCGGAAAGCCGACGACGCAGATACCGACCATCAGAAAGGTGTAGGTGAAAGTATCGAGTATTGGGGTGCGTTCAACCATCATAGCGATCACGTAGTGTACTGAACTCGGCGTTCAACGAAGCGAAATTGCAAAACGGTAACAGTGATGATCAACGCCATCAGCACCATCGATTGAGCAGCGGACGCTCCCAAATTCAGACCGATAAAACCGTCCTGATACACCTTGTAGACCAGCGTGTTTGTAGCTCCTCCCGGACCGCCCTGGGTGACCGCATGAATCACCCCGAAGGTCTCGAAGAAGGCATAAATGATATTCATTACCGTGAGAAAAAAAATGGTCGGCGACAACAGCGGAAAGGTAATCACCCAGAAGCGGCGGAGCGGACCGGCACCGTCGATGGCCGCTGCCTCGATCAAGGAATGGGGAATGGCCTGAAGGCCAGCCATAAAAAACACAAAGTTGTAGCTGATCTGTTTCCAGGCGCTGGCCACTACTACCAGAAAGAAGGCATCGTTGCCGTTGAGTGTCGGGTTCCACTCAAGGCCCAGGCTGTTTTCAATAAAGTAGGCGACAACACCGTACGAGGGGTGCATGAGAAAGAGCCAGAGAATACCGGATATGGCCGGAGCTACCGCATAGGGCCATATCAGCAGGGTGCGGATCATCGCCTTGGCACGCAGGGCCCGATTAGCCAGGCAGCCGAGGGTCATGCCAAAGAAAATGCTGATGAACGCCACGGAGAGGCTAAAAACCAGGGTAATGCCGATCGATTTCAGGTAGAGGATATCGGTGAATATCCGCACAAAATTCTCAAACCAGACAAACTGGCTTCTTCGCCCAAAAGGGTCGCTCAGCATGAATGATTGAAGCAATCCCTGGATCGCCGGCCAGTAGAAAAAGGCGATTGTCACCAGTATCTGCGGGGTAATAAGCAGATACGCCAGGGTGTTTGATTTGAAATGGGAACGTTTGATCATAGGGTGCTTTGCTGGTCGCCAAAATGATTGCCGCCGGTTACCTCTGAAGAACCGGCAGCCGCCGGAAACCATAATCAAGATGTGTTCCGGCGGCCTGTGCGAGGAGTGTACTTATCCCGTCTATCGGGTTGAA
>JAHJLI010000100.1 GCA_018821785.1 Pseudomonadota bacterium
CTTGAAGGTCACCCAGGGGTGGAGAGCGTCCAATATCTCGGGCTGAAGAACCACCCGCTACACGATCTGGCATCCCGGTATATGTGGCTGGTCGACGCCGAATACGACGACCAATATAACCAGCCGGTCAACCGTTACGGCCATCTCCTGTCTTTCTGCGTCAAAGGCGGGGTGGAAAAAACCCGAAAGGTGTTCGACAACCTGCAGCGCATCTGGCGGGCCACCGATCTTGGCCGCATCAAGAGTGTCGCCACCATCCCGGCTATCTCCACCCACCAGCAGCAAGGCGAGGAAGGAAGGGCCCTGGCCGGTATCCCCGGCAACATGATCCGTCTCTCGGTCGGCGCCGAACATCCTGCCGATATCATCGCCGATCTGGACCAGGCCTTTCAAGTAGCCAAAAGGAAAGGAGGGAAGCCGTGATGAAGGTCTCCACACCCCATATACAGGTTTTTACCATTCAGGGCAGGTCCCAAGGGCTGACTCCCAGATGAGCGTTGTCTACCGTGCCTTTTGAATGTATTTTTTCACCGTGCGACGGTCTAGTTGGGTCCTTTGGGCCACCGCTTCATAGGTCCCAAAACGGTCGTAAAGAATACGACAGTAGTCGGACAACATCTCCTGGGCAGTCATCGAGCCGTTCTCTGCCCCTTGTGAAATCCTGGAGATAGCATTGCCGGAAGACTCATGTCGAGGCCAGTCATAGGCGTTTTTCAAAAGCACACGCCTGACGCATTGCTCCAACTCCCTGACATTCCCAGGCCATGCATAGTTTTTCGGCTGGTTACCATCGAGAAAATCCTTCACCATTTTTACAATTTTTGTCGATGCTTGGCCAAGGATGCGCTTGATGATAAAAATGAGGATCTCGTCGATCTCGGTCGGATCCTCGGCCAGGCGGCGGCGAAGAGGCGGGACCTCTATGATGTCAGAACAGAGCCGGTAATAGAAATCATCCCGAAATTCTTTCTGATGCCGCAGTTTTCCGATGTTTTTATTGGTTGCGGCAATAACACGACCTTGGAACCGCTCGAGTTTATGACAGCCGACTGGGGAATAGACTCTTTCCTGCAGTACCTGAAGGAGTTTGATCTGGACAGGAATGGCGACATCGCCGATCTCATCGAGGAATATCGCCCCGTATGGACTGCAGCGGGAGAAGATGCCGCTATGGGCCTCGACCGCACCGGTGAAGGCCCCTTTCGTATGGCCGAAAAGCTCGGATTCGATCAGTTGTTCCGAGTATTGGGAAAGATTAATCGAGACAAAGGCCTGGGTGAAGCTTTCGCTGAAGGTGCCAATCTTTTGGTTGAAGGGAATAAAACCCGACCTCCCGATGGCCGCCGCTGCCAAACCCTTGCCGGACCCTGTCTCTCCAAGGAGCAACGTCGAGAAGTCTTCCATCCGATTCCATAGGAACTGGTCGTAGAGTGTGATATCCTTGGTGAAGATATTTTCCCACAGACTGCTCCGAAAATTCCGGATGCACTGGCTGCTGCCCGCGATGCCACTAATAAAATAGAAGGCCCTCCGCATTTGAAAAAACAGCGCAAAATATCGCAGACCCTCCTGCCGGGAAAACCCAAAATTAGAAAATTTCTGCAAGACATCTGCTGCGAAAACAACTCGGCAAGGTGTTGCTCCGACCCGAATTTGTTCCTCGATCAAACGATCATAGGCATGACAGGAGGTGTGGAAAAGAGAAAAGAGGATGCCATACCGAAGAAGCAACCTGTCCTGTTCGGAAAGACCTGACATTCCGGCTGGCTTATCTTTAATCACTGTTCTGATCTTTTCCGCCACCTTGGCCTCAAGGGCAGCGAGAATCTCTATATTCGGTGTGCCGGCATTCAGTCTTGTCAGCTCAAGATCGATGCTCCTCCGCTCTTCCCCAAACGGATTTGAGAAGGCAGCCTGTTTGATTTTTGTAAAAAACTCCCTCTCTTCTACGTTCATTCATTGCCCCCTATGTTAATCAATATATGTACGTGTATTGTGCAAAAAATGTCAACTCCCTTTTGTGTCGTGCGCAAATATACGTCAGGCGTGAGTGAGCATTATTTTAATATCTTATTGTTCCTCGCCGGTATGTTCCTGGCCTGATTAGTTGGAGACAAGCCGTTGTCATACGCATACCAAAGCAGTCTTTTACCTACCCTCGACAACTTGGCACACCTCTTGCTCGCAGATATGACTGAAAAACCGTGGCGTGTCGTCTATTTCACAATCCATCTCTCTTCAACAAGGAGCATAGAACTTGAAACACATACATCTTTTCACAATAGCTGGTTTGGCCATCATCGCTTCTGCCCAATCTGCTCAGGCCTTGATCGTTGATTATGAATATGTTCAGAGTCACAATTTCAGTCAGGAAACCTATGATAAGATAGGCAAGCAGACATGGTTGTTCACGCATGCTTCTGTCGGTGGCAATATGATTGGGGGGATGAACACTTTACATTCAACCACACCAAACACATATCAGTTAAGCACTCAGTCAATACCGTACGACCGTAACAAAATCCCGCCTGATCCGCCCCCTAGCCCACCTGCTTTGTTGACAGAGGGGAAAGTGTACGAAATAAATCGCGGGAATCCCGGATCAGAACTTAAATACGATTTCTTCGAGGCTACCTTGGAGAGCGGTTGGGGAAACAGTGTGGACTTTGTAATGGACAAGCTCTGTTATATTGATCAGGGAGCAAATGTTATCAATTACCTGCAAATGATGGAGGACTTGGACTCCAGATATTCCGCAACTTTTGTCTATACAACCATGCCACTCACGAACAGCACTGATTCCAACAATGTGCTGCGCAATAATTATAATAACGCGGTGCGGGCCTATGCATTAGACCATGACAAGCTCCTTTACGATATAGCCGACCTTGAGGCCCATGATGCCAGCGGTCGAGAGATTACCTTTATGAATGCCAGTGGAATTGAAATGCAAATGCTCTCCTCCGACTGGACCGTTGATGGTGGTCACCTTGACCCAGTTGGCCGTCTGATGATGGCAAAAGCATGGTACGCTGTTGCTGCCAGCCAAGAATCCGGCAACGACCCAGTTCCAGAGCCAGCCACAATGTTCCTTATGGGCACCGGTTTGGTTGGACTTATTGCAGCACGCAAGCGGAAAAAATGCTGATATTCAATCCAATATAGCAGTACACCAAAGCAGGGTCATGAATTTGGCTCTGCCTTTTTATTGGCTATGGATATCTTCTGTCTTTCAGTGTCAGAGGTGGCATGGGAAAAACCTGAAAGGTCTTCGATAATCTCCAGCTTATCTGGCTGGACCAGGATCAGGCATTCCATGCGGCCAAACGAAAAGGAGGATAATAATTCTGACGATGACCGCTACTCGACGCGACCGGGCCGGAACACACCGAACACAACAGAGAAATCATCCCAGACCCTAACCCCGAGGAAAAAGGTGACTGTTCAAGGCGGCCCTGATGGTTACGGTTAAGTCGCTATGTGATATGAGCGGAGGTCCAGTCTGCTATTGTTCCAGAGCATGTTCAGTGTCTCCTGAGAGAGATTTTTTGAAGGTGAGTTGCAGAGCATGGGCAAGTTCTGCCATGCTATAGGGTTTTTTAAGAAAGGTGGCGACACCCAGCTGCATGGCCGCCCGTATATCGTCGTTGACGGCATATCCACTTACAATCATAGCCTTCTGTCCTGGATGTATTTGGACAATCTGTTCATAGGTCTCCCTGCCGTTAATACCCGGCTCCATGACCATGTCAAGAATAACCGCGTCCACTGCATTGCTTCTCAGGTATTCGATAGCCTTTTCGCCGGAAGAAACAGTGACAACCCGGTAACCGAGCTCGCCAAGCATCCGTTCGGCTATGCGGAGAAGCAAGGGCTCATCGTCGACAACAAGTAATTTTTCATTATTTCCCTGTAAGTAGCTGCTGAGGTTTTTTTCTGCAGGAAGATTGTCTGTCTCAGTAGCGCAGGGGAAATACAGTCTAAAACAGGTTCCCGCAGAATTGCTGTCGACGGTTACCCAGCCATTGTGTTCCTGCATGGTATTCCATACAACCGCCAGGCCAAGACCTGAGCCGCTCATTCCCATCTGCTTGGTGGTGTAAAATGGCTCGAATATGCGTTCGAGATCTCTTGCTGATATTCCCGTTCCGCTATCGGCAACCGACACAACAACATACCTGGTATCCACGCCGTCAGGTTCTTCTCCATGTTTTATTTTGTTAGAAATTGAAACTGTTATTACTCCTGAATGACCAGTTGCTTCAACAGCGTTTGTGACAAGGTTCATCAGGCATTTTTTAACATGAACGGGCGAACATGCTATTATCTCTATACTTGCTTCACAGTGGAAATCTATACGGACCTGCGGATAGAGTTTTTGCAGCTGTCTATATTCCAGCGAATTGAAATATTCCTCGACAAGTTTTTTGACATTATGAGTAAAAAGAACTGTTGCGGTACTTCTAGCAATTGTCAGTAAGTCGGCAACAACCGCAGCGGCTCTTTTGCCAGCACCATGGATATCGACAAGCGGTTGATACAACTCGCTGCCTGGGTCAGTTTTGAGCAAAAGCAGCTCTGGGTAACTGACTATTCCAGCAAGAATATTGTTGAGATCGTGAGCGACACCACTTGCCAGCACTCCAAGGGCCTCCATTTTTTCGGCCCGGTGCAGCTTCAAGGCGATGAGTTCCCGCTCTTCTTCCGCCTTTTTTCGCTCTTCAAATTCCTTTAACAGATTTTCATTGGCCTCGACTAGTTCGGCAGTTCGTTGCCGTATGGTCTCCTCCAACAAGTTTTTATGGTCATGCAACATTTCTTCTACATGTATTCTTTCATCGATTTCATTCTGCAATTTTTCATTGATCTCTTCCAGCTCTTTGGAGTACCTGACTGTCCGTTCATTCATCTCTTCAAGTTCATCGAAGGCTGACGCGAGTGACAGTCTGGTCTGCTCCAGGCTCTTGCCCATCATCCCCATTTCGTCGCGCTGATCCCAGGCGAAAGGTGTATCCAGCTGTTTTTTTGCCAACCTTTCCGATTGACTGATGAGAATTTCTAAGGGCTGGATAATTTTCCTCCGCAACAGGAGAAAAAGAATGAGTGTGCTGCAAAGAAAAGGTATCAGAAAAACGAGGAGGTCACGTGTTGTCTTGGTCTTAAGTGTCGTTTGCAAATAGCTTCTATCCATGGCTACGGTTACCGTCCCGATTTCCTTGCCGTGGTAGTATACTTTTTTGCGACGTTCAAGACTTTCATGGTTGGGTCCATATTCATTGTTTCTTTCTATAAAAACATCGTCTGCTGAATCAATTCTGATTCGGGTAATCCGCTTATCAGCCATGATAGCATTTACCAGAGGGATTCCGGCCTCGGGATAGAGGGACCAGAGAGATTCCTGTATGCCTAAAACAAGTATCTCAATGATACGGCCATGCTCCTTGTCCAGCTCGTTGAGCAAGATGGTGCGTTGATCACGGAGTGTCTGCCAACCAGCAAAAAGGACTGGGAGAAGAAAGCTCAACAAGAGGACAATGGCTATCGCCAGTCGGAGTCTGATATTGCGCATTTTACAAGTAGCAGGTCTTAGCGGAGGCCGTATTCAGTGGCTATTTTATTATAATTGCCTGTATCCTTCAGATTTTTGATACAGCTGTCCAGGCTGTCAAGAAACTTTTCCGGTGAAGCAATACGAGGCGATTTTTTTGAGATAGTGACATAATAGGTACTAGTTTTGATATCGAAATCAAGAATCTTGATCTGATCATAGACTCCTGCCTTTTTGGCCCGCCACAATATTGTATCACTGGTGTCGACAAAAACATCTACTATATCTTCCAACAGCATTCTCAGTGGAGCTTCTCCCATGGTTGTGGTGATCAGTGATCCTTCAGCCTGACGCTTCTGAACATATTCGAAAAAATCGGCCGAATATTTCAACCCGGCTAAATGACCGAGGCGCAGTTTGTCAAAGTCCTTCAGTGAGTTGATTGTGATGTTGGAGCTTGCCAGAACAACTGGACGGTAACCGGAAACAAAGAGTGGTTCCTTGCCATAGGTAACAAAGGCTTCTCTCTCTTTGTTTTGGGAAAAGATTGCAACATCGATCTGGCCGTTTTGGATATATGAATACATCCTCTTTACCGGCAAAAACTCATACACAGGCTGTAAGCCGGATTTGGGGATGCAAATATCCAGCAACTCTCTGACAAATCCAGGCTCACTCCCCGGTGAATTGCCGAAATAGTAGGGTGGCCAGTCGTTTTCGACAACAATGACCGTATTTGGTGACTCTGCATCCGCTAGAGAGTCCTGGAGGGTGAAGAATGGCAGCAGCAGCAGACACAGCAGCGGCCAGGCAATTTCTTTATTTGAATATCTCATGGAAAGAAGACATGTGTTGGTGATTAATAAAAAATAAAAACAAATATGATTATATCAGAAATTCTTGATTTTGAAGAAATATTTTTATCAGGAGTCCTTACCCATACAACGATACATGTTCCTGGCTACCTGCTGCCTTTTTTTCTTCCGATGTGATAAATAGACGCGGCACTTTCGGTATTGAAGCCACGCAACGGCAGTACGGTTTTCAATAGCAGCCTAAGCTGTGAGGTCGAAATAACTGATGCCATTTTTTGCCAATCTGATTTTAAGGTGCCAGATAAAGAAATAACCGAGCATTCAGGTCAAAATATGGTAATGCCAACCTGGAAATTTTCGCATCTTCTATTGACGTTACCCACCGACCACTCGGCTGTCGACGATATGAATTGACCTGGTGGCTTCTGCAACCATTTCAAGATCATGGGAGACATAAATAATGGTCATGCCGTCCGCTGCAAGTTCTTTGAGCATGGCGATAATTGCTTTCCCCGTTGCCCTGTCAAGGTTACCGGTAGGCTCGTCCGCCAGCAAAATTTTAGGCTTGCTGACAATGGCCCTGGCAATGGCCACTCTCTGTTTTTCTCCCCCTGAAAGCTCATTAGGGTGGTGGCTGACACGCGCTGCCAACCCAACCCTCGTCAGGACATCAAGGGCCCTGGCTTTTCTTTTCCGACCAGCTATTCCGGCGTATATAAGTGGAAGCTCGACATTTTTCAGCGCCGAGGCCCTTGGTAGCAAATTGAAGTTCTGAAAGACAAAGCCTATTGTGGAATTCCTGATTTGTGCCATCTGACTTGCCGTCCTGCCTGCCACCTCCTCAGCCAAAAGACAATACCCACCACTGGTCGGTGTCAACATACAGCCCAGAATATGCATGAGGGTGCTCTTGCCGGATCCGGATGGTCCTGATATTGCCACAAATTCTCCAGAGCCAATGGACAACGAAATATTCTGCAGGGCAAACACTTGTTTTCCCCCACCATAGGTGTAACAGATATTGTCCAGCTCTATGACAGCTGACTTATTCATAGCTCAGGGCCTTACTCGGATCTATATTCGCCGCCTTCATGGCCGGATAAAGTCCAAAAACCACCCCTATAAAAACAGAAAAAAAGACAGCCAGCATGATGGCCTTGTTCGAAATAATACAGGCAACCTGATTATCCAGATACGTAGCAATGGCAAAGGAAAGGAATCTGCCACCCTGAATACCCGATACGATTCCGAGAATTCCACCAAGCAAACTGAGGCTCATGGCCTCGAACAAAAAGAGCAGGAAGATATCAATATTTTTTGCACCCACTGCTTTGTGAATTCCAACCTCTCTGGTCCTTTCCGTTACAGAAACCAACATAAGGTTCATAATGCCTATGCCTCCCACTACAAGAACGATCAGGGTAATGGATCCGAAGGAGAACCGCATCAGCATTGACGCACGCTCAAGACTGTTTATCACCTCAACCTGGGAATGGATGACAATGCTGTCCGGATTGACATGGCGACTTTGTATGGCTTTTTCGATCTGGTCCCTTACTATCGAAACGGAGGCCATTTTATCTGCCTTCACCAGTATCTGTGTATAATTTGTTTGTCCGGTAATGCGTTTTTCCACAGTATCAACGGGCAAAAGTATCAGCTTATTGAGCCACCTACCCGCCTCAAAATTTCTCTCAACCATGAGGCCGACAACCGTGAACTCATCATTTCTGAAGTGTATTTTTTTGCCAATTGGGTCTTGATCGGCGAAGAGATTATGCCTTACCTCTGAGCCAATCACACAAATATTACTAGCATAATCAAGATCCACACGAGTGAGAAATCGGCCACGTTCAACCTGCCAATCTCTGATTTCACCATAAAACTGGTTTGTGCCATACACCTGGCCTTCAAAGCGAAGATCAGCAAAAAACACCATTCCAGGCACATGGATAACAGGCGAGATACTCATAATCAAACTGCTTGCCTGGGACAAGAGGGTCATGTCCTCCCTGGTGAGTTTATCTTTTTGAATATTATCGCGGTCCTGATCGTTCATCGCGCCACCACGCAATTCAACGGATATAACTCCGGTCCCGCCTATCCTCTCCATGTCATCTATGACTTTCTGGCGGGTGCCTTCTCCAATACCCATCATGGCAATCAAGGCAGCTATCCCTATTGCAATTCCGGAGATGGTGAGGAGGGTTCGCAGAGGATGAATAAACAACTGCTTAAAAGCGCTCAGCAAAGCTTCGCCGAGTACCACATTGTTTACAAACATAAGCCCGGGTCCGTCAGTAATTCCTGTATATACCGCAAGGGCATAAGTTTCGTTTGAGCAGACAAGCTGCTCAACTCAGCTATATTGTTAGAGGTAACATACATAATTAATTGAATATTTTCTCAATCCAGCTCCTACCCTCTTTCTGTCTTGCCAGCGCCTGCTGCTCCATGACAATAAAAGGCTCAGAACAGATGGTATCGCCCTCTTTCAGGCCTGCCAAAACCTCAATAAGATCATCACTGACAATGCCTGCTGTGACCGACATCTTGTCAATTGAAGACCCGGACAGGGCAAAAACATACTCCCCCTGCTCATCCTTTATAATTGCTTTCACCGGCGCCAACAGTGCATTTTCCCGGTGGCCCACCTCTATCGACACCCGGCAGGAGAGTCCCTGTTTCAGCTCCGGCCCCGTATCGACCATCCGTATCTGTGTCAGATAATTGCTCAGGTCCCTCTGATCCTCCCTTCTCTCTTTCCTGGAGATCGATGCAACATTTGCGATCTTGTCAACGACCCCTCTGTAGGTCTTTTCCGGGAAGGAGTCGAAGACAAGGCTCACCGCCTGATCGACTTTGACTTTGCCGAGATCGATCTCACTGACATCGTACTCGACAATATAGGCACTGAGGTCTGCGAGAATCAGAATAGTACCCCCGTTCGACTCAGGGGATTGCGGGTCGGGCATCATAACGGTGTCACCCTCCTTTTTATATATCTGCATCACTGTTCCGGCAAAGGGTGCCTTGACACAGCTGTCATCGAGGGTTTTACCGTCATCCGGAGAGATGAAACCACCCGCCGTCTTCCCCAGTTTATTTTCAAAGACCTTGATTTTCTTGGTCAATATTTTCTTTTGTGTTTCCAGCTGGCTCAATTGTCTTTGAGTGTCCTTGACTGCCTTTAACGGCAGAAAGCCCTCTTCGTAGAGCTTTTCCTGCTCCTTCAGGTTGTTTTTAAGGTCTTGAATATTCTGCTCATTGGTGATGGCACCCCACCTGGCATTATACAGCTCAAGATCATATTGGGAGTCTGCCTCAATCATCGCCAGACAGCTTCCACTCTCCACAGAGTCGCCCTCTTTAACCAACATCTTCACGACCCTGCTATTGCCTTTGCCTTGAATCTGGGCGAATCGATTCGTGGTCAGCTTTCCACGGCCCGATATTGTGGTTGCAATATTTCCGGTTTCGACCTTCACCGTCTGACAGAAAGGAGGGGCAATTCTATTACCGGAGGAGAGCTCAGAGTTTTTCCAGAAGAAGAACAGGACAAAACACATGATGCCAAGTAATAAAAAGACAATGACTTTCTTCAATTCAAAATTCCTCGCTAGTATTACCTTTAGTTAGAAAGATTTACCGCTGGCTCCCGTTTCAGCCACCCCGGTGTTCTATCCAGGAGAGCGTCAGAGGATATTTCTCCGGCATTCAGCTTGAGAGATAATTCAGCCATCACATACCTTGACTGGGATTCGGCATACCGATATTCACTTTTTTGGGCCGAGTCGCGACTCTGCAACATCTCGGTAAACGAGGTCAAACCCAGCTCATAACTCCGTTGGGCGAGTTCTGCCAATTTCATATCCTGTTCTGCTTGTTTGCGAAACTGCTGAACTTCCAACCCGGCATGATGAAATTTCATCAAGAGCAACTCAAGGCTTCTCAGGTACTTGCTTCGCAATGCGGTGAGATCTGACTCGAGGGTTTTCATTTCAAGTTCCATTATCTCGCCCTTTCTGTTGGTTATACCGTAGTCATACAGGGACTGGGTGAGGGTGAGACGGAGGCCATAGGTGTCCTGATCCTTTGTGCCGTTCCAGGAACCGCCTTCACCGAAAAACGCTGCCACGGAAACCGTTGGCCAGTTGATCCGCTTGACCAGCTCTCTGAACTTTGGCAGCTCTCCGAGTACCCGGTCATACACAGCAAGCTCGGTGTTATTCTTTTTGACATATTCTTTTAAAGTATCAAATTCCACAGTATAGAGATCAGCTTCCTGCAGATCCTCGGTTGTGATTTTTGTTCCCCTGGGCAGGTTTAAAACTGTGATAAACTCCACTTCGGCATAGTCTAACTCATTTTCTGCGGCAAGGTGCTTCATTGATGAATAGGAGAAATTTGTCTCGGCCCGAACCACGTCAACCTTGGCAATGAGCCCCTTGGCAAACTTTTCTTTCGACTCTTGCAGATCTTTATGGCTTTTCTCGAACGATTTTCCTTCCTGATCGTATTTCAGCCGAGCGAGAAGAAGTTTGTAATATTTTGCCGCCACCTCCAGATACAGATCACGCTTTGCTGTTGACACCTTGACCTCAGCAGCCATTTTTTTCGTCATTGCCGACCACTTCTTTTCGTACTGTGCATCCACCTTGCCAAAAAGATCCTGGGTGAGGTTCAGATAGGGTATCAACCGTCCATATTCATATTGATCAAGGGTGACATCACCAATCTCATAGGCGACAGAGGCACTCAGCGCTGGCCACTTTTCAAGGTCGGCATTTTTACTGGTTAACTGCGCTGCAAGCGTTTCGAGGGGAAGGTTTTTAATGAAAGGGGAATTGCTTGCAGACACTTCAAAACTTTTCGCGAGGGAATATTTCTCTGCCGGTTGCTCTGAGGCAGCCCCAGCGCCATCGACAGGAAGGCTAACAAAAGACAGGATTACCATGAGGGCGCCGACCAGGCCGGATATTTTTTTACTCCGTCGCAACCGCATCCAGCAGTCTCGCCGGTCTTGTATTTCTACATCGCCCATCTTTTCCTTTTCTTCTGCTGAGTTGACTCAAAACAGTTTCGCTACCCTGATCAAGAGTTTCTTAAACAGGTTCAGGTCGGCCATTTTCTCATGGACCGACATATTAAGACCGAGATTGTCGCAGCATTTCATGCAGCCCTGATCCCTGGTCATCATATCATTACCCATGGATTTCAAGTAGACATCGTTTACGTCAAAATCTATGGTGTGGTTTCTGAATTCCTGTTGTTTCTCACCAAACCAGATTTCAGGAAAACCGGACTGAAGAATATTGCCCACGGGGATTTTAAAGGATTTCAAACAGGAATTAACCTCTCCCGTCGCCAATATTCTTGCAAAAGACCAGCCGGCGTAACACGAGGGCATGGCGCTGAGAAGCTCACCATCGTAGTTGGCCTCATCGGCTGTGCTGCTGCTGATTCTTTGCTTAAAAACGGCGAGATTGGCAAACACTACTTCGTGGTTGTATTGCTCCTGAAATTCCTCCTTCTTCATCGGCAGCAGTTCGAGCTGCCCGGAGAGTTCTTTTCTCTGTTCAATGTTCAGGCTAAGACTGTCGGTCTTGCCGGGCATTGTGTCAACCGGCACATAGCTTATATCGTTCATCCGGTGCTTGTGGGCATACTCGAGCATATCTGTCACTTCCTGATAGCTTCGCGAGGTGATGACGTTGTACATCCCCAGGGCCGGTTTTATCGTCCTTTTTTCAGCCTTTTTCTCATTTATAAAATCTATAATCTCCGTCATTTTTATGAAGGTTTCTTCATTTTTGTTCGGGTGAAGGTCGGAATAGACTTCAGGAGAGGCGGCCCAGAGACTGAGATTCAGATGGTCAACTTCAATTTCCACAAGCTGTTCGGCGATCTCCCGGGTAACAAGAGTGAAGTTGGTACTCATATCGAGCCGCATTCCCTTGGCCTTAATATGACGCATTATCTCAAGAATTTCCGGGTGCATGAACGGTTCACCGCCACCGGTGAAATAGAGATCTCGCACGCCAAGCGAAGCAAGATCATCCACCAGTTTGATGACGACATCAAAGGGCAGATATTTATCTCTGATCTCTTCCTTCATGGCCTTATCGCCCAGCAGGGGTGAATTACACCAGCAGGCAATACAATCGTTATTGCATTTATTGGTCAGATCTATCTGGACATGCCAGGGACCGGTGTACACTTTTCTATCGAGTATGCCGCAGGCAATTTTTGCCTGCTGTATCGCGTCCTTAAACAGCAGCTTTTTTGAACCCTTCATCTCTCCCCTTAACCTATTGACTGAGTGCCGCAGGCATCTCCTCGCTCATGTTTTTTTCTCTCGTTGTAGCGCTGGCTGGCAATCCGGCACCGGCAGGTCTGATTCCGAGAAGACCCGGTATCTCCGCTGCCAGGGCCCGGGCAATTATTTTGCTTCCCTCCCAGTTGTAGTGCACGAAGTCCTCTTCAGGTTCAAGAAACAAGTCCCTTTTCCCAGAAAATTCCTTTATCGGATCCAAAAGGGGAAGATTGCCCTTCCGGGCAATATCCCGGACAATGTCGTTGTAGCTTTCATGCAGCCGCAATAAGCCTTCCGGCAGCACATAAAAAGGCGCCGTCATCAACAGGAGCCGGATGTTATTCTGCCGGCAAATGTCGGCAAAAGATTGTAGGTTCAGGCGGTAATCATCCAGCCCCACCCGCAAGGTTTTCCCTTCTGCCTTCCGGTAATGTACCTGCCCCTTTTTCAGGATCATCGAATAGACCAGCCGGACACTTCTTAAAAAATCAAGCCGTGCGAGAAAACTGAGCCCACCGGATTTTTGCAGCTTATCCGGCAAACCATTATTGCTCTGCCAGTGATCATTCCAACCAAAACAAAGGACGACCAGGTCCGGCCTGTAGGCGAGCAATTCTTGTGTGAAATATTTTAAGCCCTGAAAGGTGGTGTAGCCCGGCACTCCGCCGTTGAACACCTCAATCCCTGCTCCCGGAAACTTCTCCGTCAGGTACTCGGCCAGCAGATTCGGATATCCCGCTCCCTGATACATAACAGAGACGGAATCCGTTAAGCACATTATTTTTTTAGCACCCGGAGTAAATTCTGGCCGCACATCTTTCAGTCGCCAGAAGAGCTGTTCATCATATTGCCCCAGCAACTCCCCGCTGACGTTGAGACGTATTATGTCGAACGGCGAATCCGGGTCAATCCGCAATGCCATGAGAATGAGCTCAATCAGACCAACTGACAGCACCACCATGCAGGTTATGATAAACCCCTGTTTTAAAACTCTGGAAATCCACTTCATTTTTTCAAAACACGCCACTGTGAGAGCTTAAAGGATACCCAACTGAACAGCCTGGTTGAAAACAGAAACTTGTCATGCATAACGGTATTATGCATGACATTGTCACAATTTACACAGCCCGGCACCCCCGAATTATCATCGCTCATTACCGAAAAATAGGCTGCCGACTTGTCCATAAATCTGCCATTATTCCGGAACTGGCAATAGGCTGGACTGTTCCAGATTCGTTTGAAATCATCTTTGTGGAGGTTGCCCATGCCAAGCCGATGTCCCTTGCAGCAGGGTACCACCCGGCCATCCGCCATAATCCTTGTATAAAGCCAACCGATGTAGCAGGGAATGGCATTCAAGGCCTTGTGGTCGTAGACCCCCTTTTCAACATCTGATTGCATAAGTTTGTCACAGAATTCATGGAAATTTGTGACGCGTATCCTGCGTCCTGTGGCAGACTCGCTATACTCGTTGTACTGGTCTACGTCTCTTCTGATTCGCGCACAGCTCTTCTTGAGGAGCCCATGCTGCTCCTCGGTGAGCAACAGACTTTCCGTTTTGCCGGGGACGGTATCCACCAAGGTGAAGTGGACCTCGTCAGCTCCAATGTCAAGGGCGAGTCGCAACATTTCCTCCATTTCGTGATAATTACAATTCATAAGGACATTGTGCACAAAGATACGCGGCGGTCCGTTTTTCCTCCTTTTGACAATTGCCTTGAGGAGATCAACGATTTTCTGAAAGGTCTTTTCACTCTGATTGGGATGGGTGAACACATAGGTCTCAGGCGTTGCCGCCCACAGGCTTACGGTGAGAAGATTAATTTCTGCAAGCACCAAAGTCTCAATGAATTTCTCCGTCAAAAGGGTGCCGTTGGTGTTGATATCAATCTCGACAAAGCGATTCCTGCTGCGAATGTATCGCAGAATATCAATAAACCTCGGATGCATAGCCGGCTCACCCCCACCACTCAACTTCAGTGACTGCATGCCGCCCAGGTCCATCAAATCATCTATCAGCCCAGTAACCATTTCATAGGAAAGGGTTTCGGATAAAGAGGAAACGCCATCGTCGCTGCGAACTAAAGGAGAGCGATCCCAGCAACCTATGCAATTCAAATTACAGCGATTGGTCAGATCAAGGTGGACAACTTCCGGCCCTGATAAGGCCCTGCGGCCATCTTCAACACCCTGGAGTGCCAGTATATCACTCTCTTCAATTTCGCAGGCGGGGACCACACTCATCACCAGGCTCCGGATGTGCCTGGCAGTGAAGGTAAGGCCGCGGGGATGCCAGGGCTCATTGGCAAACTGCTGGGGGTCAAAGAATCGCATCCGCCAGGCCTCAAGCCGCGACACCTCCCAGGGTTGTCCCAGCAGGGTATTGCCACATTCCTTGCCCGCGTGTTTGGCCTGTCGAACCAGCTCTTTAATGCGACGTTTTCTAAGGACGAAGGTGTTACCCGTATCGCTGTGCCATTCATTCACCGCTATCGGATCTTCCAACCGGATACCCTTTTCTTCGGCCATATGCGCCAGGGTTGTCCCAGGTCTCGGAGCATAGGGAATCACCGACAGTACCTGGGAGATGTTTGCAAGATTTTTCTCTAAAAACTGGGAAGTTTCAGAAAAATCCTTAAAGCTTTCATCGGGGAAGCCAACCAAAAAGCGAACCACCGTTCTGATCCCGGCTTGACGGGCCAAAAGCAGGTTGAGTTCAATTGTTGCAGCTTTCGCCCCGGAAAAATAATCGTCAAGAATCCGATCCGATCCGGATATCGCACAAAAACCGAGGGTATGACACCCTGCCGCCCGCATCCTCACAAACAATTCGGCGGGCACAACCATCCATGGTACCAGCTCTGCGGCCCAGCGTATATCCGGAAACCTCTTTACAATCTCATCACAAATTTCTTCAAGCTGCCCATGATTGTTGACAGGACTGGCATGGAAATAGAAATTTTTGACGTTCAGCCGATCAGTGTAATACTCCAGTTCGGCCAGAATACTCTGTAGGGGTTTTTCCCAATAGCTTGGGAACGCTCTCTTTTCAGGACAATAGAGGCCGCCATTCGGACATCCCGTTGCCAAATGCATCGCCAGAGAGTTTCGATAGCTGTCGAGTTGCACACCCTCATAGAGGGGAAAGTCATTTTCCGGGGAAGAGCTCTGCCCCATTGGCGAGGCCTCGATATCCTTCTTCTCGGTTCTGCCGTCCCTGTTCCCTTTTCCCGAACTGGTTAAAAATGACAGTAGACTCAATTCGGTGGGCGCCGAAAGAAAGTGACTGATGCCTTTTCCCGATTCCTGCTCAAGGGAGTGTCTCTGTTCCTCCGTATGGGTGCTGGGACCACCGGCAAGTACCATGAGACTTTCTGTAATTCTTGTGATTTCGGCAATAAGCCTGCACGCGAATATCTCGTTGGGATAGGTGAAATCGATATATATTGCCCGAGGAGTTCTCTTTTTTATCTGGGCAGCAAGAAAGGTGAGATGACGGTTGAGAATCGGCAGAGGCCCACCCTGTCGCGTTTTTTCATGCCAATGGTAGTTGTTTATTTCATGCCAGAACATCCGCTGCTCCGGTTTTGCACGGCGAAACAGCGCCAGATTCACGTCGTAGGTTTCGACCTCAAACCCTTTTTCTTTCAGGACTGATTGGAGATGGGCACTGTCTGCCGGTGGATAATGGACCGCCCTCGGCGGACAGGATAGGATTAACAGCTCTGGGGAAGACGTGGATTGCTTCATGCCAGCCTATGCTTTCCGGCATATTTCTGCCGTTTGAAAGAAAATTTGCACTACCTCAGTTCTTTTCGGCATAAAAAATTCCATAATTGCCGAGGTTGAACTTCAGGACAAGGTACTGAAAAAACGCTCCGAGAAGGTTATCATTCTGAATCTTAGACCTCTTCCCCATAACTTCAGCAAGTTGGGCCAGAGGCCAGGCAATGATAGCAAGGCCAAAAAGCCGCCGGGAAGAAGGCGTTACATTTTCAGTAATATCTTCGTAGTCAATATTCACAAAACCGGTCTCATGGAGATGATCCCTGAATACTGATAACGATTCCAAAGCATCAACAGCCCATTTTTTTACCCAGAGATCAAAAATCCTTCTTTCAAAAGGAGTATAGCTAGCCTTGATCTCAAAGCCATCTGCAACCAGCAGCCGCCCACCCTTTTTTAAAATGCGGAACGCCTCGCGGATAAAGGTTTTTTTGCACGGGGCGTAGCATGAACTTTCAAGAGCCCAGACCACATCGAACGACTCGTCAGCAAAACCGGTACTGGAAAAATCCATAACCTGAAAAGCCGTTAACCCGTGCACCTCCCTCTCCTCTGCCAATCGCCTCGCCGACCGGGCCTGCTTATGGCTCAAGGTAATTCCAACGACCTTGCAGCCGCTACTCCCAGCAAGGTAAATGGAGCTGCCACCGACCCCACAACCAGCATCTAAAACCAGGTCCGCTGCGGTTATTTTACCCTTGATGCGCATTACCTCATTTTGTCGCACCAGGGCCTCTGCGAGGGTTTTGGTCGTTTCATCCCAGTGGCCGATGTGCATTGCCAGACATTCGTCGAGATGCCAGTTTGTCCGGTAATCGATTTCACAGGAATCGTAATAATCAACAATCCTCTTTCTTCTCGCGTCTCCCTGATCTTCTGGTCTTTGGAGTGTCATCTCTTACCTTGGAAATTTTTTCTGCAAGTTTTTTACCCTTCGGGGGCTAGACGTTTTCGACAAACACTCCAGGATTAAGGATATTTTGAGGATCATACTGTTTTTTTAACGCTTTCAGTTTCAGATAGTCGGCACCATAAAACTGCTTTTTCTGTTCTTCACTCAGTCCATGCCAGCCATAGAGATAGGGTCTGCCCTTAAGGTCCAGACAGTTGCGCATATATTGCTTGTGGTGGTCCTCGGCAGTTTGGAGTTGCTTTTTGTCTCCATACTTCACCATATAGTAAAATCCCACACTGTAGACCATTTTACTGGTGCTGCCATAGGTTGGTGAAAAAGGAATTCCCCCGGTCTCTGCAGTATCGCAGGCGACAATATAGAGAGCCGGCAAAATATTCTGAAAATGGCTGATCTTAGTTGTCGTTATCGCCCGATTGAGAAATTCCTCCAATTCTTCAATGCCGAAGATATAATCCTCCCAGATATGATGGGAAATACCATATCTCTCTACCCAGTTCTCTCTCACCTTATGCAGATAGAGGTGATAGTCCTTAATAACCGCGTTCTTGTAAAATGCGATCTGAGACTGAACTTTCTTTTTCAGAGCCTCCTGCTCAGTTTTGTTCTCTTCGGAAAAGGATTTGCCAATTTCAATGATAAAACTGCCATTCAACCAGTAGGAAGAGAAATGGTCTATCTCCCGGATAAAATCGGGATGGAGAATGGCCTTAACCCCCTTGATAAAATCTTTGACGCTGGTGCAGAGAACATAAAAAACCGAGGTGAACTGCCGGTATTGTATCGGTTTGATTTTGACCTTACTGATAAAACCCAGCTGGCCCAGACCGCACAAGGAGTATCTGAAAAGATCACTGTTCTCCTGAGGTGAACAGCGCATTCGACTCCCATCCGGCAGGAGCAGTTCCAGTTCGCTGATATTGTCAACCTGAGCACCATACTGGAAAGATCGCAGGCCATAGCCACCAACGGAGAGCGTTCCACCAAGGGTCAAATTAAGATAATCAGTGAGGACAGGGCTGGTGAGGCCCTGCTCGTTCAATTTTCTCTCAAGTGCAAACCATTGTGTTGATGAGTGGACGGATACCTGGTCACCTTCCATAGCGATATCCGGGTTCTCTCGGTTATTGACGAGCAGGATACCGCCATCGGAGAGAGACTGGCCATAGCAGGTATGACCGGCGCCGCGGAGTGACACGGGTACCTGGTATTTCTCGGCCACCTGGAAAATGATGCGGATGTCCTCATCATTTTCCGGCACTACAATGAGCCGAGGTTCCTTGTGAATGGTCCGGCCAAAGTCTGTCTTGAATTCCTCAACAAGCAGGTGGTCCTTCACTAATCTGCCTTTTATTCGCTGTTTGAGGATATCACCCACCATTTCGGGGGTAGCCGAATCCTTGAATTTGAATAAGGCACCCATATCTCCTACGGCCAAACTGCCACCTGCAAAGGAGAGATATCTGAGAAAGTCTCTTCGTGAAGTAACTGGAGGTTGCCTGCTCATTATAATCCTCGTTCCGATTAACGGGTAATGCCGTGGTGAATATGAAGTGCCTTATGGTAGGCCTCGACCAGGGTTTCAGCACTTTTGCTCCAGGAGTAGTATTGCTCCGCCCGCTCCCTGGCTTTTTTGCCGAGCCGATTCCGTTCCTCGTCATCGTCGAGCAGGGCGTCTAGAGCGGCAGCAATTTCCAGAAAGCTGTCAGGTGCAACGAGTTTACCGCAATCTCCCAGCATTTCCGACAAATCTCCTACCCTGCTGGCGACAATTGCCTTACCCGAGGCCATATATTCTTTTACTTTGAGGGGACTCTTGCAACGAACCTGTTTATTGTCTTCAAAGCAGGCCACGGCCACATCCGCCGCTGCGATGAACTGTGGCACCATCTCGTGTGGAACCTTATCGGTAAAGAAGAGCCCAGCAGTTACTCCAAGACTTCCTGCAAGCTCCTGAGCATCGGCGAGTTTATCTCCTCCCCCGACGATGACAAAATCGACATCATCCCGTTTGCCAAGAATTATCTGGGCTGCCCTGATAAAAAGATGTACATAATTTGCCCCGCTTATCTGTCCTTGATAGATGACCAGCTTTTTCCGCCAGCCATATCGTTGTCTGACCTCCCTGCCTGATACGGACGGTTGGAAGACCTGAAGATCTGCGCCAACCGGAATGGAAAAAGTCCGTTCTTTTGGAAACCTCAGCTTTTCACAGAGCTCTCTCAGTCCCGAACTGGCGACGCTGACGGTATCGGCCAGCCTGAGAAGATGCTTTTCCATCTGTTGAAAATAGATCCAGGAGGCAATCGGATTATTGTTGTCCTGCTCGTAAATTGCCTGTTCCCAATCATCCCAGTCGTAGTGAAGCGGTCGCCCCTGGTAGAAGGCGGCCGCAACAGCTGGCAGGGCCGCATAGTTGGAACATTTTTGAAAATGAACGACATCCGCCCACCAGGCGACTTTCTCCAGCTTACCGGCATTGCGGAAAATATGGAAAGGATGCCTTTGAAAAGGGATGGTCTCAAAGGGAAAGCTACGATCGGTGACCTCCGCTCTTTTCCCATCCGGAGAACGATATTCATGGTAGACCACCTTCACTTCATGCCCTGCCCGCACCAGTTCCTGTGCCAGGTAGGTTATCCTTACCGTCCAGGGCTCCAGGTCGTGATAGAGATCATGTGGATGCACCATAACAATTTTCATAGCCGTCCCAACCTCTCTCGCAGCACGTGGAGACAATGACCGGCAAGCGTCAAAAGTGTCAGGTAACCCAGAAGGGGAATCCCAAACATCGTCCTGCGCAGACTCTGCACCAGGCGCTGCGGATTATAGAGCAGCGCCAAGCCCCGCGCCTTTCTCTGCACCCTCCACATCAACTCCTTTTCAACTTCGATGCAATGGACCCTTTTCTTCTGGTCCTCCATATACCTGTCTCGCTGCTGCAGCAGATGCTGCAACTTCTCCGACAATTGCTGATAGTAGAAATACCTTGTACTTAAGGAAGACGATGCCCTGTTGAACCGGGGCATTCGACAAAACCGATCAAGCGGTTCGATGGTTTTATCCCACATAAATCGATCGGCAAATAATTTTCGGGCATTATCCCGGTAGACACTCAGTTCTTCCGCACCTATTCCGGTAATTTGCTCGATTACCTGCTGCAACTGGGCATAATTATTTTCTTCAATAACCCAACCTGCCTGGTACTTCCCGATGAGCTGGGCCAATTCACCATAGCCTGAGATGATCACCGGGAGCCCCGCCCAGAGATAGGCAACACCCCTTGAAGGGACTGCCAGCTCCCTCTCCGGATTACGCTGCCATAGATCGACAGCAACAGAGGCCCGGCAAAGTGCTTTGGTCAGTGTGGTAAAATCGACGGGATCATGTTTGACGAGACATTTACCGCCTACAGCCTGGGCCTGCCCCTTGGCATCCGTTGAAGAATCTTCATTGTCAAAAATATCCACATAGGGTGAGGCCGATGAATAGACATGGAGTGTGCCCTTCTCACTTTTCTCAAGTTCATCGCAGACCGTTCGAATATAGTCACCGCCATCCAACCACGGCCAATCATACCCGGCGAGGATAAATCGTAGAGGCAGAAAAGAGTCGTGCCGGGGTACATCCGGCGAGAGGGAAAAGGGCACGACGCCGATGGCAATGTTCTCGGGCTTGACACCGGCAAGAAGACACCAGGAGGTGAGATAGTTCTTCTGGCCCAGGGAGCCGGCGATGAGGAAATCTGCCTTCGCCACCGCCTCAATCTTCGCCAGTGAGTCCTCAAGCACCTTCCCTCTTTTGCGGTAATAATTTTCCAGAACCAGAGAGCCATTCATATCAATTGCCACGGGAACACTGCACTCAAGGGCCTCGACCGCAAGGCCCCAGTTGCAAAACAGCACAATATCCGCGGCGGTTTTTTTCACGACGTTCTCAAGGTCCTTGACGTTGTGAGCAAACTCTCGCCTTGGATCATCGGCGCCGTCGTCCGGGTTGCAACACTTCAAGGGAATGGAGTAATACACCCTATGGCCGCATCCCTCAAGTGCTTGGCCGAGGGCGTAGGCCCGTATCGCTCCGCCGGTTGCCGGTTTGCCTTCCTCAGGTAATGGCTGACTGGTAACGATTAAAATTTTCTTTGCTGATCCGTGCATGGAAGTCAATTACCCCTTTATGCCAATCCCCGTCTTAAGCTTTTGCCAAAGCTGCGAAAGTATCCGCTGGTCCCTGCCACTCTCTTTTGTCCTCCGATTTTCATTCAAAAAAGTCCTGCCTATTTCAAACCCTTCCTCTCCCGCCACGGTGAGTATGGTCTGCAATCTTTGCTGGCGAATTTCGTAGGTGTTGCTCTCATCGCGACTCCGCCATTTGTCATGGGGTTCAACGTCCGGCAGCACAAGGTCGAAGTCTTGTATCCTCGCAGCAAGGGGTGTGTCGGTGACAATCTGCAAGGTTGACACACTGTCGATCCGATCAATAAAACGGGCATGACGACGCAGAAAATCCACCGTCATCTGCAGATCCTCCTCCGTTTCACCGGGAAAACCGACAAGGATGTTCACTGCGACCTTAATCCCTGCCTTGTGGGTGCGACGGATGACTTCGCCTGCATCTCGGCTATTGCTGAGTTTCCCCATCGAAGTGAGGACCCTGTCGGATCCCGATTCGATGCCGTAGACGAGGGTGTGGCACCCGGCCCGACGCATTTTGGACAACAGCTGTTCCGTCAGACTCTTCAGGGCAATTGCCTCGCCCGACCAGGTAATATCGAGAGAATCTGCGATAATAGCCTCACAGATAGCCTCAAGATGTTTGGGGTTGCCGTTGATTGCCGAGTCATACACCACAAAATTGCGTGCAGCGTACCGTGAGACATAGAAGTGGAGTTCATCAACAATGGCTGCCACCGATCGACAGCGATATCTTCCCCACAGGGCCTTCTCCTTACAATAGAGGCACCTGCCGATACACCCCCTGCTCCACATGACGGCCAAACTCTCGCCACTGTAGAGCAGCATATCAAACTCTTCAAAGGAGGGCGAAACAATCGACTCAAGATCTACCTGGGGAATGGTATTCCTTTGCTGCGACTCGTCACCTGCGGGTATTACCTGGGAGAGGCTTGTCACCTCGCCACCACGTTTTTTCCACAGCAAAAATTCCGCCAGAACTCTCTCGCCTTCACCGACAAAAAAGTAATCTATGGCGCCTGCAGACTCTCGGCTCAAAAATTCCCTCTGCCCCTGGGCCTCACACCCCGGACCACCGGCAAGCACAAGCAGTTGCGGGATTCTTTCCTTGAGCAGTTTAATAAAACGGCAGGTGAAAAACTCATTGGGGTCAATTACGGTAAAGCCTACCACCGAGACCCCGGAGGTAACTATTTTTTGAGCGAGGCTACCCACGGCTGCCTGCCACTGGAAAAACAGATTATCCACCTGCTCTGCCTTGCGCCAAAAATTATCATTTTTCAGCAACCAGAGTCCCTTTTCGTCCAGAGTGGCCTGCGTGTGCAACTGGGCGTTGATATCAAGAACGTCGACGAACAGGCCCTTTTGTTTGAGGTTGGCAGCCAGATAAGCGGGACCAAGCGGCGGATTAACCACACCCCAGGGCGGACAAATTAATAACAGGATGTCCGGTTGGTTAAAGATCATGGCGTGAATAAACGCTGTTGCAGTTCCTGGTTATGCATATGGTTGTCACAGGTCGTTCCGCAACCGATATTTTTAAACCAGGAGTTCCGTTTATTAAGATTTTTGGCCATGAAACGGAAGCCATTGTATTTTTCAGAATTCCAGATTTCAGAAAAGGAGGCCTCGTGCAAATTTCCCATGGGCAAATGGACCCCACGGCAACAGGGCGCAACCTCGCCACTGGCCAATATCCGGCAAAAAATCCAGCCAATATAGCAAGGAAGGGCATCGACCTCATCAAAATCGTAGTTCCCCTCGCCCGCTCCCTCCGCGGCAATTCTCTGACGAAAGCCTGAAAAGTTATCAAGAAATATTTTTTTATTGTGCGCCATTCGAGCGTTTCGTCGCTCTATGTTTTCACAGGCCATCCGCACCTGGAATCGTTCCTCTTCCCCTAGTAACAGTGAGTCGGTACTGCCAGGAACGGGATCGACCACGGCAAAATAGACAGACTCAGCCCTGACCCGCAGGGCATAATCGTACATCTGTTCAACGTGCGCACAATTGACGCGGGAGATAACATTCAAGATGTTCACCCGCGGGGTGGTCTGCCTGGAGGTTTTCAAGAACGGCAGACGGATCCGGCGGGATTTTTTTGCAGCAATAGCCTGCAATACCTCGGTAATTGCCAAGAACGTCTTTGCCGTTTTATTGGGGTGGGTCAAGACATAGTCAGTTGCGTTGGCTGCCCACAGACTTACCGATATTTCGTCCAACCCCGACTGGAGTAATTCCTCCACGTCGTCCTTGCCGACCATGTTCAGACTGGTGGTGACGGCACAGAATATATTTTTCTTTTTCACCGCTCGGATAAGGGTATAAATGTCCGGATGGAGAAAGGGTTCTCCGCCACCGGTAAAACGTATTATCGAGGTCCCCATCCGGGCGAGATCGTCAATCAGTTGCAGTACCAGCTCGGTTTCCAACTGCTGTTTGTGCCAGTCCTTGTCGGGAGAATTATCACCAAGAAGGGGCGATCTTGTCCAGCAGGCGATGCAGTTATTATTGCACCTGTTGGTCAAGTCGATGACGACGTGCTCGGGGCCGACAAAGGCCTTGCGGCCATCGACAACACCCTTGCGAATCAGCTCGTCTCTATCCATTCTTTCGGAGCCCATTTTGAGTAAGGCGATAATAATAGCCAGCCCCCTTGAGAAGAAGTTTCTCGGAGCAGCTCAGGTTCAGAAGCCTCCGCCACAACCTCCGGTTCCGCTCAATATCGTCGCATCCTCTGTGACAGCCGATCTGGGACGACTCAGCATTGCCGATACCCGCAAAAAAGGGATCACCGGCGTTGCCTTCCCTAGTCTTTCTTCGAAACTCTCGTTGTTTTGCGGAATTCCAGATTTCCCGAAAAGAAGACTCATGGATATTCCCGACCGGGATACGGTGTGCCTTCAGACAGGCATTGATATTGCCATCGGCTAGTACTCGGGAAAAGTTCCAGCCGATAAAGCAGGGGATGTCGGTGAGCATTACGGTATCATACTCGCCACTGTCTGCACCTGTCCCAGAGATTCGGCGCATAAATTCCTTATAATATACTTCCGCTCTGAAATCTCCCTGTTGGCTGAACAGTTCCAGTTGCGCGCATGCCTCCAACACTTCACTTCGCTGCTCCGCAGTCAGCAGTAATTCATCAGTGAAACCAGGAATAACATCGGCAACGGTATATTCGACAGCGTCAACCCCCACCTCTTCTGCCAATTTTGCCATCGCCACAATTTCCCGATAATTGCGGTTCATAATGACATTGTAGAGCTTTATGTGCGGGCCACCATTTTCTTTCAATTCAACGAGATATTTCAGGGTATCGATAATTTCCAGGAAGGTGTCTCTGTTCTGATTGGAGTGACAGTCCACATAGGTCTGTGGTGTGGCAGCCCAGAGACTTACAATCAAATTATCAACACCCATCTCCTTCAGGTCTCGGGCTTTTCCCTTATCAACCAGGGTGAAATTGGTGTTCACATGGCAGCGAAAACCAAGCGCTTTGATGTGACTGACGATATCCATGATTCCCGGATGCATGAAGGGCTCACCGCCACCGGCAAGATAGATATCCGTCGTGCCCATTTTCGCACAGTCATCAAGGGTCTGCTTCACCAGAGCAAAGGGAAGTTGCTGACTGCCTACCTCCCCTGAAATGACACGATTACCGAGCAGGGGGGAGCGACACCAGCAGGCTATACAGTTGTTGTTGCAGGAATTGGTTACATCGATCTGCAGGAGCTCCGGACCGCAGAAGGCGAACTCTCCATCCATCACACCGGCAAGATCTCTGTTGTGACGGAGAAAACCTGCAGGTTTTTTACCATTGGTCATAACAACAGCACTGTTGGGGGCTTCAAATTTTTCATCTCAAAGCAAATACGCAATGGGATGATCATAGCAGGAAACATACTCCGGCTGAGGCGATTGCCGGGCGAAATGACGGTTTTGCAGGATAAATATGGATATATAAATCGCATCTCCAGAGCCGAGACCACCCTCAGGTGACAAACAAAATCCCATCAGGTGTGACTGCCTCACGGAAGTAGCCAAGATTTCCTAAATAGCTCATCATTTCCATGATTACCTTGTCAATGTTCAACTTTCTGGCAAGATGCATAAAAGTCAGATAGTTTTCATTCCATACATCTATAATATCCCGAACAGGCAAGATATGAAAAATATTCTGATACTGGCCATCCTTGTTTTTGTCCATAAAATCATCATAGATCTGAAACAACAGGCCAAACAGGCCGCCGCAGGCCATGGCCTCAGGCAGATGCTTGTGTGCGACAAAGGGTAAACCGAAGGACAACTGAAAAAGAGCTCCTGTTTTTAGATCGGCCATCTCCAGATAGCGTTGCAGAGTAGGTTCTTTAGGCATGACTTTCTGCTCGATGACCAAGCCGGTGACCAGTTTTTTGATGGCCCCAACCATCAATTTTATGACTTCATTGCTATGATTGAAATCAAGGGCGAAGTCAATAACCGAACACATCATAAAATCACCGATCAACACAGCGTGAGCATTGGTGAAGGTGTCGTTCAGGGTTGGGCAACCTCTCCGGTACTGATCTGCATCAATAACATCATCATGAATGAGGGAAGAATAATGAAGGAGCTCAATGGTTATCCCATATTTAAAACAGGTTTCGCGATCGAAGCCATTTGCATCGGCAATCAGGACAGGAAGAAAGCTTCTGGTTCTTTTCGCATCTGAGCTAAGGAGAATGTCATGAGCAGTCTTCAGATACTCCTGCAACGCGGGATGATTTTTCGAATCATCGGCAAAGGCCCTGAGTTTATCATTCACCTGTTGCTTTACGATCTCTATCCTGCACCCTCCTGTTGCGCTGACCACGGGTGCCTTTTGACTGCGGATGCTGCCCTCACATTCTTTTAACATATCCACCTTCTCTCATTACCTGCCTAAAATTTATTTTTCTGGTGGCATCGAAAAAACCTCCAGCTGGCTATCAGAAAACTCACAAAACAGCATACTCCAATAATACCAAAGGGTTTAAGATGATAAAGGATACCAAGTAAGCCCTTAGGAAACAACTAAAAAAGCCAGCCCTGGAATCGACAGACCGTGCGACTCTCACCAAATATTCTCTTGAAATGGCTGACAAACCATGTACAGCAAACCAGACCAAGTCTGGATAGATTGTTTTGCCCTGGTTTTTAAACATGTTTTTAATTTCTTCTTATACCGCAAGGACATAAGTTTCGTTTGAGCAGACAAGCTGCTCAACTCAGCTTTAACTGTTCAATAAAGGAGTTGCATCGCTGTCTCAGTGCGATCAGGTGGGACTCGCACCCCTTCTCCATGGCTCGGTTTGTTGCTTCCATCGGATCTGTACTGAGGTTATACAGCTCTTCGTATCCGGCGAATTCGGGATATCTTATATATTTCCAGTCTCGGGTTCGAACCATCTCACTTTTCGGAATCTCAGGGTGATTATAGAGATGTTCAGCGAAAACCTCCCGGCGCCAGTCTGTTGCTGAGCGATGCAGCAGGGCCCACAGGCTTGTACCCTGCATTAACTCCGGCACCGCAATTCCCGCATAATCCAAAAGAGTCGGCGCGATATCGACATTCAAAACCATATCTTCAGCGATCTGCCCCCGGGCTGGAACCGGCGACCTTGGGTCCATAATGAGCAAAGGGATTCTGACAGACGGTTCATACATCAACCACTTGCCGGCAAAACCACGCTCGCCAAGAAAATAGCCATTGTCACTCATAAAGATCACTACCGTGTTTTTTGCCAGCTGCAAACTCTCAAGTGCACCGATTATTCTTCCTAAACCATTATCAATGCCGGTTATCATCCGGTAATAGCCCTTCACCATCTCCTGATACTTCGTGGGGGTATCGAATCGCCAGTGGTAACGTTTTCTGGCGAGGGATTCCTGCAAAAACCTGGGGGCTGCTGCATAGATATCTGCGACCAGATCTCCAGGCGGAGGAATCTGACTGTCACGATAAAGGTGCTCCGTTGCATGGGGCCAGATATATTGCCGAGGATCTGTATCTTCTGCATGGGGCGCATTAAAGCTGACGGAGAGGCAGAACGGACGATTTTTATCCCTTTTTTCCAGAAAAGCAATTGTCTCATCGGTTGTAATGTCGGTCAGATGGACATCCTGCTCTCCCCTCTTTTTAAAATAAGGATTGCTCTCCAGTGGGCGAAAGATATCGAACATTCTGTCAATGTCATTGGCATCGGGATCGGTAAAAACTCCAAGTTTTCCTACAAACCCAGTGTAATAGCCAGCCTTTCGCAGAAGAGCTGGATAGCTCATCTCAATGTGCTCCCTGGCAAGTAAAGGCGTGCCAAAGTTGTGACCATGGGTACGTTCATACAAGCCTGTGAGGATGCTGGTTCTGCTCGCGCAGGAGATAGGACTGGTCACAAACGCATTGGTAAAACGCGTTCCCCGTGCAGCCAGACTATCCATATTCGGCGTATGGATGATGGCGTTTTTGCCTGCACAGCCCATCGCGTCCCACCTCTGGTCATCGGTGACTATCAAAAGAATATTCGGAGGATCGGGTTGGTTGCCGGCGATGCCACACCCCTCAAGCCCCAGGGTTGACATTGCGCCCAGGCCATAGAGCGAGGATTGAATAAATTGCCTGCGACTGAGTTTCACCATTACATTATAATCACTTGTTACTGGCTGATTTTTGTGCGAAAGCTGTAGAGCCCGGAGGGCACCTGCAGCACAAGCGCACGCGGCTCAAGGCTTTTAAGCTGTATACCCCTCACCTTAGAAAGGGGTTTTCCACCTTCGCTGACCTGGCTCACGCCACCTGCCGGCAGACGAACCAGGGCGCTGGTGTTGGCAGGGATCCTGAGCTGCAGGGAGAAAAAATTATCCGCCTCAATCTGCCACGAAGATTCTATCCTGCCGTACATCGATTCATAGGCCGCAGAGACCTGCCTGATGGAAAGATCGCCTACCTGGGGACTGACAAGAATTTCCTTGTAGCCAGGCGCAGCGGCGTCTATTCCGGCCAGAGAGGCAAAGAGCCATTCAAGAACGGAACCAAAGGCATAGTGGTTAAAAGAATTCATCCCGGGATTGGCAAAACCGTCTGCGTAAGTGTAACTGTTCCAGCGTTCCCAGACGGTTGTGGCGCCATTGATTATCGGGTACCCCCATGACGGATAGGTCTTCTGCAGCAACAGCTTCATTGCAATATCGGAGGCATCCATCGCCGACAAGGCAGGCAAGAGATGTTTGATCCCAAGAAAACCCGTAGATAAATGATAGTCACGGCTTTTTATCAGTTCGATAAGCCGATCTGCAGCCTTTGCCCGCATCTTCTCACTGAGCAGATCCATATCGAGAGCCATGGCGTAGGCGGTTTGCGAGTCACCTCGTATCCGGCCGCTTTGATCGACAAAGGCCTCCTGGAATGCCTTCCTTATTTTTTCCGATAATTGAGCATAGTGCCGGGCATCTTCGGTGTTTCCTATAGCCATGGCCATTTCACTCATCAGCCTCGCATCATAGGCGAAATAGGCGGTAGCGATCACCTCCGCCGGGGTGTCTGCATCGATTGACTGCCAGTCTCCCCAATTATTTCCCTGTGGACTTCTGAGCAAGCCAGTGCTGTTCTCCTCGAGATAGTCCATAAATCTTTTCATCGCCCCAAAGTATCTCCGGATAGCATCGGTATCACCATAGGCCCGATAAAGGGCATAAGGGCAGATGATACCGGCATCCATCCAGCCGGGAGACGGCTCGAACAGCAGAAACGGCAGTGGGGCAAAATCCGGCAATGCGCCACTCGGCCGCTGGTCATCAAAAAGATTCATCAGCCACTTTTTAAAAAATGGCCCAAGCTGCATATTGTAGAGGGCGGATTTAATGAAGACCTGGGCATCTCCAGTCCAGCCAAGTCGTTCATCTCGCTGGGGACAATCTGTAGGAATATCAAAAAAATTGGATCTCTGGGTCCAGAGAATATTCTCGTAGAGTTTATTGACCAGTGGCTCTGAAGAGTTGAACTCACTTGCAATGGGAGCTGCGGAATGCAGAACCGTAGCGATAAGGTCTATCGGCTCGGATATCGCCCCAGAGGTAGTCATCTCGACATACCGAAAACCATGATAGGTAAAAGCCGGTTCCCATTCTTCAGTGGTACCGCCCCCTTTCAGTATATAGGTATCGGTTGCCCGAGCGGTCCGAAGGTTCTCCGTCATGATACGGCCATCTTCATGGAGCATTTCTGCGAACCGCAGCTTGACCACCGAACCTTGCGCGCCTTTCGCCTTCAAACGCACCCGACCAGCAAAGTTCTGCCCAAAATCATAGACAAGGACATTTTTCCGCCGTTCGGTAATTGTCACAGGGGACAGCCTCTGCTGCTCCCGCACCGGACTCCCGGGATAGGCGCCAATCTCGACATCCTTATCCACCGCGACAACGTCCACTCCCTCCCATGAAGAATCATCATAGCCAGCGCGGTCCCAGCCACTCCGCTCAAGCCGCGCATCATATCGTTCTCCCATCTGGATATCAGCGGACCGTATGGGGCCAGTGGCACCTTTCCAGGTTGCATCGGTCCCAACGACCTCCTTTCTTCCATCTTCATAGACAAGCTCGAGTTGCAACAGCAATGCTGGTTTGTCGCCGTAGATAGAGTGGTTTTTCATGGGTTGCAGATGGGGCGGAATGAAGCCCACATAGCCGGCATACCAGCCGCTGGCCAAGACCGCAGCCAACACATTTTCCCCTGCCTGCAGTTGGCTGGTAACATCGTATGTCAGATAAAAGACCCGTTTGTTGTAGTTCGACCACCCTGGAACAAAGGAGTCCTTCCCCACCCGCTCGCCGTTTATGGACACTTCAAACAAACCAAGGGCTGAAGCGTAGAGCGTTGCTTTTATAATTTTCCCTGCTGGCGCAAAAACCTTCCTGAGAAGAGGCGGAGGCGGGAGGTACAGCTCTCTGTCTTCATTTTCGCCAGCGGTGTCAAAACTGATCCAGCGTGAACGCCAATCCTCCTTGGCCAGCAGCCCCATCGTCCATTTTGCCGGCGCACTCCAGGCGGAGGAGATACCGTCCTGGTCCCAGGTCATGACCTTCCAAAAACAATCCATAGCCGACCGCAATGGCTTGCCCTGGTATTCGATCTGTATGGAACGGTCGTTCTGCACCTTGCCGCTGTCCCAGAGGTCCGCCTGACCTGCCTCCAGCCTCTCCTTCTTTGTTGCAACAAGGATTCGATAGGCCGCCTGCCGCCTTCCCCTTTGCTCACTCTCCATTATCCAGCTGAGGCGCGGCTTGGGGTCATCGATGCCAAGCGGCTCTCCTCTGTATTCACAGAGCAACCGAGTCGTGACATGGGGGGCCGCAGCCATGGAAGCTCCCGGCCATATGGCACAGAGATTAACCAACAGGGTCAGAAAAAATAATCTATAACAATTAAGTTGAACCATATCTATGCCAACCAAAGACTCATCCGTCAAAAAGAAAGTATCAATACTTACCAGTATCCTGTCTTTTTAATTCTCTCCTGGGTGGTGGAATCAATGTTTGGGGCAAACTGATATTTCTTATCGGTAAAGTCAGGCAGAGAGTCCAGGTGTTGTTTTAATTTTGCCCGCAACTCCTTGTGAACGAGTGGAAACTGTTCCTTGGCATTGTTCAGCTCATCGGGATCGTCTGTCAGGTGGAAGAGCATATCCGAGAGCGACGAACCTTCCTGCAGCTCTTTCCGCTCAATAATGAGTTTCCACTGCCGTGAACGGATATAGCAACGCTCGTAGTTTTCACCGTATACATATTCCCTCCGAGCCGAATCGTCCTTGCCGACGATAATGGGCATTAAGCTTTTCCCATGAATGTAATAGGGGTTTTGCACACCGGCCACATCAAGAATTGTAGGCATGATATCAATGCTTTGAACCATATCTTCAAATTCCTTTTTGGTCGATTGCCCCGGCAGCTTAACGACCAGCGGCACATGAATCTGCTGCTCATAAAATTGAGTACCGTGGCCGAGAACACCATGTTCTCCATGCGCTTCTCCATGGTCTCCGGTGATTATTATCAATGTTTTATCGAAGAGCTTTTCCCTCTTTAAAACGTCGACAACGGGTCGAACAATCTCCTGGTCTGTGGCAAGAATGCAGGCATCGTAGAGTGAGATGAAATAATCCAGATTTTCTTTGCTGGATGTATTGACCGATTCGTTGTAGTTCTTCATCATTAAACTGCCCAGTTTATGCCGCTGGTCGAGAATGATCTGGTCTTCCATCAGGGAAAATTTTTCAGGATTGTACGAACCGTCAAACATATCTTTATTCTTCTCGATGAAACTTCTTTCAAACAGCCCGGTAAACTCGGGGTCAGACTCTTCTATGCCCTTGAGAATGATTGCATAGACCTTCCTTTCCAGCTCCTGATAATTTTCGATCAATGGACCTTTTTCGCCACTCTTGAACGTCTGTCGGTATTTATCGAGGGGGAAATAGGGCACATGCGTGTGCCTGATGTTCATCGCGACAAAAAAGGGCTTCTCCTTGTTTTTCTCGATCCACTCGGGAATTGCCTCCTTACCGTTCAGCTGCATATCAACGACCTTTTTAGAATCAAAGCCTCGACCAAATCCCGCATCCAGGGCTAGATGGGGATCCTCCAAAACCGCAAACCAGGCAGTTTGGTAACCAAAAATACTCATCAGCTCGGGAAGAGTTTTAACGTTTGCCGAGAGCTTATCCTTAAAAGCCAAATAGACTTTATGTGAGTCGGGATAGACAGAGGTCAGAATGGAGATCATATTCGGAAAGGTATAACCGGCCTGGGCAAAGGCATTCTTAAAGACAGAGGCTTTTTCTGCCAGTTCATCTATAGCGGGAGTGGTTTTTCGACCATACCCGTAACAGCTCACGTGATCCGCCCTAAGGACATTGATCGTTATAAGAACCACATTAAAACTGTCTTTATCCACACCTGAAGCCAATGTTTCCGCGGAGAAGGATTCCCCTTTGGCAAAAAAAATAAGGAAAATCAGGGCTGCCAGATACATTTTCCACATTCCTTTCTTCATATTCTTTTTCTCATTCATAACTGATCATTTTATAAAGAAGAGACAGTTCTCTCCTTTCTCCTAGCCCCTGTAAAAGGGATAAGTCACTTATAAAAAAATCTTGGCGAAAAACGTGCAACATATTTTGTAAATGACTAACAAGCAATGGTTTGCATTATCTGAAAAATTGCAAAACAGACATAAGAATAGCCGCCCACGACCAGGAAAACAAGCAAAGTTGCCGGCAGGTTGAAGGGATACATGGTCCCAAGTCTTCTCTCAGCTTTCATCATAACACATGAAGAGACAAAGGTTCCGATACTTCCAATGGTCATTACCCCATACGAGGCGTAGAGCAGTGTGCCCGCCGTGGGCATGGAAGTCTGCAAAAAACTCAAGGAGGAAATGAGTTGCCCAAGGGGTGATACCCCCTGGATTTCATCGAGGACCAAGGCGATATGAAAAGAGATAAGCAGGGGCACCAGGCTTCGCAGCTGCAGCAGGAAGAATGGTTGCCCCCAAGGAGCAAAGCGAGCGGACATTCGATAAAGGCCGATATGCACTACAGCAAAAAAGAGACATCCTGCGAGGATCATGCCTATGATAACCGTTGAAAATGAAAGAGGTATCAGTTTCGAAGCCATGTTATACAGCTGAATGGAATAATTACTTTTCAGCATTACCGAGATAAACAGGGCCATCAGGACTATTGCAGGGGCAAAATCCTCAAGGAGGGTAGTACCTCGATGCTCATCGTCACTGCAAGGCTGTTGCAGAGTCAACTGCACAGAATGACTTTTGCATCTTTTCAAACACTCCACCCGATGGCGCCAGTCCCTCTTTCTAGCGATCTCCTTCGTATTTTTCCCGCCGAACAGAGGCTTCGCTTGCTCCCAACTCGTTCTCCTGCATTTTCCGCACACTTCTTCCTTGCCAGCGAGCCTGAAAAAAGAAAACCGGCGATACACCCTGACAAATAAACCAACCGGACATCCGGCCAGACAAAAGGCCTTGTAGCCAAAAAGGATGACCATGGTAATCATCAAGGCAAACAATGAACTGATAAACAGCAGAGAGTACAAGGGGTTTTGCTCAAGGCCGAAGATTGCATCAAGGCCGATTACCGCAAGATAAGTCAGGAGGGAGGCGGCCAGCCCATTTCGCTCCAGCCACCCCCATGAACAAAGACGGTAGGGCAACAGTCTATTTAAGGCAACAGCGATCGCTGAATAGGGACAGATCGAGCACCAGAAGCTGCCAAAAAAGAGGATAAGAAAGGGAATAAACGGCCACCAGACATGCCAGAAAACCATCATCCCGACGTTTATCGAAGAGAAAGTAGCTTTTTCAGAAAGGTCATAGAGAATCAGGCAAAACAGAGTGAGCGTGACCAGCTGGAAGAAGAAAGGATAAATTTTTATCCGTTTGAGAAAAAAAAGCATAATCTTAAAAAAGCTCGCTCAGAGAAAAATCAAAATTTCAGCAATTTACATCATCCTTCTCATCTGTTTCCAGGCCGCTATCGGATTGCGGCAGTATCGAGGCAACATCTTTGCCACACCGATCAGGTGCGACGCAGTCAATCCCTTGAAGGCCTTATGTTTTACCCAGCTTCTCCAGGCATACCGCACCGCCTCTTCGAGATCATCAGCGCTCATACTTTCTGTTCTCACCACCGAGGAAAAATAACCATCCAGCTGTTCCCAATCGGTAACTTTGAGATGCCCACATTCGAGCAGTTCATCATAAATCCTGGTGCCCGGAAGGGGCGTCATTATAGAAAACTGTACCGATTCAGGATTGAGTCTTTTGGCTAGTTGCACGGTTTTCTCAACACTTGCTCTGGTTTCACCTGGGATGCCAAACATGAAGGTCAGATGAATTTTAATACCCAATGATTTGGTAATCCGTATATTTTCTATCACCAGATTGAGATCCAGCTTTTTCCCCACCCTGGCAAGAAGATCCGGTTCAGCCGATTCCACGCCATACTTGACAGCCTTGAGTCCGGAGGCCGCCATTGCCTCAAGAATCTCCCTATCCATTAAGTCGGCCCTGGCCATTATAGCCCATGGCAGATCCAGGCCACGGCGGTTTTTTTCCCTGCAGAAGGCCAGCATCCGCCCCTTGCCTATATTGAAGGTGTCATCGTCAAAATAGATTGATTTATGTCCGTAAACTGAACAGACCTGTTCAATTTCATCGAGAATTTTCTCAGGTTGCCTTGGTCGATAGCTGTTGCCGTCCATCAGTTGCGGCCAAATACAGTAGCTACACGAATAGGGGCATCCTCTGCTGGCCCACATCTGCAAAGCGGGCTCCGGGATGTTTCCGGGATTATCAAAATAATTATCCATGGGCAGGAAATGTCTGGCAGGCCAGGGAAAGGCATCCGCGTCGCGTACGATCTGCGCCTTGCCGGTGGGGACAGCCTTGCCAGCCTGATCCCGATATATCAAGCCAGGCACCTCCAGCAAAGATTTGTCCTCGGCAAGAACCTTCACCATGTTCAACAATGTCAGCTCATATTCCCCAAGCAAAACGATGTCCACATCCAAATGTCTTTCAATGAACTCGGGATCCCCCATCGGGGCATGGGGACCACAAAAGACGAGCCGGGCAGGTTTATAGAGCTCCTGCACAATTTTATCGGCAATCTTGAGATCAGCAGTCAATGAAGGAGTCGAAACCTCTAGAACAATTATATCCGGACGAAAGTCATTTATTTTTTCGATGAACTGCGTATCGGAAAGGTGCGCGGCAATACCATCAACGAGAAGCACTTCGAACTTTTCCTGCTCAAGAAAGGCAGTGGCATAGGCAAGCTGAAACGGAAAAGGCATGTAGCGGTTATTATCCACTTCAAAGTGTGGCCAGCGAGAACCGGCTCTTACACCGTAAAATCCAGGCTTCTTCCATGGCGCATTTCCAAGAAAAATTTTCACAGGGACCATCTCTTTGTTAAATTGGACATCCACAGCCATTTAAAGCTTTCATCCGCTCAACAGATCCGGATGGAGCAGTCGAGATACACAACTGTTTTTTATAAACTACTTCCCGCCAAGATGCCAGGAAAACGGGCTAAAGGCGATCCCGCCGCCATCTTCCCGCCTGCTCTTCATGTGTATAACATACGACCACTGATGACAGTCGTAGGCGATATCGGTAAAAGAGCTGCGATATTCATCAGGCCAGATACCAACAGTAATATAATAGTCGCCCTCCAGAAGATTCATTTTCTCATAGTGCAAAATGATCTCACCGTCTCCCTCCAGTTCGCCGAGATCGATACTTGCCCGGGAGGTGTTTGTTCCATGAACCCACAGCCCATCATTACGGAAAAACTGAACACGAAAGAGAGGGTTAGCAACTTTCCTGCTGCACTGGAACCTGATCCGCACCTGCACCGCCTCCCCGGTATTAAAAGTGTCCTGCTGAAGACCGTCCCCGTCCAGCAAATCAACGCGGCGGATTGCAATCTCTTTGGTGTCGGTTCCATAAACATTTTCAGGATTAAAGGGATGGAGCGCCCTGGGTATCTTGTTCTGCTCACGTTCACAGATATCCCAGTAATCCTTGAGAACCGTCTCTGTCTTGCCATCGTGCTGCACCCGACCACTTTTCAAAAAAATGACTCGCTGACAGATCGCCGAAACATCGCCCAGGTTGTGGGTGGCAATTATGATGGTCTTGCCCTGACTCATAAAGCTTTTTACCTTGCCAAGACACTGCCGCTGAAAGACAATATCGCCAACCGAGAGGATTTCATCCATAAGGAGGATATCAAAATCCATATGCATGGCGATGGCAAAACCCAGTCGAATAACCATGCCCGTGGAGTAGGTATTCAGCGGATGATCTATATAATCACCGAGGCCGGAGAATGATATTATCTGATCAAGACGTTTCTTGATCTCCCTTTTGCGAAGACCATACAGGGCCCCCTTCAAAAAGATGTTCTGTCTGCCGGTCATTCGAGGATGGAGGCCGCTCTGGATATCCAGCACCGCAGAGATACGCCCCCGCATCTCCACCGCGCCGTGACTGGGGCTGACGATGCCGGCCAGGATCCTCAGAAGAGTACTCTTGCCGGAACCGTTCCTGCCAATCAGGCCCAGACACTCTCCCTCGGTGACATCAAAGGTGATATCATCCAGGGCAGTGCTCCTTTTTTCCTCCGACGCATCACCAGCAGATCGACGGAAGAAGCTGGAGAGAACGGATGCACGGGAATTATACGCCCGGTAGGACTTGGAAATATTTTTTACGACTACCTGTACCTTGGTTGCATCCACAATTTCTCTCACATATCTCTCAGATGGAGGGGCTACACCCAGTCAACGACTTCTTTGTATGTCCTCTGGTAAAACACAGTCCCGGCAGCCAGTACAACAAGCGTATGAAGAGAAAAAAATATGATATCAACCAGGTGGGGTATCCTTTGAAAAAGCAGTAAATCTCTATAGATGGCAGTAAGACTGACAAGAGGGTTCAACCAGGGCAGCGTCAAATACCAGGGAAGGTTATCAACCGCAAACACGATCGGAGAGGCAAAAAACCAGATCGTCAACATAGCCATTGTCAAATGTGAAATGTCCCGGATAAAGACATTCGCAGTTGAAATAAGCATGGCAAGTCCCCAGCAGAAGAGGATCTGTGCCGGCAGAGCGAATACAATGAGCAGAAAGAAAGGATTAATCTCATGGACAAAAAACAGCTTCACCGCCATGAAGACGATGATCGCGTAAAGACCCGAGACAGTGGCAGAAATTACGATATGAAGGGGAAGAATATGCAGTGGTATATTATGATGTCTCACCAGATGAGCCTGATCGAGAAGGACCGTTGAGCCCCGCTGCACCGACTCCTGGATGACAAACCAAGGCAACATCCCGGCGAATACATACAGGCCAAATTGAGAAGTGCTGCCGGCACTGCCATTTTCCGGTGGAATAACCGAGGAAAAGATAAGTACGTATATCCCGGCCATGACAAGCGGCTTTATCATGGCCCAGAGAAAACCGAGCATTGAGCCGAGATACTGACTTCGAAAATCATAAACGGATAGCGTCCAGATAAGAAAACGGCTTTCCAGTAATTCTTTCAGTATATGCACAAACCTACCTCTGCGCTGCCGCACCGCTCCATCAATATAAGTCCGTCATTTTCCCCTCGTACAACTGAGTCATGAGAGGCTCCATTTTTGCCTTCTGGGCAAAGTCAAAAAAAACCGGTGCATTGCGGTAGTTGTACCTCCTGCCTCTGTTGATCATTGCCGGCGCAGCATTAAGCCCGGCGGTTGCAGAAACGCCCAGATACTCTGCAAGACAAACTATTGAGTCTTGCGGATTTCCCAGGAGGTCTTCATAAAACAGCTCGTGTATATCTACATCATTCTTTGCATATGCCATAGCCCTTTTCACATAACATTTCCATAACATCAGACACCCTTCCAGCTCCTGGCAGAGGGGCGAATAGTGTGGATGCAAGGAACCTTCAGGTCGGGTCGTTTCCCTCTTCCACAAACTTACCGCGACATCGATGCCGTTTCGAATGACATGAACGACCCTGGCCCCTGGAAAGAGCTCGAGAAAAATCGGCAGAGTAAAGGTATTTCTGGGGTCTTTGAAGCCCCACCCCTGTACCGCAGGAACCAACGAGACTTCCTGTTCCATCCCTGAATCGCCCCAAAACAACTGGATAAATCTCTCATCGACGATCGATTCAACAATTCTCGCGGCCCGCCACCTCCGGTGTTCATCACCCAGGAAAGAGCTGAGGCGATCCACATCATCCCAGCGACAGTTATCCTGCAAGAACAGCTGCTCATTGAGCACCTGAAAACATAAGGATTCATTGTTGTCATCCTTGACGCTCCCCCAGAAAAACCCCATCTTCTCAAGAAGACGACTCACCAGACTGGTGCCGGAACGATGCATGCCTATTATTATCACCGGTGGTGAAACTACTCTCTTTATCATGGGCATGAAAGCGTCATTGCGGCTATCGTCTTCCTCGATGTTGCATGTCCATCCCCCTCCGTCAACCTCTCTGCCAGACTGCAGATCAGCATCGATTCCTCCACCTAGGAGCCGTTAGGAAATAACTAGGCCATTTATAACCATTTCCTTATGGTTCCTTATGCCGTTCCAAGCATTTCTCCGGCCATGTTATTTTTTTACAACGGTTTATTTTGCCTCTTTAACAATATTTCCTTTCTCTACTTTTCCACAGACTTCACTGCCGTCCCGATGAATTTCACAGCCCACTCCAGTCAGCACACCATTGTCCCAGAAACCGGTTATTACGTTTTTATCAGGTAAAACCATGGTCCCTTTGCCCTGAAATTTTCCCATTTTCCACTCGCCCGAATACCGGCGTCCGTCCGGCCAGGCCATTGTGCCATTCCCTTCAAAGGATTCTTCGGCGAACTCTCCGACATATATCTGACCATCCGGTGTGGTCATGGTGCCATAATTCCCTACTTTACCATTTTCGAAACTGCCTATGAAGGAACCTCCTTCCTTAAATACCATTTTTCCCTTCCCGCTGGGTACCCCATCAACGAATTGCCCTGTGAAAACATCGCCATTGGGGGTTGTAATGGTCCCTTCGCCGTTGTATTTGCTGAGACTGAATTGACCAATATATATCCGGCCGTCTGGGTAAACCTCAACCCCACAGCCGTTCCATGCTCCTTCGGCAAACTCTCCTATGTATTTATTGCCATTTGGTAAATGGGCAATGCCATAGCCATTTGGTTTCCCTTCCTTCCAGGTGCCTTGGTACTTATGCCCGTCCGGCATTTCAAACTTACCAAAGCCGTCCTCACAGTTCCCTTCAATGCATTCTGCATGGGATAACAGGGGCATCAAGACAACCAGCGCCAGTATGGCCAACCCTTTCAATATTCTCATTCTGTATCCTCCTGTTCTACATGTTATTAGATATCAGGTTATGCTAACATACCCACCTGAAATTTCGATTTGTTTTAGTAATTATTTCCACATTCTTTCTCAGTTGCCTTTACAGTTCTACAATTGTTTCTATTGTTTTCAGGCGGTTTGCCTGATACTCTGACCGTGCAGGGCGGTGATAATATTTGACCCCGGCGATTTTCTTTAACCGCAAAACCCGAAACCAAAGCATATGTCGACTCTACGTTTCCATACCCTTTCCGTTGCTCTAGCCATTCTTCTCCGGCTGTTTTTCTCTGACCATTGCCTGGCAGCGCCCGAAGCGGTAAACACAAACCAGGAAAGACCCAATATCGTTTTCATCTGGATCGATACCCTCAGGGCCGACAGTCTCGGCTGTTATGGTTACGAAAGAGACACCTCCCCGCATATCGATCAGCTAGCCAAGGAGTCGACTCTTTTTTTCAACAATTTTACGCCCCACACCGTAACTCTCTCCAGTTTCATGTCAATTATCACTGGACTCTACCCTTTTTCCCACGGAGTATTGCATATCGCCAAGGACTTTCTTTCTCCCAAAGTGAAAACACTGGCTGAAATTCTCAAGATGAATGGCTACACAACATTCTGGTATGGCCCAAATGGTGATCCCCACCTGGATCCGGCGGTTGGTTTCGGCCGGGGTTTTGATGTCCTGGGTGTATTTGACAATAATCTCTCTGTGGGAAGAGCAAAGATTTTGAGGGTAATTGAGCAGCATAAAAACGAGAATTTCTTCATCAACTTCCACTCGTATTTTGTTCATGCCCCCTATATCCCTTCAGCACAGTACAAATATCGTTTTACCAAACAAAAATCCGTCGGGTTGACGGAAAGTTACGAAGAACTCGAAAAAGCCACGGTTGAGGTAATCAAAAAGGGGGTCTTTAATCAAGAAAAATTCGCCTATACAATTTTGGGGGCTGAGTTGAGCCAGGAAATGGCAACAGCCAATCTCTTCGATCCTGACTACGAAATTGCAACCAGGAAAGTAAAAAGCTTTCTTCAGAGAAAAAACGAAGTCCACAAGTACGATAATATCTTCAGTCAGGTATATGAACTGGGCATCAAACCCAGAGACAAGGAGAATATCACCTACGCCAAAAGCCTTTACGATGCAGGAATCCTAGAATTCGACACCGAAATTGTCGGCCCGGTCATTAACAAACTCAAGGAGCTCGGTCTCTACGAAAACACCATGATCATCATCTGCGCCGACCATGGCGAAGAATTCGGAGAACACGGTGGCTCAGGTCATGGAAGGAGTCTCTACGAGGAAGTCACCCGGGTCCCTCTAATAATTAAGACGACAGGTAAGACGAAAGCAAAAATTATCAGAGAACTCAGTCAAACAGTTGATATCCTGCCGACCATTTTAGGCCTTTTGCACATCGACCCTCCATATAACAGCCAGGGGGTCAACTTCGCTCCGCTTATAAATGAAACTGGTCCGTTGGTGTCGAGAAAGTACATCTATGGCCAGATGCCTTACTACAGTTCAATCCGCACCGACACATGGAAGATGCATATCTTTAAGGGATATCAATCTTTTCCCTTGCTACCAGTCTCCCTGAAAACCCTGATTTTCGGCAGAAAAGAGCTGTTTAACCTGCAAAAGGACCCGGGGGAAACGAACAACCTCTATTACCGGCAGAACGATATCAGGGATGAACTCTCCATGCAGTTCGAGGAGTGGGAACAAGGGCTTAAGGACTATCAAGACAAAAACTATTACTTCAAACCCAATATTGACGAGAGAACGAAGGCGAAAATTAAAAAGACCGGCTATTGGTGATGCTCCATTAAATCGTAGTAATGCTTTCGTTGCACCAACGAAGGTTTGTGCAACTGATTTATAAATATTTTTTGTGATAATTCCATGAATAGTAGCTCAGAAAGTACGCACATTTTTTGGCACCATGCTACAGTGACAAGACCACGTCGGGAAAGTCTCAATAGACATAAGGGCGTTGTGCTATGGTTTACTGGTTTACCGGGGTCTGGTAAATCAACGCTGGCACATACTGTGGAGGAGACACTTCATGGACAGGGATGTAGAACCTTTGTCCTTGACGGTGACAATATTAGACATGGTTTGTGTCAAGATTTAAATTTTTCCGACAAAGACCGATCAGAAAATAACCGTCGAGTTGGTGAAGTATGCAAACTTTTCGTTAATGCCGGAGTAATAGTTTTAGCAGCTTTTGTGTCACCATTCAAAAAAGATAGGCTTTTCATACGTAACTTAATTGGATGTGATGATTTTATAGAAATTTTCTGTGATTGCTCAGTTAAAATTTGTGAGCAAAGAGATAGCAAAGGGTTATACAAAAAAGCTCGAAAGGGTCTGATCCCAAACTTCACAGGTGTCTCATCTCGGTATGAAACGCCAACTGCAGAATTAATTATTGACACAGGTAACGAAACTTTGAGTGGCTGTGCTGATAAGGTTTGTAATTATTTAAAGATGCGCAATATAGTTTGAGATACATTCAATCGAGATAGCTATCTCGACTCCTATGCGGACAGGCTCATCTGACCCACTCAGGTTCCCACATAGGTGGCCATACTCAGGTTCTCATGGACCTCGGCCTGGGCCTTGAAAGCGAAATCACCAATACCCCGTCTCCTTGATCCTCTTTCTTGTCTTTTCGTCGACACTCGGCAGAAACTGGTATTCCTTGTCTATAAATTTAGGTGTCGAATCCAGATGGCCAAAGAGCTGTTCGATCATAGTTTTCAGGACGACATGCTCGGTCTCGCAAACGCTCTGCCTCTCTCCGGGATCGGCCACAATATTATAGAGCCTCGCCCATGAACATATCTCCTGCTCCTTATCACGGTCAAGATCAACAACCAGCTTCCAGTTGTCCGAACGGACATACGCCTGACTTCGTTTCTGGCCGAAAACATAGTCGTGAATTTGTCCTGAGGTGTTGTCTTCGAGCAGGGGAACAAGACTTTTACCCTGGGTGTGGAAAGGCTGGGTTATGTTCAGCAGGTCAAGTATTGTCGGCATGATATCGGTACTCTGCGCCAGAGCACCAATATTAACTCGCGCCTTCAAGTCCGGATGTCGTATCAACAGGGGCACGTGGATGAGCTGTTCATAGAAATGCAAATTATGACCTACGTAATTATGTTCACCAAGGGACTCACCATGGTCCCCTGTGACAATAATGATGGTGTTGTCGTAGACTCCTGACTCTTTCAGTTCCTGAACTATTGGCTTGATCAGTTTTTGGTCAATGCCGAGTACACAGCCGTCATAGAGGGAAATGGCGTATTCCATACTCTCCCGGTCCTGGGGATTGATCATGGAACTGAAAGTCAGGATATGGGTGAAACCGAAACGAATTTTTTTGTCTTCCGGGATAAGCTCCTGAATTTTAAACAGTTTCCCCCTCGTAAACTCACCATTAAAGACCTCCTGATTGTCGGCAACCGTCTTCTTGTCAATCACTTCGTACATGCAGCTGCCCGGAGTCTTCATCAATTCGAGGATCTTGTGATACCAGGCCTTTTTAAATTCCTCTTCCGTCGTCGCAATACTGCCTTTGCTGCCGCCGGCAAAAAACGCATCCTTGTATTCCGGCGGCGGCATATAGGGCGGATGGATGCTCCGCGAATTTATGCCAACAAAAAAGCTCTCATCTTTGTTTTCTTTGATCCAGTTGATTACGCTGTCGACATTCGAGTGATCCCTGTGGAGTTGCACTACTTTATCGTAGCCCCGGCCAAAACCGACATTGGCATCGAGATGGGGCATCTGTAGCGCATACCAGGAAGATTTGTACCCGGACAAATGAAGTACTTCGGCAAGGGTTCGTACTCTGGGGGAGAGCTCGTCCTTGAAGGCATCAAACACACCGTGGGCAACCGGATAGAGAGCGGTGATAACCGACATCATATTGGGCATGGTGTAGTCGGAATTTGTGAACATGTTGTTGAACATAAACGATTCTTTGGCCAGCTCATCCAAGGCAGGTGTGGTTTTTCGGCCATAGCCATAGGCACTCACATGGTCTACCCTCAGGATGTTGACAGTGATGAGGACGACGTTGTATTTGCCGCTTTTTTTCTGCCAAAGGTGTTTCGTCACAGCAGTTGTTTCATTCCATTTGAGTGTTGCCTTGCTGGTCGAGTCAATCCAGTTCTCTTCAGCGGGCGCGGGATCTTTCCTGATGATTGCCCAGACGCCCGCAAGAGAAAGTACCAGGACAGCTGCTATGGACAGCCGAAGTATGTTTCTCGTCGGATGCTTTTTCTTCCTCTCTCTGTCACTGGTATTGATCAATGCTCACCCTCGATCGTTTCGCCTTCATAAAGATTATGTTCCTGCACCGGCAGCCCCAGCTCCTCTGCCAGCTTCAGAAGACTTCGCGCCCTGGCAAGCCGCTGTGGATAGTCATTTAAGCCATCACTGCTGGACCAGCGATAATACCAGGAGTCCTCAGGCAGGACCAGGCCAAACCTGTCCTCTGCGTGATCATAGAGATCGGTGCCATGCACCAGATGCAGGGTGTTGATCGACTTGATCAGGTCGATATGGCTGCGGTTACGCCTCAGAAAATCAGCGGTTTTTAGAAACTCCCGGTCATTGTCACCGGGCAATCCGACAATAATGAATATCTCGTTTTTAATACCCGCCCTATGGGAGTTACTGAGGACTTCTTCAACATCGGTAATCGTAAAAATCTTTCCCTTGCTGACATTCATCAGCAGGGTATCGGAACCACTTTCAAGTCCCCACTGCATCTTGGTACAACCGGCCTGTTTCATCTTTCTCAGCAGACCCTGGGTCATCCTGCGGTAGGGAATCCCCTGCCCTTCCCAGGTTATCTCCAACCCTTTGTCGATCAGCTGGTCGCACAATCTTTCCAACTCGGCGATATTGCCGTTGAGAAGGTTATCGCAGACGACGAAATGATCAAAGCCATAGCGTTTCACCAGGTAGAGAAGCTCTGAGACAATATGATCGGCCTTTTTCATCCGATAGGGACCAAGCAGATGCCTACCCTTGCAATAGGCGCAGGAGCTGATGCAACCTCGCGACCATTCCACAAAAAAACCTCCACCGTCATAGAGGGTGAAGTCAAATTCCTGGTAGCTTGGGTATGGAATACTGTCGAGGTCGGCAATCGGTTTACTAACGACGAGGGGCGAGTCCTTTTGTTTTGCGGCGCGGGATGCCCAATTATCTCTTTTGTATTGCACCATGATTTCAAGGAGCATTTCCTCTCCCGGACCCTCTACAAAATAATCGATCGCGCCACCGAGCTGCTTGATGAAAATCTGCCGCTGCTCTTTTGTGGAAATTGCCGGACCACCCATGATAATTTTTTTTGATGGATCTCTCAGGAGAATTCGCCGGACGAGCTCTATGGTCATCCGTTCTTTGGGGTCCACCACCGAAAACCCTAAAATCGGGGCACGAAAGGACAATATCTTTTCCACCAGCCAGTCAATGTGGCCGGGAAATTCCACCAGAAAAAAGCCAAACTTCTGCTTCGTTCCCCACCAGTTCTTGTATTCCGGCAGCCAGAGCTTATGCCATTTCGGGTCTATTCTTCTGTAAAACTCTATATTTCCATCGAAGACGGTTGCCTGGATGCCATTGTGCTGCAGATATGAGGAAAGATACGCCAGGCCGGTGGGAGGATTATGGGTGCCCCAAGGCGGCGAGGTCAGCAGCAGGATATCGAGATCCGGCTTGCTCTTCTTGCCTTTCCAAGAAGTGAAAATATTTTTGAATCCGCTCATCACTCTGACCCCCAATCTATCCCAGCCTGCCAGTAGACTGCCCTACCGCATTCTATCGGTTGTTGCAGCGAGTATCTCTGTAATAATTTTTTCTATGGTGTAGGTCATTTTCCACTTGGGAAAATGGTCCTGAAATTTTCTGATATCGCTGATCCACCAGATATGATCGCCGATGCGATTTTCCATGGAGAATGCATGGTTCAACTCCCTGCCGGTAAGTTGCTGGATTATCTCAATGGCCTCAAGAATTGAACAGTTGCTGTACCGTCCGCCGCCGATATTATAGACTTCACCCGGTCTGGGATTTTCAATGACCTGCCAAAAAGCCGCAACTAGATCGCTTGAGTGAATATTGTCGCGAACCTGCTTACCCTTATACCCAAGAATTGTGTAGGGTGTGCTGCTCACTGCACATTTGACAAGATAGGCTAGAAAACCGTGGAGCATAGCGCCCGAGTGGGCGGGACCGGTCAGGCAGCCGCCCCGGAAGGTGACGGTGTTCATATGGAAATACCGACCGTATTCCTGAACCATAATGTCGGCGGCAACCTTCGAGGCACCAAACACGCTGTGGGTGCATTGGTCAAGCGACATCTTTTCATCGATACCAAACTGAAAGTAGGGATGGGCCTCATCAAGCTCCCAGCGCAGCTCCTTTTCAACCAGGGGCAAACTGTTTGGTCTGTCGCCGTAGACTTTATTGGTGCTGGTAAAAACAAAGACGGCTTCCGGGCAAAATAGCCGGGTTACCTCAAGGAGATTAAGCGTGCCCGTGGCATTAACCGCAAAATCGGTGTGCGGTTCTTTTGCCGCCCAATCGTGTGACGGCTGTGCTGCACAATGGATAACCGCCTTAACGTTTTTTCCATATCTTTTGAATATCTGCGTCAGCTCGTCATTATCCCTGATATCCACCTCGTAGTGGCTGTAGTGGCGAAGCCCTGCCTGGAGCTGCTTTTTCTGCCAGAGGGTGGAGCCGTCCTCTCCAAAGAAGTAGGCCCTGAGGTTATTATCAATGCCGACAATTTCAAAGCCCAATTCATGAAAGTATTTGGCAGATTCGCTGCCGATCAAACCGGCGGCACCGGTTACAATAATTACATCCTGCATCGGGTCTTCTGCCTTGTGGTAAGATTAGAGTATTTCTTCGAGCTGGGAACTGTTCCGCTTCAACCAGTCATGGATATCCGTGACTATATCACTGACACATTTCTCCGGTTGCCAGCCGAACACCGACTGGGCCAGGGAATTATCGCTCACATAGTAGGGGATATCAACAGCACTGGTTTCAGCAACCGAGGTGATATCAATCGTCTTGCCGGTCACTTCCCGGCAAATATCAGTATATTCACAGAGGGATACCGAGTTGCCGAGCCCGCCGCCGACATTGAAGACCTCTCCGGCATGTTTTGCCAAAACGGCAGATTGTTTGTTTATAAGGGTAAAGAGATCATATGGATGCAGCAGATCCCTGACCTGCTTGCCTTCACCGCCAAATCCGGTAAACTTGAGTTTTCTGCCAAAAAAGTGGTTGGCCACCCACAGGGAAAATACCCCCTGATCGGTTTTTCCCCACTGTCCGGGGCCGGAGATAACGCCGCAGCGATTAATCAGGGCTTTGAGCTTAAAGGAGTTGCTGTACTCCTGGATCAGAAGCTCAGAGGCAAGCTTTGTTGCACCGTAGAGCGATCGGTATCTTGAAACATTAAACTTCTCGCTGATGCCAAGAGCACTCAAGCCAACGGGCAGTTGTTCCTGGTCGGCAATTGCCAGCCGGCTTTTCTCTTCAACCAGCGGCACACTCAGCAAATCCGGTATCGAATATACCCTTGAGGTGGAGATGAACACCATGGCCTCGCAGTGTTTCCTTGCAAATTCCAGGCAGTGGAAGGTACCCCGCAGGTTGGTGTCAAAGAGGTAGTTGCAGTCCCCGCCGGTTCCGGCATGAACGGACGGCTCGGCAGAGGCCTCGATAAACAGGTCAAAGGAGCCGTCAAGGGCAGTAAAATCTGCCTGGCAACGGATATCGCCATGGACAAATTCAATGCCTTCTTTCTTGAACAAGGCAAGATTCAGTTCAGAGCCCCGCCTTTTGAGGTTATCAAAGACGACAATCCGACTCTCTGGCATGTGAGCCCTGAATAATCGGGCAAGACTGCTGCCGACAAAGCCAGCTCCACCGGTAATCAGTATTTTCATGCTGCTGCTCCCCCGCTTAGGAGCCGTTACAAAATAACCTGGCCACTTATACCCATTTTGTTACGGCTCCTTATGCCGTTCTGGGCATGTAGTTAATCGTGTTATTTATTGACAACGGCTTACTCGAAAATTTCTTCTACTGTTTTCCCTTCGACAAACGGAGGGACCTTCTGTCCCAGACATTTCATCAGAGTCGGATACTGGTCAATGTGGCTGATCACCTTTGACAGTTGATAATTTTTCTTCACCCCGGGACCGGTTATTACAAAAGGCGTCAGCATCGCGTCTTCTGTCTCGGGTAAAATAGCCTGTTTATAACCACTTTTCAGCGATTTTTTAAATATTTCCAGATCCTGAGATATATCTTCGATCCAGCCATAGGTTGGCTTATTGGCGATAACCAGATCTCCAACCCTGTCCGGAGGCAGACTCAAGACCTTTTCCGCATCCTCCCACTTGACGATTTTTGCCACCGGACTGACACCTTTTTCGTCTTTCAGTCCCTCCAGAATCTCTATGACCTGCTGACGAAGTTTTTCATAAGCCTCACCGGACGAACGGGAATAGTTGCCGCCCAAGCCATCGGGGTTGATATAGACATTGTCCATCTTAAGAAAGATCACCTTCGTTCTCGCCCAGTCTATTTCATACTCGCCGGTGCTTTCATCAAAATGGTGAAAGAGCAGTCCATGTTTGGCGAAGAGGTTGTTTAACCGAACCTCCTTATCAAGGGGCACTATCCCATGATCAGAACTCAGCACTATATAGGTATCCGGATCAGCCTTCTGCATAACCTCGCCCAGGGTAGCGTCAATCATCTCGTACATCTCTTTGACTTCCTTCCACAAAATATCCCTCTGCGACTCATCGATATCATCATATCTGGAGCTTTTCGGATCGAGATAGCCCATCCACCACCGATTGGTCAGCATCTGATTAGGCGTGTAGACATCATGAACAATAACGTCGGTTTTGATACTTTCGACGCTGTATGCCGCCATATGCTGATGCCACTTGAGCGACATCATGGCCTCTTCAAGAAAGGTCTTTTTATCTTCTTTGAAATAAATGAGTTGGGGTGGATAATTATCAACAAAATCGACCATCGGCTCGAGGGCATCGTTTATCTCTTCGGCCATTGACGATGGTTTAGCGAGATAGTTGTTGAGGTTGTTATAGACAAAACGAATCCGGAAAAATCCAGGCTCGCCAAGCTTGATAACACAAATTTTCACACTCGTTTCGACCGGTACGGAAGACAGCGCACTTTCCCAGGACATCTTCTTTGGCGTAGCAATGTTATAATCATTTTGCACCTCCCAGAAGAGTTTGACCTTCTGCCAATCCGACCAGGAACCCTCTTTGACATCAGCCAGGATGGTTTTCTTGTCCACTGAGAAAATGACCCCATCGTAAAGCGTTTCTCCATCATCAAGGGAATCATAGAGATAGCCAAAAACGGTCAGGCCCCAGTTTTTCATAACCAGCTCCTGGGCAGAACTGTAACTCTTCGGCAGATCGATCTCCCAGCCTGCGGCCGGGGTGCTGCTGATGAACTGGGTCAACTCCGACCCATAGTTGAACACCCTTCGGCCAAGGCCCAGTTCATGCCGGAGGTCTCTGTCACCGGCAGAATGAAAAATCGTTGCGGGAAAGTCGACCCCCCAGCCACCCCACCTGCCGCGAACCACGATACCCTGGTCAAGCTCCGGAGGCGTTGAACCCGGCATGGAAATGAGTGTCACATGCAGATCGTTTTCTTCAAGAGTATACCAGATCGGCGGAACTTTCTTGGCAACAGAACTAAAACCGCCTTTCGATACCATCTTGAGAGGATATCCTTCAATATGCATGGGCCCGTCGGCTATACCGTGGACCTTAGGAGTTGCGCCGGTGACGAGGGTGGCAAAATTGGTCGGGGTATGTCCAGGGAAGACCGGGCGGGAATAACCAAAGGCGCCGGTTTCCATCATTTTTTTAATGTTCGGCAAATCCCCCTGGCGTGCCCACTCAAATACTTTAAAAACAAGCGGATCGCAGCGCAGCCCATCGGGGATGAACCAGTAGAGCTTTAATTTTCTGGAAGATGCGGAGGCCGGCCCCTGCATTTCGCCCCTGTCACTGGAAAAATAGAGTGATAATGCAGCACAAAATGTTACGGTGATCAGCAGAAATGACAATAAAAGTTTTGTTTTTTGTACCTTCAAAATATTCCCCAGCTCCACATCATCCTTTTGGCAGTGCAAAAGAAAATGAGAATGACTTTTCGAAGTTGGCAGCCTAGTCGAAAAAAGTCATTTTTTCGTACGTTACATACATTAATACTCCACTTCATAATACTCAGAGTACATGATCAAGCTATTCGGACTTCCAGTATTTATCGCAATTTTTGCCGGCATCTCCTTCCCCTACTTCGCCCTCTCTCTCATGCCTTTCGGGGTGGTTTTTCTCTTCATGCTCATGCTCTGGTCGGGAATCTCCATAGACTGGAGGAGAATTTCCTCGGTAATGAAGCGTCCACTTGATATCACCCTGGGACTGTTTTTCCTGTTTTTCTTTTTCCCGCTGCTGCAGCTGCTCCTCGCCAAGATTTTGATAACAGACAAACAGCTTCTCCTGGGGCTCATTTTCTCATCGCTTACCCCAGCTGCCATCGTCGCCCCCCTCTTCTCAAACACGGTGGACGGTGACGAGGAATTATCTTTTATCCTGCTGCTGCTCTCAATGACCCTCTCCCCACTGATAATTCCACTCTTGCTGAAATTTTTTGCCCAATCCATCCTGCCGATAGACTTTTTTCCGCTGTTCAAAATTATGCTGCTTCTTGTAACATTACCTTTAATTATCAGCTATCTGGTCGCGAGGTTTATGCCGGGCATAAAGCTGCTCATCTCCTCCAACCTGGCACTTCTCAACATGCTTACCCTGAGTGCCCTCATTTTCATCCTGTTCGGCACAGCGGTCGGTCGTCTAAACCTGCACTATGAACAACCAACGGAGATATTCTACCTCCTCCTTCTGGCTTTTGTTCAGGATTTCGGTGTTCTCTTTCTTGCCAGGCTGCTCCTTCCCTGGTTTTTTACCGCCTCAACCGCCAACACCCTTATCGTCACCCTTTCCATGAAAAATGTTGCCATCGCCGCGGGCATTCTTCTCTTTTATGACCCCAAGGCCTCTCTTGCTCCAGCCCTGGGTTTTGTCGCCCACGCCTTTCTCTTCAGCTTCATACCCATCTTTAAAAAATGGCTCATCGTTAAGGAAAAAGTCGGATCAATACAGCAATGACCTTCTCGTTAGAGGGCCGGCATTTCAACGATCTCAACAATCCTTGTGGGTTTTCCGGCCGACAGCTTTACTTCGCGATGGGCAAGACTCTGTAAATCTTTGGAATCGTGGGTGATAAGCAGAATAGTGGTCTTTGTCTTCTCCCAGATCAGCCGCAGATCTCTATAGAGGTCGTACTTGAGATTTGAATCAAGGGATGAAAATGATTCATCGAGGATGAGGAGCTTGGGATTTATGGCCAGACCTCTGGCCAGGGCCAACCGTTTCTTCATTCCCCCGGAGAGCTGATTAGGATAGTATTTTTCGAATCCGCTCAGCTTCACCAGGGATATGAGTTCTTTCGCCCTGGATGTATCTGCTTTTTGCAGGGCAAAGAGGATTTGTTTCTCAACCTTTAACCAGGGAAAGAGGTCCAACTCCTGATGAATGAGCGCCACTGCCCTGCTGGGCGTACTGGTAAGATTCCTGCCATCCACCAGCACCTCACCCCTGCTTGGCGTGACAAAACCTGCACCGATCTGGGCAAGCGTGCTCTTGCCGCATCCGGAAGGCCCGGTGAGCCCGACGCATTCGCCTTCCCTGATTTCAAACGATATGTCCTCCAGAACGAGGGCACCGGCATTTTCGCCAAATGTATGACTTACCTTCCGGAATTCAAACACAGTCAACCTTGAAACTGCCATTTTTCACATCGTCACTTCATGCCAAGGTATGATTTTTTTCTGCAGAAAAACAATCGTTTCAAACAGGAGAAAACCGATAAGACCGATAAGAACAATATCCACCGTCATTAAATCATATTGCATATTCAACCGATTGATCTGGATTGAATAGCCAAGCCCGGACTGGCCGCTTATCATCTCTGCGGCAATAACAGACATCCATCCCATGCCGACACCCACCCTGATCCCGGTGAATATCTGGGGTAAGGCAGCTGGAAATATGATCTTCCACAGATACCGAAGTCCCTTTATTTCCATGCCCCTTGCAATATTGCGAATCACCATGGGAACCGATTCCGCTCCCTCGTAGGTACTGGTAAATATCGGCGAGAAGGCACCAATAAACACTATGACGTAGGCGGATATTTCCCCAATGCCGAAAAAGAGAATGACAAAAGGTATCCATGCTATGGGGGGCGGGAACTTGGGTGCCTCAAAGAGCAGTTTAATGAGTTTGTTGCCCTTCACCTTCCTTGGCAACATACTCCGCAACAAGCCTATCGAAATGCCAAAGACTGTGGCCATCAAGACACCAACCAGTACCCTCTCAATACTATACAGACAATTCAGCGCAACTGTGGTCAGATCATAATATTCCATTTATTTCCGGGAATTGGTGTTTATCGTGCCTTTTCAGCATACTTGTTGGTGACATATTTTCGCATATCCACCTGTTTTTTAATCTTCGGTGCCATAAACTCAGCAGCACCATCGAGGATTTTATAGTCATCCTCACTCAGGGTCACCCGTATTTCGCTTCTGGATTTGGCCCAGACATTCGGCTCAATCGACGCAGCGACATTGCAGGCCTTCTGGTTTGCCTCCTTGAGCCCTGCCTCTTTCATAAACCAGGTGTTAGCCTGCTCTATATTCTGCCGATAGAAGTCGTAGGCATCGAAGAAAGCCTGCATAAGTTTTTCGGCAACCCCTTCATTCTTGCTGATAAAATTTTCATTCATCAGTACCAGTGAACAGACCTTGCCCACATCAAGGACACGAATCACACCCTGAGCTTCAAAAATTGCAGGGGTCGGGTCAAAACCGCTCAGGGCATCCATACTGTCCCATTTTGCCGAATCTCCACCTTTCAGAACCAACGGACCCTGCTCCAGAATCCCCAGATTGACAATAGTAACGTCTTTTTTTGGATCAAGGCCTGCACGTTCGAGGGCAGCCACGGTAATTCTTTCGGCCGCCGCACCAATCGGAATACCGATAGTTTTGCCCCTCAAGTCCGCAAGAGTCTGCACCGGTGAGTTCGGCGGCACATAGGTCAGCGTTCTGTTATACATCAACTTGCCAATGCCCATCCACCCTTTGTCCTTGGAAAATAAGGCTGCCGCAGGCTGATCTGCGGTGAGAACAACATCGATGCCATCGGCAAGGGCGATCTCGTTCAGCATAGGTCCGTAGGTCCGTCCGACAAATTCTGCACTCAAGCCGTTTTTTTCCAGAATATCGGTATTTTTCAGTATCTGGACAAGTTGTCCCTGGGTGGCCCAGGGTACCTGCCAACCAATTCGAAGATGTATCTTCTCGGCTGCAAAGGCACTGGAGCCCACAAACATTCCCATAATAACCACGAGAGCACTTATAAACCTTGCTGTTTTCATTTCTCCTCCGATTTGAAATATTTAATTTTCGACTCAGGTTGCCGAGTCAATCGATTTTTCTACCGTAATGATTTTTATAAGGCAATAATAATTCAAAAAAGTCTGAAGCCTGCTTTGGCCCAGCCAAGAATAATCCAGCCAAAAAAGTATTGCAAAGACTCTATTAATGGCATACAAAAACGATGGAATCAAGAGAAACAAGAGCACATATATTATAAAAAATCAAATAAATAGCTATAAAGGCATAGCTATCTTATACAACAAGGTTGGTGTAAATGAATGTCACACGGGTTCCCCGCATCCTTTTCCTCTCTCTTTTCCTTTTCATTACCCTTGCCTCATGCAAAAGCAATAAGATACCAACACTTGCCGATCTCACTGATACAACGGGCATAAACTTTCCAAGCGCTGACGGATTTGTCATGCTGAAGGATATCAGTCGTCAGGGTAAAACCGGCACCTTCCGGACAATCAAGGCAGCAAGAGGACAGGATCAACTCAAGATCGAAATCATCTCTCCCATTGATCTTACGGATGTTCGAAAAAACATTGAGGAACGATTCAATATTATCAACTCCCTTTACACCAATCTACCATCGCCTTATCCCGGCATGGTAACCAAGAATATAGAGTATCCCGAAGAACTGCGCCCGGAATACCAGCTGATTGACACCCCGAGCCAAACGCTACCCCTCTATTTCCTGGCAAGCAACGATCGCTATATTTACGGGGCGATGGCGGAAGAGTTGATTACCTTCAAAGGGTTCCTGACCTTTATCTACAATCCTGCAAACAAATCACTGGCACGTCTCGACTTTTTTACGCCTAAGGCGCAATTCAGCAAGGAACAGGCGCTTCGTTTCGTGCAAGGCATAACCTTCACCAAAGACATTAAAAAAATTAACCTTGCCGAAGCAGCACCCAGAGACCCGGCAACCACCGTCGAGGTTGCAAAACCTCTAGCCCAGGTGGAAAACGCACGACAACTTCAAGATAATCTTAATGTTATAGTGATTGGCTTTGAACCGCTCGGCTCCAACCACATCGGCTGTTACGGCTATGCAAAAAACACCACACCCTCCCTGGACGCCTTTGCCAAGGATGCATTTCTCTTTGAAAGGGTAATCAGTCCATCCAGCTGGACCTTACCGGTTTTCATGAGCTGGTTCACCTCGCTCTATCCCAGCCAGCACAAAATTACCAATAAATATTGGGAAATAACCAAAACAGAGCAGAAGATTTCCACCCTCTCCGAGCAGTCTCCAAACGTTGTGACTCTCGCCGAGGTGTTAAAAAGCTACGGCTATCAAACTGCCGGTTTCACCGGAAGCGCTGGTGTTTCAAGCGATTTTGGCTATGCCAGAGGCTTTGACACCTATTACGACAAGAAGACCTTTGCGGGTTTTGATGAAACCATGCCCATGGCCCTTGAATGGTTGAAGAACAAAGGCAGCAAAAAATTCTTCCTCTTTGTCCAGGGATACGATGTCCATGGCAGATTTCCCATGAATGAGGAGGGAAAGGCAAAATTTTTATATAAAGGATACCAGGGGCCGTTGCAGGGAACCGTCGATGAATACTGGGATCTGCGAAATAAGAATATTGATCAGGGAAGTGTTGACCTCTCTCCAGACGATATCAAGTTTCTGGAGTCAGTTTATGACGCAAAAATATCTGCAGCGGACAAACGATTCGGTCAATTCATCCAGCAATTAAAGGAGATGAACCTCCTTGAAAACAGCATCATCGTCATATCCTCCGGCTCCGGCAATGAATATTATGAACATAAACGAATTGATCATGGCTTCAGCCTCTACAACGAACTGATCCGTGTCCCCCTTATTATCCGAATGCCGGAGAGGAGAGGGTCGACGAAGGACCTGGCCAGCACCATTGATATCATGCCGACAATTCTTGATATTCTTAAAATAAACGACCCGAAGGCAGAGAAACAGATGCAGGGCGTCAGCCTCCAGCCACTCACGGCGGGTAAGAGCTCGACCCTCGACGGTTTTTCCGAAACTGATTATCTGATGCAAAGCTTCAAACGGGCGATCACCACCAACGACGACTGGAAATTTATCATCTCCCTCGATACCGATGCACGGGAACTCTACGACCTGAAAAAAGATCCCCTGGAGACAACCAATGTCATCGAGCAAAACGGTAAGATTGGGTACGAACTGGAGCAGAAACTCTTCAAGCACCTCCAGGTTATTTCGGGGAAATAGGACGGTTCCCCGTTCTCTGTTCTCCTATTTTTCGACTCTGGTCCTTTTCGGCAAGAGCCAAAATGAGATGATCGCGTTCAGGGGATAAATGACCGCCAGCACCGAATAAACCGTGGCAATTGCCACAAAGCCATTCAACCCGGCCCAGCAGACCACCAGGATACTGTAGAGGGCCATCAGCCACTCGACACCATTTATCCTGCCCAGGATGACGATGCTGGTTCCTGCGGTAATGGTTCCTTTCCTCCCCTCTTTTTTTCGCCCCACCTTGCCTGTCCGGTCACGATGCACCACAGCGCCACTCAATCCCTCAATCAAACCATAGGAAAGGGTCACAAACAGGGCGGTCATGAGCGCGAAGGCAAAAAGTGGCTCTTTTCCCGGCAGGCTGGATCTGGTCTGGTCCGCCGTTTCTGGATTTCCCATGCGTACGGCGATAAAAGGGATGTGGGTCAAGGCGAGAATGAGTGGAAGTGCCAGAACAAGCCCATGAAATATCCAGGCTTCCCCTATACTGCTCCAGAAGTAGTAGGCCGGAATCAGGGTCAGGTGGGATACCACCATAAACATCGACTGAAGGGAAAAAACCAAAAAGAACTCCAGCGCCAGCAGCTTTTGAAAAAAACCCAGCCGGGACGAGCCTAACACCCCGCCCAGCTGTTTGCGCATCACCTCCATGATACCCTTCATCCAGGAGCGCTGTTGCAGCTTAAAATCATTGTAACTGGAGGGCAACACGCAGCTGCAGGATACAAGATCCGTATAGACAATCTTCCAGCCCTTTGCCTGGGCAGCGAAGCTGAGGTCGACATCTTCAATCTGGGTGTCCCCCTGCCAGAACCCGCAGTCGCGGATGAGCCGATAGCGCAGACTACCAGCGGACCCTTTAAAGGTAGTGAGGTGGCCGCTCACACTCCTGCCGGTAAAATCAATCCGGTGCAGGTTTTCCTGAAAAACTGCCGCTGCCCTGGTCAACGCACTGTCATTCCTGTTGGCGAAATCCATGTCTGCCTGCACTGCACCGACGCTGGGGTCGTCAAAGTAGCCAACGGTGTAACGCAGATACTCGTCTGGAATCAAGAAATCAGCATCGAAAATGGAGACAATGCTCTGGTCAAGCTCAGCCTCGCCCTTATCCGGGAAGCTTTTCCTTACCTCGCCAAGACCAAAATTCAAGTTGCCAGCCTTATAATTCGACCGGTCGGATCGGTGCAGATAATGCAGCTGCACCCCGGGAACCTGGCTCTTTTTTAAATCAACATACTCTTTCAGTGCCAGAGAAATGCTTTCCTGGTCCGAATCATCAAGCAGCTGAATGATCACCTTCTCCCTCGGATACCACACACCGCAGGCAGAATCGATCAGCGCCTTGACCATGTCCACGTCTTCATTAAAAACAGGGAGCTGGATGATCTGCAGTGGCAGACGCTCTTTATCATAGATCTGAAGTGTCTCTTTTTTACCGGCGTTTTTTCTGCGGCAGGCAAAGATGAGATAGAGAAAGAAAGGCGGATGCAAGAGAAAACCCAGCACGGAAAGAACAAAACAGACAAAGAACGGCAAGAGTAACAGTTCAGATATTCCCATCACTTTTTCCAATGTCCTTCCCACTCAAAGTTCTTGACTGTACCCTGGACACCAGCAAGTTTTGCAGCTTCGACGGGGTCGGTTTTTCTCGCGGCGACAAAGGCCCTGAGGATAATGAAATGAAGCCGCAGAGAGAGAGCGGCAAACGCCAGGTTACCACTTAAAAGTCCGTCAAGAAAGAGCTGTCGCAAAAAGATTCCGGCGCTTTGACTGAGAGAAATCTTGTTCTGGTTGCAGTGGTTTTTTTTCTGGGCAATAAACCCCCAGAAACAGTGGCGAAAAGTCATCCTCCTTATGGTCTCACTAGAGTCTTCGCGCAGGTGATAGACAAGGGCTTTGGGAGTGTAGGCCAGACGATACCCCATCTTGCGAATCCGGTAGGAGATATCCATATCCTCGCCGCTTATACGGAACAATTCATCAAACCCGCCGACTTCTTCCAGGGTCTTTTTGCGGTAGGCGGCGCACATGCCAAAGAGGAAATACACCTCTTCACGGTGAGCATTTCCCCACTCTTGAAAAAGCACCTCCTTTCGCCATTTGTCGTAGATGGTTTTCTGCACGGACTCAATGGCACGGCCATTCACTCCGGCAACATCGTCCCCGGAAAAACCAGCCACCATCTCCTCGATATATTGCGGAGAAGCAAGGGCGTCAGCATCGAGAAAAACAATAATATCACCGGAAGCGTGCTTTATAGCGCTGTTTCTGGCCGCGGCGATTCCCTTGTTGCTGTCGTGACATATCAGGCGATTGGGGAACTGGCTGACTATCTTTCTTGTGTCATCGCTTGAACCGTCGTCGACAATGATAATCTCATCCGGTTGCCGGGTCTGAGCCACGATTGATTCAAGGACCTGACCGATAAATAGTTCTGCATTGAAACAGGGAATAGCCAGAGTTACCGTGAATTTTTCTGCCATGCTGTATCCTCTATAAAAGGGATGTGTTCCCTGTCGGAGCATAACGAGCTGCAGTGCTCAACACACCGCAGTCAGTTGAATCTAAAACAAGGTGTAAATGAATGGTGCAGCTCCTGTCCCGGCCAGGGCAAGTAATAATCCAAAGAAGGAGAACACAATCAATATCGGAATAAGCCAATATTTCTTGTTTTCCCTGAGAAAGGACCATGCCTCCGCCAACAGCCCGATGTCGGCTCCATTTTCCAGACTGTCGTTCTGGTCCCGTTTTTGCTTTTGCTGCATGCCCCCTCCTCAATACTGTCTGAGATACGATTGCGTCGACCGCCCGGGAGGACGCCTGCACCAGTAACTCTCTCTGTTTTCCAGTTTCTTCAACACCAGGGGATCACGACCGGTCAATAGGCGCAGAAGCAGCGCAAAGGGGCTGAAAAGCGCGTAGAAGAAGAGAAGAAAACAGAGGTTGGAAATAACCATGCCAAGCGAGCAGGAGAGGAAATACCATAGAAGGTAGAAGGGCCATGCCAGCGGGGGCAGGAGAATGGCGAGAAGACCAAGCCCGAAGCCGAAGGCAAAAATCCATGCTACTATCCCAACAGCCTCAGCCATGGGCATGACAGCACATCGGATCGCCAGTAATGTCGCAGAAATAATGGTAAAGCCAATGACCAGGGTGACACCAAACCGCCTCAATTCCGAGGAGCCTGGCCTCCAATTGACCTCTTGAAAGGGGTTAATCATCGCTCAATCCAATGGTACTGAATTTTTAAATTTTTCCACTTCCGCCTCGGACTGTTGCTGCTGATCCGTTTTCAACACGACGAAGTTTTGCATAACCAGGATATCCATCTCGGTATTCATGAAGCAGGTGAAGGCATCTTTTGGTGAACAGACAATCGGTTCCCCTCTGACGTTAAAGCTGGTGTTGATGATCACCGGGCAGCCTGTTTTTTCTTTGAATGCTTGCAGCAACCGGTAGAAACGTCCATTATATTGATTATCCACAGTTTGTACACGGGCCGAATAGTCGATATGGGTGACAGCAGGAATGACCGAGCGAGCAGTATGGACCTGTTTCAATACATCAGAATCCGCCGGAACCATAACTTCCTGCTCATCTCTGCAACCAAGCCGCTTTCTTTCAGCAACCGGAGCGACAATGAGCATATACGGCGACTCTTGGTCAAGATCAAAATATTCAGCCACATCCTCAAGCAGGACCGAAGGCGCAAAGGGGCGAAAAGATTCCCGGTATTTAATCTTGAGGTTCATGGTCGATTGCATTGTCCTGCTCCTGGCATCGCCGATAATCGAGCGAGAACCAAGCGCCCGCGGCCCATACTCCATACGACCGTTAAACCAGCCAATGACCTTCCCCGTGGCAATGTACTCCGCAACCAGTGAGATACAACTCTCATCGTCATACCGCCTGTATTTGGCGTTTACTGAATCGAGGAACTCCTGAATCTGCGCGCCGCTGTATTCGATACCAAGAAGAGACACTTTTTGGCTGTTCTTACTTGGAGTACGAGGCTTTCCAAGGAGCTGATACCAGGTGATCAAGGCAGCCCCAAGGGCACCTCCCGCGTCGCCCGCCGCCGGCTGAATCCAGATATTGTCAAATATCTTCTCTCTCAGAATTCTGCCGTTAGCTACGCAGTTGAGCGCAACCCCTCCGGCCAAACAGAGATTTCTCATGCCCGTTTCTTTAGCAGCAAAACGAGCCATTTTCACCATTATTTCTTCAGTCACCGCCTGGATTGATGCGGCTTCATCCATCTGTTTCTGGTTGATTTCATCCTGGGGATTGCGTGGCGTACCATTAAACAGCGCATGGAATTTCTTGGAGGTCATGGTCAAGCCCTGGCAATAGTTGAAATAGCTCATGTCCATCCACAGGGAGCCATCCTCCTTAATGTCAACCATCTTTTTAATTTTATCGACATAGAGCGGTTTGCCATAAGGTGCCAGGCCCATAAGCTTATACTCTCCGGAGTTTATCTTGAATCCTGTATAGGAGGTAAATGCCGAATAGAGGAGGCCGAGAGAATGGGGGAAGCGCAACTCATAGAGCAGTTCGATTCTGTTCCCTTTTCCCACACCGACACTTGCCGTTGCCCACTCCCCTACCCCATCCACGGTGAGTATTGCCGCCTCATCGAAAGGCGAAGGGAAGAACCCGCTCGCTGCATGTGACTCATGGTGTTCCGGAAAGACAATTTTTCCATGAAAATCGGTGCCCAGTTGTTTACGGATTTCCCTGCGGATATTAACTTTTTCTTTCAGCCAAAGAGGAATTGCCCGCATAAAAGAGCGAAATCCCCGCGGGGCAAACGCCACATATGTTTCAACAATTCGATCAAACTTCAGCAATGGTTTGTCGTAGAAAACAACATAATCGAGGTCGGAAACCTTCAGTTTCGCATAGTCCAGGCAAAAGTGCAGGCTCTTTTCAGGAAACCGATGGTCGTGCTTTACTCTGGTAAAACGCTCTTCCTGAGCCGCAGCAACTATTTCACCATCAATGACAAGAGCAGCAGCTGAATCATGATACAAGGCTGAAATCCCGAGGATATTCAATGAAAACCCCAATAAATACTCATACTAAGAACCAGGGAACTCTACTCTGAATGCACATGCCGTAGAGACCAGGAATGGATAAAAGTCTGAAATATTACAATGCAGGGTGTCGAATATCAATTCAATTCATTTTTTGTGGACAGGATAGGGAGGGTGAAGTCGGTCGTTATTAAGACAAAACCTGATTAGCCGACATTGGATTTGAAATCACTACAGTCATCTTACTGAATTTACTAGAATTAGAATCGCGTTCAATGTCGAACGTTCGGCGTACGGATTAATAATAGGGGATAGCAAACATCTCTGTTGTCTTATTTTTGTATACTCAGGAAGAAGCTCAGCTATGCTCTCTCACGGCAGAGGTAAAGGTTGTCATGGACTCCGCGTAACAAACTCTGTTTTTTCATTTATTATTATATTGTTACATGCATTATTTTTTCATGTTTTAAGTAAAA
>JAHJLI010000101.1 GCA_018821785.1 Pseudomonadota bacterium
TACCCTGGGGCATTCTGATCGCCGCTTACGTTTTTTTTGTGGTGACGTCCACCGGCTTGTGTATCGTTTCCTCGGTTGGCCATGTTTTTGGCTTTGAGAATTTTAATCCCATTGCTAAACGGGCAGTTTTCTTGTCGATTGCCACCATCGTCGCCGGTTTTTTGGTTATCGCCTTTGAGATCGAGAACTCCTGGCGCATGCCTATTGGCAATGTCTTTGGTGCCAATCTCACCTCGAACATCTGGTGGATGGGTACCCTGTATGGTGCCTATCTGGTATTTATGATACTTGAATTTGTCATGCTCCAGAAGGAGCAGCACAAAATAGCCACCAGTTTCGGCCTAGCCGGGTTGTTGACCGGTGTGGCCGCGCATTCCAACCTTGGAGCGGTATTTGGACTGTTGAATGGTCGCGAGTTCTGGCATGGACCATATATGCCGATCTATTTCATCACCTCGGCGGCTATGTCCGGCTGTGTCGCGATAATCTTTTTCACCATTATTGCTTACAAATTCAATGGTTGGCGGATGAGTGAAGGGATGAAGAAGTCGATGGAAAGTGTCGCGAAAATGGGAGCCTTAATGATGGCGATTATCATCTTCTTTACCATCTGGAAGATGATCTCCGGAGTAACCGGTAATCCTCCCGGCAAGTATGAGTCGATGATGACTCTGCTCACCGGTTCATATGCTTTCAACTTCTGGGTCGGCGAAGTCCTGCTGGGAATGGCGATTCCACTGGTGATAATTCTGGTGGTGCGGGGACGAAATATAAATGCGCTGTTTGTTGCATCTTTGGCTGGGATGGTCGGAATTTTTTACATGCGCTATGACCTGGTGATAGTCGGTCAGTTAATTCCGTCTTTCCACGGAATGGGCCTTGTTGATTATCCGGAACTCCTCACCTATGTACCAACCTTGCATGAATATATGGTGGTGGGGGGTGGAGTGGCCTTTTGCGGGCTGATCTTTCTGATTGGAGAGAAGCTCTTCCGGGGACATATCTCGGAGCATCATTGAGCATCGTACACGATGCACCTGGAAACTCGGATCATATAGGTTACGCTAATGCCCTGATTGCCGATTAAGCCGTACAGGGGATTTGTTGAAATTCAAGAGGTGGTTGCATGAGAATTGATGATTTAGAACAAATGGAAAGTGAGGATGTGAATACCCTGCCTTCAGTTGAAAGGAGAGCGTTGTTGAAATTCGGCCTTGCCGTCACCGGGATGTATCTTGGAGGAAGCATTCTCTCTTTGGCTACCGTAAGAAATGCACACGGCTCCACGATTGTACCCGAGGTCGGTAAATACCCTTACAGCCCCCATTATAGTATGGTGATACGAGAAAAGCGGTGTATTGACTGTGAGCTTTGCAAGGAAGCTTGTGCAAAGACCAACCATGTGCCGAAGTACGGTTTTAGGACAACTATTCTCGAAAAGCGCCGAGCCCTTGAAGGCAATAAGTTTGAAACAACCTTTATGCCGGTTCTCTGCAATCACTGCAATAATCCGCCATGTGTCAGGGTGTGCCCGACGACGGCAACCTGGAAAGATAAGAAGACTGGAATCGTTGGAATATTTAAGCCGTCATTCTGTATCGGCTGTAAAACCTGTGTGACCGCTTGCCCTTATAACGCAAGGTATTTCAATGAGGAACGTCGGGTGATTGATAAGTGTGATTTTTGTTTTGAATCTCGCCTCTCAAAAGGCGGCACGATAACAGCTTGTGCCGAGGCCTGCCCGGCTGATGTAAGGGTCTTCGGCAATCTTGCCGATCCGGCCAGCAGGGTTTTTAAACTGGTTCACACCCCGGAGACCATAGTCTGGGTGTTGCGTCCGGAAACTGGTGCCATTCCAAATGTTTTTTATATAAATGCATAGGACGCAAGGGATTTGATTCTCTGCAGGGTCGTACCTTAGGCGTGATAGATACGCAGGAGATAAAAATGAAGAAAATTCTGATGGTATTGGTTCTAGGTGGTTGTCTATTGTCCGGTTCTTTGCTCATTGCCGGGGCTGACAAGAAGGAGGCCGCGCAGGCCTATGATGAAGATACCTATGGTCCGGAAGCGCCCATCGTCTGGGTGAAACCCGTTAAGTCGGTGGTCTTTGAGCATAAGATCCACACCATGGATGCGGGTCTTGCTTGCGATTCCTGTCACGACGACCTGTTCGAAATGGAGAGCGGTGCTGCTGAAGAAAAGGACGATTTTACCATGGCCACACTCTACAAGGGTGGTTATTGCGGTTCCTGCCATGACGGTTCTACCTCTTTTGCCTCAAATACCCGTTGTGCATCCTGTCACATTGGGGTGCGCGGCCATGACCGGCTGAACAACAAGGGTGGAACTGCGACAAAAAGCCACTGAACAGGAATTGCCGTAACGACCGAGATGGCCTCTGGCCTAACAAAAAAGGAGGACAAGCAATATTGCTTGTCCTCCTTTTTTGTAAGCTAAAATAGAGGCGCAGGAAACGATCAACCGAAACGGCCGGTGATATAATCTTCAGTAAGTTTGTGGCCCGGGTTGGTGAAGATTTTTTCGGTCGGCCCGACTTCAATAAGATCGCCCAGATGAAAATAGGCGGTGCGTTGAGAAACCCGCGAGGCCTGCTGCATGGCGTGGGTGACGATAACGATTGCATATTGAGCCCGGAGTTCGGCGATCAACTCTTCGACCCTGGCGGTGGCAATGGGGTCAAGGGCGGAGCAGGGTTCATCCATGAGGATCACCTCGGGGCTTACGGCAATGGCCCTGGCGATGCACAACCGCTGCTGCTGTCCGCCGGAAAGTCCGGTGCCAGGCTCGCGCAGGCGGTCTTTGACCTCCTCCCAGAGACCGGCCTTGACAAGCGAGGTCTGGACGATTTCGTCGAGTTCGTTCTTATCCCTGGTAAGGCCGTGAATGCGCGGGCCATAAGCGACATTGTCGTAGATCGATTTAGGAAAGGGGTTGGGTTTCTGGAAGACCATGCCCACTCTTGCCCTGAGGGGTACGACGTCAATAGCGGGGCCATAGATATCGATGCCGTCAAGACAGACTTTCCCCTCGACCCGACAGGAGGACACGGTGTCGTTCATTCTGTTCAGGCAGCGTAAGAAGGTCGATTTGCCGCATCCGGAAGGGCCAATCATCGCCAGTACCTGATTCTGCCCGACATCGATGCTCACTTTGTTGATCGCCTGTTTTTCACCGTAGAAAACATCCACATTCCGACAGGTCATGCGCGGATTTTTTACAAAAGGACTGCCGACGGTTTTCCTGTCCACCGGTCGTGCATGCAGCCGTGCGTGTTCCTCGGCGAGAATGTCGGCGTTCATGATAGGAAAAGCCTGATCGGTCATCCTTGATGCTGCAATTTCCATTGTTTTTCTCTCAGTATGCTTCGTACTATTTTTTTTGTGGAGGCGGCCCATCCCGCAAAGCGCGAAATATGGGCCGCAGGAGCTGTATTACACCCTTGCCGGATTATTTTCCTTCCATAACCTTGAGGTCGGCAACAGATTCTGCCATCTCTTTTCTTTCTGCATCGGGCATGGCGATCAAACCCTTGTCGGCAAGGTAGCCCTCTTTACCCCAGGCTTTTTCACTTGCGAATTCAGCAAGATAGCCTTTCATTCCCGGAATGACTTCGACATGGGCCTTTTTCACATAGAAAAACAGAGGCCGGGATACCGGATAAGAACCGTCGGCGATGGCATCATAGGTCGGCAACTTGCCTTCGATAGATGAACCTTGAACTTTGTCGCCGTTCTGGTCGAGGAAGGAGAAGCCGAAAATTCCCAGGGCATTCGGGTTGGATTGCAGCTTCTGGACGATAAGGTTATCATTTTCCCCTGCTTCAATATAAGCGCCGTCTTCCCTGACTGTCTGAGTGGCCTTGGTATGGGCTTTTTTATCTGCTTTTTTCAAGGCTTTCATTGCCTCTAAGGTGTCGGCACCTGTTTCCATAACCAATTCGACAAAGGCGTCACGGGTACCGGAGGTCGGCGGCGGGCCGAGGACTTCTATTGTATTGGCGGGCAGTTCAGGATTTACGTCTTTCCAGGTTTTATAGGGGTTGGCGATGAGCTTGGCGGGATCCTTCGGATCCGGCACCTCTTTTGCCAGGGCAAGGAAGAGATCTTTGCGGCTGAGTTTGAACTGGGGAGCGGTTTTGGCATTGGCTACAGCGATGCCGTCATAGCCGATTTTTACCTCAACGATTTCTTTTACGCCGTTATCGGCGCAGGTTTTTATTTCTGAATCTTTGATCGCCCGGGAGGAGTTGGTGATATCCGGATGATCGACACCCACCCCACCGCAGAACAGCTTAAAACCGCCGCCCGATCCAGTGGACTCAATCTTCGGGGTTTTTGTACTGCTGGTCTTGCCGTATTTTTCTGCGACAACTGTGGCAAACGGGTAAACGGTGGAAGAACCGACGATTGAGATATAGTCTCTGGCGGCAAAAGCAGGAGAAACCATAAAAAGAGACAGGCTTCCTGCTACTAACAAATGTGATGCTTTCATTGTTGCTCTCCTGATGAATAATTTTTTATGTTTCATAAAAGAAACGTGGGTTGGACAGGTAGGATTAGAACAGCCTTTTGTTAGCATTCCATTACCATTTGATTTCAAATTTCTTACGAAGGTAAATGGCAAGGCTGTTCATGGTCATAAGAAAGGCCAGCAGAATGATAATGGCCGCCGAGGTCTTCTCGGTAAACCCACGTTCCGGGCTATCGGCCCAGAGGTAAATCTGTACCGGCAGAACGGCGGCCGGGTCGGTAATTGCCCCTGGAATATCGACGATAAAGGCGACCATGCCGATCATCAGAAGCGGAGCAGTTTCACCCAGGGCATGAGCCATACCGATAATAGCGCCGGTAAGCATTCCGGGCATGGCCAGCGGCAGCACATGATGGGTTATGGTCTGCATCTTCGAGGCCCCGATGCCGAGCGCTGCCTCGCGGATCGAAGGTGGTACCGACTTGAGGGACGCCCGGCCGGCAATGATGATGGTCGGTAGCGCCATGAGGGCAAGTACCAGTCCGCCGACGATGGGGGTAGAGCGCGGCAGGCCAAAAAAATTAATAAAGATCGCGAGGCCGAGAAGACCGAAAATAATTGAAGGAACAGCGGCCAGGTTGTTGATGTTGACTTCGATGAGATCGGTCCAATGATTTTGCGGGGCAAATTCTTCCAAATAGATTGCTGCCGCCACACCGATCGGGAAGGCCAGCGTAAGAGTGATGAACAGGGTCAAAGCGGTGCCTTTAACCCCTCCGAGGATACCGGCAAGTTCGGGTTCGCGGGAGTCGCCGGTGGTAAAGAAGGTCTGGTTGAATTGCTTTTCCAACCGACCCTGGCTTTTCAGGATATCGAGCCAAGCCAGTTGATTATCCATCAGGCGACGGTTTTCTTCGGGGGCCTTGCGGTCGATTTTGTTTTTCATCAGCATGTCGACATCACTGGCGGCGGCAACCCACATTTTTTGTCTCGTGCCGATGATCTTCGGATTGGCCTCGACCATTTCCTGGAGTTTATATGCCGCACCGGAACTCACCAGGCTGAAGAGGAGCTTTTTTCCGTTCCGGCTTTTTACCTCCGGGAATGTATCGGTGAGAGATTTTTTGATCAGGCCGGGATAGTCGGCTGTCGCGAGGTTTTCCTTGGCAAAAGCCTGCTCGGAAAACTCCACCTCAAGCAAAATATTGGTTTGGATAAAGGCGGTATATCCTTCAGAGATGATCTGGAAGAAGAGCAAAGCGATAAAGGCAAGGGAAAGAAATATGGCGGTGATGCCGATCCGCTGAAACCAAAGGTCGGTTCGATAGCGTTTTTTTAAGTTTTTGCCGGGTTCAAGAAGACTTGGTCGAGTTGTCATGGTGTTAACGGGTTCCGGACTGTTCATTGGATGTATGGCGAAAGGTTGTTGGGGGCTTTTACTCATAGTGTTCGCGATATCTTCGCACCACCCGCAAAGCGATGAAGTTGAGCACGAGGGTGAAAACGAAAAGAAGCAGACCCAGGGCAAAGGCTGCCAGAGTCTTGGGGCTGTCGAATTCCTGGTCGCCAACCAGAAGGGTGACGATTTGCACGGTCACTGTCGTAACTGCAGTCAGTGGATTGAACGACAGATTGGCCGAGAGGCCTGCCGCCATGACTACAATCATCGTTTCCCCTACCGCCCGCGAAACCGCCAGGAGGATGCTGCCGACAATCCCCGGCAGGGCAGCGGGGATGATGACGTTACTGATGGTCTCAAAACGTGTGGCACCTAGGGCCAGAGAGCCGTCACGCATGGACTGGGGAACGGCATGAATGACATCGTCGGAAAGTGACGAAACAAAGGGGATGATCATGATCCCCATAATAAGTCCGGCGGCCAGGGCACTTTCCGATGACACCGTTAAACCCAAAACCGTGCCGATGTCTCGTATCAACGGGGCAACGGTCAGGGCGGCGAAAAAGCCATAGACAACGGTTGGAATTCCGGCGAGGATTTCCAGGGTCGGTTTGGCCCAGTTGCGAAAGCTTGCACCGGCGTACTCCGACAGATATATCGCCGAGAGAAGACCAATGGGGATGGCAACCATCATGGCAATTGCGGCGATAAGAAAGGTGCCGATAAAGACCGGGACGGCACCGAAGGCCCCGGAAGAGCCGGCCTGATCGGCACGCATGGCGATCTGCGGACTCCATTTCAGGCCAAAGAGAAAATCCGCCAGCGGGACCGATTGGAAAAACCGCAGGGATTCAAACAAAACCGAGAAAACGATGCCGATGGTGGTGAGGATTGCCACCCCTGCGCAACCAATAAGAAGAATCCGTGCCGCTCCCTCCACCAGGTTCCTTGCCCGCAGGTCTTTGGTGATGCTGCGCAGGGAAAACCATGCGGGAACAATGCAACAAAAGAGGACAACGATGCTGACGATATTTCTGGTGGCATGAAGATGGGCCACATAGGCTGCGGCTGCCTGTTCGATCGCAGGGTTGCCGCTGGTTGCGGTAAAACCACCAAAGGCGATATTCTTTACCTCATTGATAACCAGAGAAAGCTTGTTTGCTGGAAGCTTCAAATACTCGGCCGGGAGATTCCCTGAGATCATGTGGGTCACAATCTTTTCCTCTGAAACCATCCATATGGCGAGCAGGAAAAGTGCAGGCAGGGCGCAGCACAAGGCCGCGAAAACGCCATAGTGGGTAGGCAGAGAGTGCATTTCCCGCAGGCCGCCGGAAAGGGCTGCCACTTTCTCGGCTCGACGCAATCCGAGAAGATAAACTCCTGCCGCGAGAACCAGGATACAGGGGATGATAGAGGGATAGATCATTTGGGATTGCCGATAATTTTTTTTGTCTAATTAAATCAGAACCCCGGTTAATGAACCTTGGTTATCGTCCCTTCAACGAGATAGATGACTTCCGAGGCAATGTTTACGGCTCGGTCGGCAATACGCTCGAGATGGCGACCAAGGAGGAAGGTGTTGATATGGTAACCGGGATGTTCCGGGTCATTTTTGATTCGTATTTTTATGTCTTCGTAGCAGCGGTCTTTCATGGCATCAACCTCGTCATCATCGACAAAGAGCGACCGGGCCAGTACGGCGTCGCCTTCAATCAGGGAGTCGATGCTTTTTTTCAGCATGAGCAGCGCTTTTTCGCTCATCTTTCTGAAATCATAGGAAACCGCACCGGCATGTTTAAACTTCGAGATATTCTGCACACGTTTGGCTATGCTCACACCGATATCGGCGATTTTTTCCA
>JAHJLI010000102.1 GCA_018821785.1 Pseudomonadota bacterium
AAAACATTCGATCCGGAAGCTAAACTCTTTTTGACTAACCTGTAATATAAGTTGGTTAAAGGGGAGAAAAAAATTATATTACCAGGATAATGAGTGCCAAAGAGGACTTTGAGCTCCTCGCAATTGAAGCTTTATAGGATTATCAGATGAATACTGAGTCGGGACCACAAAAAGATGTCCTTGAAAATATCAGAAAAGGCATATCTCTTTCGGAAGAAAAGAGAAGACAACAGCGGCTTGAATATAATTTAATCAAGCTTACGGAAGGCGATTTCCAAATTCTTAAAAGCGATGAGTTTGTCCGAGTACTGGTAGACCATCTTTTAGGAAAATCTGAAGAAGATAGGGAACGTAATAGAATACTTATAATAAGACTCGGTGAAGCAGCACATTCAGATGATGCGAATGTCAGGGAAAGGACGCTTTCAATTTTATCCTTGGTTGGCGAACATTTTTTGCAAAGTGGTGAAAAAGACGGGATACTCCTTGTCGTCAACAATTTTTACACGTGGCTGGAACATGAAAAAGAGGTGTTGCCCGGCTTTGTAACCGTCATCAAAAGGATGGAGGTGCTCACCTTATGGCTCCTTGAAAAATCTTTATGGAAAGAAGGGGAGAAGGTCGTTGCCCTTTTTCACCGCATTCAGGGTGGAAACAATGATAAAGCCACGGCTTTTCGTAGTGTTGTCTCTCAATCTCTCAAAAATTTCGCGACCAAGGCCACCCTTGAGCATTTGACTGATGGATACCTTCTGGAAGATAGCAATCAACAACTTTTCCGAAATCTTTTGCTTTTCTTTGAAACCAGAGCCTCGATGTATCTACTGAACAGGGTTACTCAGAGTTTGAACAGAAACGAACGACTTGCTCTAATCCAGCTGATACCGGCATTTGGTTCGCTCGTCCTGCCAATCCTTGAGGAGTGTTTGAAAAACAACCCACCATGGGCGGTAGTTCGAAATGTTCTTTGTATGCTGTCTGATATTGGTGAGGATTCCTGTTATACTTTTATAGAGCAGTATTTTTGTCATGAAGACAAGCGAGTACAATACGAAATGATCTGTTGTATTGATAAAATCGGCGGATCTCAATTAATACACCGATTACTGCAAGGGCTCAAAATTGTAAATGACGACTTGAAAGTATTCATTATTCAAATACTGGTTGAGAATGCGACAAGAGATGAAACCGTATTAAGGGCATTGTCTGAACTTATCGAAAATATAAACAGTTTAAAATCTCGTTCGAGAAATCGGCTTGCAAGTGCAGCTATTGCTGCTTTGAAGTCCTTCCCCTGCATTAAAAGTGTGGAAATCCTGCGAAACCTGAAGTTTGAATATGGTAAGCTGCAAGGAAGTGAGCAAATGCAGCTTCAAATAGAAGAGGCCTTAAAAACTTTAAATCCTCAAATCAGACATCATCAACAACGTTTTCAAGAGTTGCCAGAGACAATTTCTTTTGACAGCGATCCGCAACAAACTCAAAAAGCACTTCATGCATTAGCGAGTATTGAAGAGAAGCTTCGTAAGCTAGTGCAAGGAGGAGACATGAATGGTGTTGGCCGATTATTGAACGAACAGGCTCTTTCGGCAGCGCGGATTAAGGATTTCTTTTTGGCAGAGAAATTGCGGGACAGACTGTTGGAAATCAATCCCATGGCTCTTGCTGAGGCTGTTGCTCTTGGGGAATTAATCGAGGAGGAACGGGCCACATCACACACCGGCCACCCTATTGGTATCTGGAGTGAACTCTATGAGGAGTTGACCACTGAAGAGTTTAATGCACTGTATTCTGCACTTGTTCAGGAAGAATACCGGAAGGGCGATATAATTGTGCGGGCCGGGGAAACCGATGACGTTCTTTATTTTTTGAATTCAGGCTACATGAGTCTGAACTGTTTGATCGGCGGTAATGATAATTTTCTTAAGCGTATGGGACCTGGCAGCATTTTAGGTGGAGATCAGTTCTTTTCAGCTTCGGTCTGGACAGTTACCCTAAGAGCTCTCTCGGATGTTCATCTTCATGTTCTTGATCATGCTGTGTTTGTCAAGATTAGTGAAGACTTTTCAGGGGTTGAGGAAAACTTAAGGCAATATTGTTCCAAATATATGGGGGTGCCGGACCTTCTGAAAATGTCTGGTGATGATCGGCGGGAATATCCGCGTTTTCCTGTGCCCCTTTTCACCCAAAATGTGCTTTTTGACCCCTACGGCAACAAAGGAAAAAGGAGTTTTAAAGGTGAATTGTTAGATATTTCCAAAAATGGTTTGGCGTTTATTATTAAAATATCTAGCAAAAACAATGCTAAATTGTTGCTTGGAAGGCAGATAGTTTCGGAAATTCAGATTGCTGAAGGGGGATTCCTGGCAGAATGTTATGGAGTAATCGTTGGTGTTAGATCTTACAATTTAGTCGAAAAAGATTTTACTATTCATGTAAAGCTCTCTCGAAAAATAGAAGACGGAGCCTTCTCGCGAATTCTCGCACTTCGTCGATAATGATTGAATAATTTGCAGACAGGATTGGACCGTGGCTGAAAGGGTGTTCAAGAACAAACTACTCGTACGAAGCTTGCAAATCTACCCTCCTATTGCTTTAGCGCCTATGGTTGGGCTGTCACATTCCGCTTTGAGAACGCTTGTGCAGGAAGAGGGTGGTGTCGGATTGCTTTTCACTGAAATGCTGGCGGCTCGGCGGTTGCCTCATGATAATCAATATTGTTCTCCTTTGTTGATTAGAAGTGCAGATGAATATCCGCTTTTTTACCAACTGGTGACCGCAGATACAGAAGCCATAGGTCCAGCAACTGAAAAACTCCATGAATTCAGAGCACAAGGTATCGACCTTAATCTTGGCTGCCCTGCACCCCTTCAGAGAAAACAGGGCGCAGGAATATCTCTTGTCGAGAACAAGGGGTTGATGTGCAAAGTTCTTCGCAGGTTGCGTGCATGCACAGACCTTCCGGTAAGCGTAAAGATTCGACTGGGTGACAATCTGGATACTGTAAAGCTGAGAGAATTGTGCCGCTTGCTGGAGAATGAAGGTGTTGATATTATAACCATTCATGCCAGATTGAACGGCGAAAAGTTTTGTCGTAAGCCTAGATGGGCAGCTATTGGAAAGATTCGTGAGGCTGTCTCAGTATTGATATTTGTTAATGGGGGCATTTTTAGTATTGATGATGCAAGGACAAGCCTTGAACAATCCGGGGCGGATGGGATCATGATAGGACGGGGAGCAGTGGAAAAACCCTGGTTGTGTGCCGATATTGCCAGGGATATTTATGGACTGTCAAAAAGCTGTCAAAAAAAGACCGATTCCGAAATTTATTTTAAATTTGTTAACCTATTGGAGCAAAGATTTACCCCGGAGAGAAGGTTGGGACGGTTGAAGCAATTTACCACCTATTTTGCCGCCCCTTTTGTTTTTGGGCATCATTTTGCTGCCTCAATTCAGTCTAGCAGCACAATCGATCAGGCTAAACAAAGGGCGGCAGATTTTTTTGCCCGAAGTGTTTAGGAGTCGTTAGGAAATAGCTAGCCAATTTATAACCATTTCTTTACAGCTCCTTATGCCGTTCCAAGCATTTCTTCGGCCATGTTGTTTTTCACAACGGCTTAATCTACCAATACATGGAGGTACCATCACTATGATAGATCTTTTAAAAAAGGCAGTTTTGACTGGTATGGGCGTCGCATCGCTTACCAAAGAAAAAATTGATGAATTTTCCCAGGAACTGATAGACAAAGGAAAGCTTTCTGAGCAAGAGGGTGAAAAATTCATGCTGGAGATGCGAAAGCGGGCAGAAGAATCCAAAGAGGCACTTAGAAATCAAACAGATAAGGTTGTTGAGGCAACTTTAAACAGGATGCAACTTGTAAGGGTTTCAGACTTGGAGAAGCTGCAGTCTGAGATCGCGGGCCTGCGAAAGGAGATAGAGGCTCTGCGCAACAAAGAATAGTGTCAAACTAGAATTTTGGGTTTGTTTTGACTATTTCCTCTTGAACCTGGATTTTAGTTTTTTTGTAAGAATGTTCAATTCGGCCAGACGAAGCCTGTCGAGTATGACTGTATAAAGGGCTGCTGAACAAAATATAATGAGAAAGAGTGCCGCTGTCTGTTGAACAATGGTCCCAGTTAACCAACCTGCCAATAAAGATCGGGTCAGGAGTAACAGGCCTGAGAGGGCGAGGGTAGCGACACCGATCTTCAAACATCCTTTTGCTAGATAACTGATTGAGTATCCCTGAAGATTTCTATAGAGTACAATCATAAGAAATACGAAATTAATAAGCATGGTACACGAAGTGGAGAGGGCAATGGCTCTGTGTTGATAGGTGGCAATGGTGAGTTTGATAATAACGATGTTAATGATGATTGCTAGAAAACTTGCGATAACTGGGTATTTAGTTTTGTCTAGGGCATAAAAAGCCGGAACAAGTATTTTGTTTGCTGAATAGGCAAAGAGGCCAATGGCGTAAAGGCAGAGGGTGTCTGCTGTTGCCAGGGTGTCAAGGGCGGTGAAGGCGCCGTGCTGGTAAATCAGGCGGATGATTGGTTGAGATAAAATGATGAGTCCAGCTGTTGCCGGTACAGTCAGGGCAAAGACCATGGTCAGGGATGAAACCATTGTGTCTTTCATAGCCCCGATGTCTTTATCGGCGGCCTGTTTTGCCAAAACAGGTAACATAGCAATTGACAGAGCGACCCCGAATACACCGATTGGCAATTGTACAAGTCGGAAAGCGTAATATAGCCAGGAAACGGAACCTTCTGCACAGGAGGCGGCAAAATTTGTATTGATAAAAAGATTGATCTGGGTGGCCGAAAGACCAACGGTTGCCGGAATCATCAAGGTGAGGATTCGACGTAGTCCAGGGTCGGTAATTCGTAACAATGGTGTGTAGCGAAAGCCGGTTTTATAGAGGGCAGGGAGCTGAACACCAAGTTGTAGAAAGCCACCGATCAGGGTACCTATGGCCATGCCGACTATCGCAGGCTGGCCATAGCGGGGGAGGATGAAAGCGAGAGTTGTGCCGCCGATCAAAGAACCGAGATTGAAAAAACTGGAGGCAATTGCCGGGATAAAAAAACGTCCTTTGGTGTTTAAAACTCCCATAACCACTGCGGAGAGAGAAATAAAGATAAGAAAGGGCAACATTATTTGGGTAAGCTTTACGGTTAGCTCGGTTTTTCCGGCAATGAGAGAAAAATCAGGAGCTAGAAGGGAAACTATTTCTCCTGCGAAGAAAAACAACAACAAGGTAATTATACATAGAAAAATAGAAATAAAATTCAGTACATTTGCCGCGAGTTTCCAGGTTTCTTCTTGAGTGCGTTGTTTGTCATAAGCAGAAAAAACGGTGACAAAGGCTGCGGAAAGTGCACCTTCAGCAAAGAGATCGCGCAATAAGTTAGGGATTCTGAACGCCACTACAAAAGCATCATAGATAAAGCCCGCTCCAAATAGTCCAGCAAATACCTGTTCTCTTACCAGGCCAAGCACACGACTGCACATAACAGCTATTCCGACGGAGGCGGCAGATTTTGCAATGGTTCCGTTGTTTTTTGTATGCTCTGTCAATGGGTTTTTTTCCTGGATTAATTGAAGCCAATCACCGGCGTCGGCAGAATACCCCGATCGTAAAAAATATGCCACAAAATCATCCTTTTGCTTTAAGTCAATTTTTTCCTTGGAAATATTTCTTTTGAAAGTCCAATCTTCGGCTAATCTTTCTTGACTTTGTATTTTGAAATTGAATATATGAATATGTCGTCCCAAGCCCGACTAGGGATTCTTTGCGATACCTCTTGCGGGGTAGAAGTCCTATCATGGAAAATTCTTCGCTAAAAAAGCAAAATAATTTTTCTTATGGACTAGTGTCAAAGTGGGCGGTATTGGAGCTTTTTGGTATCTGGAGAGAGCATTGACAAATCGTCGTTTTTGAGGAGATACGAATGCAGGATACAAATATAGTAAGAAATGTTGCAATCATAGGCCATGGTAATTGCGGCAAAACATCCCTTGTTGAGGCAATGCTTTATAGTGCCGGAAAAATCAGCAGACTTGGTCGGGTCGATGACGGCACTGCAGTAATGGACTATGAAGATGAGGAAATCAGTAGAAAAATTTCAATAAACTCCAGTTTCCATAATTACACCTGGAAGAAGCACAATGTCTTTCTGATTGATACTCCTGGCGATGACAACTTTCTCAATGAAACAGTATTTGCCTCGTATGTTTGTGATAATGCCCTCTTCACCATTGGCGCTGTTCTTGGGGTCAAGGGGCAGACCATTAAATTTTCGAAGATAATAAAACAAAGAAACCTGCCCACGGTTATTGCCATCAACAAAATGGACCGGGAGCGCGCTGATTTTCTCAGTACGGTTGATCAGATCAAAGAATCACTGCCGTTCAATGCGGTGATTTTACACTTGCCCATTGGTGCGGAGGAGAATTTTAAGGGGTATGTTGATCTTGCAAGTGGCAAGGCATACTTGTTCGATGGCGACAAAGGGAATTTGAAATCTGTCGACGTACCTGCAGAAATGGAAGATGAAGTGGCGTTGCTCAGGGAAACTCTAATGGAATCGGTGGCAGAGACCGACGACGAACTGATTGAAAAATTTCTTGAAGAAGGAGAACTCACTTTTGAAGAAATCACCACAGGTTTGAAAAATGGTCTGGCAAAGGCGGTTATTTCTCCGATTTGTGTTTGTTCAGCGACCCAAAACAAAGGTGTTACCCCCATTCTTGACGTTATGAATATGTATATGCCTTCTCCAGCAGAGAGGGCACCAATTCCCGCGACCAAAGATGGAAGCAGTGATGCAGTTGAAGTGCAACCAAATGAGAATGCGCCATTTTCAGCCTTGGTTTTTAAGACCATGGCCGATCCTTATACAGGCCGGCTGACCATTTTTAGGATCTTTAGCGGTGTCTTGAAGGGCGACACTTTTTACAATGCCTCAAAGAAGATATCAGAAAGGTTCGGGCAATTGTATGTCCTTGAAGGAAAAGAACAAAAACCAATTGAATACGCTGGACCAGGTATGATTATCGGCGTTGCCAAACTCAAAGAAACGGTTACTGGGGACACTCTCTGCGATCTTGCAAACCCAATCAATTTTGCCGCACCCGAACCTCTTAAGCCAGTTATTTCTTTTGCCGTCAGTGCAAAGAAAGGTGATGAGGAAAAGGTGTTTTCGTCGATCAGCAAGCTACTTGACGAAGATCTGACCTTGCGAATTACTCGGCAGCAGGAGACAAAACAGGTGCTTCTGTCAGGCGTCGGCAGGGTACATCTAGATGTTGTTGGAGCGAGGATAAAAAGAAAATTTGGGGTTGAGATGGAACTCAGCACCCCGAAAATCCCCTATATGGAAACCATTAAAGGCACAGCCAGGGTGCAGGGCAAGCACAAGAAACAGAGCGGTGGCCGCGGTCAATTTGGAGATTGCTGGATTGAGATATCTCCTCTTCCTGGTGGAAAATATGAGTTTGTGGATCAGATTGTCGGTGGTGTTATTCCTCAGAATTATCGACCGGCAGTTGACAAAGGAATTCAAGAAGCTATGGAGAAGGGGGTGCTTGCCGGGTATCCGGTTATTGACATCAAGATTGCCCTGGTAGATGGCTCTTTTCACAATGTTGACTCGTCTGAAATGGCCTTTAAGATTGCCGGATCGCTTGCCTTTAAGAAAGGTGCACAGGAGGCTGGCTTGATTCTGTTGGAACCTTATGTTACCATGGAAATACGTGTCGGAAAAGACAATGTCGGCGATGTCATGGGTGATCTCAACTCCCGGCGAGGAAAAGTTATGGGTATGGACTCCAGTGATGGAATGGAGATAATCAACGCCCAGGTCCCCCAAGCTGAAGTTCAATTATATGCAACCGATCTGACATCGATGACTGGTGGTCTTGGCAGTTTCAGTCTCGCGTTCTCGCACTATGAAGAAGTGCCAGGGCAGATCGCTGAAAAAATAATTGCTGAAGCAATCGCCCAGAATAATTAGTTGAAATAGAATTCCCATGATTCTTGATATAAAAAATATCTACACCTTTGCCGTGTTGACGATGAGTGACAAAGGGGCACGGGGCGAGAGGGAGGATACCAGCGGGGCATATTTGCAAGAGCGACTTGAGGCGGAAGGATATGTGCTGCAATCGTATGAGGTGATCCCAGATCAGAAACAGGTGATCATCGACCATTTGAAGGCGCTTGTTGATGGCATGCAGGTGCCTCTCATTGTCACCACAGGTGGTACTGGAGTGTCTCCGTCAGATGTTACACCGGAGGCTATGAGCGAGGTCCTTGAACAAGAGATTCCGGGAATGGCTGAGGCCATGCGCAGTGCAAGTCTCCTGAAAACTCCGAGGGCAATGTTATCCCGTGGTAAGGTCGGAATACGGAAGGGTAGTCTCATCATCAACCTTCCCGGGAGCCTCAAAGCTGTTAAAGAAAACCTTGATATCGTGCTGCCTGTTCTTTTACACGCCCTGGAAAAAATCAGGGGTGGCACCAGCGATTGCGGAGCAACAACAGAGTGTTAAAATGGGTCATGGTAGTGCTCGTTACCATGACCCATTTTATTTTCAGATGAGTGTGAAAAGAACGTTTTTTCCGCTTCACCTCAGGATTTCAACCTGGGCGGTCTCACTTTCTTCCATCGGCGCTATTTCGCCAATGATGTAGGCTTCTTCGCCTACTGCTTCGAAATGGTGGCGGATGTCACTTGCTTGCGCCTCATCGACTACCGCGAGCAAGCCTATCCCCATATTAAAAGTCCGGTACATTTCTTCTATTGGGATATCTCCCAGGCGCTGTAGAAAAGTGAATACCTGTGGCACTCTCCATTTACCGGTATCAAGAACAGCCTTATATCCTTTCGGTAGGATTCTTGGAACATTATCGATAAACCCACCGCCGGTATTGTGAACCATACCGTTCAGCCTGTATTTTTTAAGAACATTGAGGACCGACTGAACATAGATTTTTGTTGGCTTCAGCAGTTCCTCACCCAAAGTGCATCCCAATTCGTCAATATATTGATCGACAGTCAAACGGTGATCGGCAAAACATATCTTTCTCACCAGTGAATATCCGTTTGAATGAAGGCCACTGGAGGTGAGTCCGATGATTTTATCTCCGACACGAATATCAGACCCATCAATAATGGCATCACGATCGACAATGCCGGTGACAAATCCAGCCAGGTCGTAGTCATTATTTTTATAGATACCAGGCATCTCTGCCGTCTCACCTCCGACCAATGAACAGTTTGCCTGTCGGCAACCTTCGGCTATACCCGAAATGATTTCTTTTGCAACGGCAAGGTCCAGTTTTCCAACAGCAAAATAATCGAGAAAACAAAGGGGGGTGGCGCCGCCAACGATCAAGTCATTAACACACATTGCAACCAAGTCGATGCCGATGGTGTTATGTTTGTTGCAGAGTTGGGCGATTACCAGTTTTGTTCCAACACCATCTGTGGAGTTGACGATGACCGGCTTTTTGTATTTGTTGATATCAATAACAAAGTGGGAGGAAAATCCACCAATTCCTCCAAGAACACCCCGTTGATGGGTGGATGATACAATATCTCGAATTTCTTCAATGAAGGCGTTGCCCTTGTCAATGTCTACTCCTGCTTCACTATATTTACTCGGTTTTACGTTGGTCATGTCAGCTTTTAGTTCGGTAATCGGTTATTATAGAAAAAGTTTATTATCGGTAGATTATTTTGATAAACTATAATATTAGCGTAGGCCATAAAAAGCAATGCAATTGCATTGAATCTTGTAAATGATGAGGACTGGGAGTATCGCGACACCAATGACGAGGTTGAAAAAAAATAAGCCGTCTGGTAGAAACATCGACTATGAAAATTTTAACGCTTCTTCTTGGTCTGGTTTTAATTGTTGAAGGGCTGCCGTATGTGGCAGCCCCGGAAGCTATGCAAAAATGGCTGAAAAAAATGAGTGAAATTGCTCCAAATCACTTGCGGTCAATGGGACTTGTCGTCATGCTGATCGGTCTGGCAATATGCTTTGTTGTACAAAAAACATCGTTATTTCAGTAGGTAGAAGTTTCAGTATCAAGGCTGTGATTAAATTGAATTGGTTGTTTTTTGTCGGGACCCGATGTTTATTGGAGAATTTTTATGGTAAATTATTTTTTCCTGGACAACAATGTTGTCAAAATGGAAAGTAGCAAATATCAATCCAGTATCTCAAATATCATTTGGGTTGATCTCATAAATCCAACGGGTGAAGAAAAACAACTGGTTGAAAAAGATTTCAGTGTTGAATTGTTCACAAAACATGAACGAGAGGAGATTGAAAGCAGTTCCAAATATGTTGAGACGACAGAAGAAATCGGTATCAACCTTAATTTCTTGATTCAAGATGGTGATAGTTTTACAAATGAACCTATATCTTTTATCATTAAGAATAAAGTGCTCATTACGCAAAGATATCACGAATATAGATCATTGTCTGAGACGTATAGAAAACTAAAGGTGATAAAACCGGTTGATGGTGACGATGTTTTTCTTACAATACTGGAAACCCGCATTGATTTTGATGCAGATCTGATTGAAAGCATAACTGATCGGATTTCTGCAATAAGCAAAGAAATGACTGCCGCTCAGGATACCAACCGGGAGTTATTGCTAAAAATTACAGCTTTACAAGAGTCTACTATCGCTATCCGCGAAAATATAATTGAGAAACAACGAATTCTTTCTTCCATGTTAAAGAGCAAGATGTTTCCGAAGGAAGATTATGAAAATATGCGGATAATGATAAAAGATGTAGGCTCGCTTTTAGATCATACTTCGTTTAATTTTGAACGACTCGAATTTTTGCAAAACACCTTTCTCGGATTGGTTGATATTGAACAAAACCGGGTTATAAAAATATTTACTGTCGTAACGGTAATTTTCATGCCTCCCACAGTTATTGCCAGCGCTTATGGCATGAATTTTAATATATGCCGGAGCTAGAAAAAATTTGGGGATATCCTTTTGCAATTGTTCTTATGCTCCTTTCATCGGTCGTGACTCTTCTGTTTTTCAAGCGAAAAAAATGGTTATAAAAACATTTAACATCCCTCTCAGGTAAAAGCTATTAACTGAGTCCCTGATTCTTGCTGTTCTTTTTTAGGTTTCTGCGAGATTCAATATTTCTTGCGCGGGCAAGTTCACGCATATCCTTGGCCTTGTCTGATTCATCCATGATCTCCATTCCTACGATTTCTTCAAGCACATCTTCCATTGAGATGATTCCTGTCATGGTACCGTATTCGTCGACTACGATGAAAAGGTGTTGCCTTCGATCAAAAAAATCGATAAGAATTCGGTTTAACCTCGCCATCTCCGGAACAAAATGGGCTTGGTTTTTGAACCTGGCCAGCGTCAGTTTGTTCTTACCTTCCGCAGCAGCCTGAAGGATATCTTTGCGCATGACTATGCCGGTGACATTGTTAGGCCCTCTGTTATAAATTGGGATTCGACTGTGACTGCTTAGTTCTGTCAGTTTGGCAACGGCGTTGCCGACAGTCATGTGCTCGTTGAGAGAGAAAGTGACAGTTCTCGGGGTCATTACCTGTCTAACAATTTTATTTTTGAGGTCGATGATATTGTTGATTACCCTCTCCTCATTCTCCTCTAGGTCGCCGGATTCGCGGGAAAGAGCTGCAATAGTTTGAAGTTCCTCCCCGGAAATTGTTTCGTCTGCTTTCTTTGGAAGCAATCTGGTTATTGTTCGACAAAGCCAGATGATGGGTTTGAGGAGTACAATCATTGTCCTTAAAGGGTTGGTTACGTAGGGTGCCAGTTTGAATGCGTAATTTACTCCGATTGTTTTCGGTATAATCTCAGAGAATATGAGAATAGCTAGAGTAAAGGAGGAGGAGAACAGGATAAGGTTCTCATCGCCGAAAATTTTTGCCGCAGATGCACCGGCGACCGAAGCGCCAATTGTATTGGCAATGGTGTTCAGCGTAAGTATTGCAGTAATGGGTTCGTCAATATCTGACTTAAGATTTTGGAGGCGTTCACCACTGCTATGTCCACTTTTTTTGAGCATTTCGACCTGACTGGCGCTGATGGAATAGAGAACTGCCTCGCAAAGTGAGCATATGGCGGATACAACTATGGCAAGGAAAACGGATATAACTAAGGTTTGAATCACTGCTAACGGCCCCATTTTAAAATGATAGTACCAACCTGCAATTCAGGTAGGTCGCAGTATTTGAATCTGCTGATTGAAGAAGAAATGCTTAAATATTTTGTTACGATGTGTGAATTATACTGTAAATTGCCTGATAATAAAGGGCGAAGAAGATAATCTTGTTGAAATCCATTTCAGGTATTCCATGAAAAATACAAAACTTGTTGTTTCTACTAAAAAAGTTGAAGAATATTCCGGAGATCTTCTCGTTACCCTTGTGGCTCTGGACGAACAAGGGGGCTATGTCGGGGATGATTATTTCCGACCTCTTCTCGAATCTCTGGTTCAATATAAAGAGTTTTCAGGGAAGAAAGATGAGCAGATTCAGTTGTATCCTCCTTTTGGACCGTTTTTTGGAAAACTGAAATGTCGAAGATTACTCCTGGTTGGTTTGGGTTGTTTAAACGCCATCACCGACCTGAACGTAAAAAAAGAATTACTTCGTACAGCGGGTGGCGCGATTGCCGCCCAGTGTAAAAGCAACAAGGTAACAAATGTTGGTATTTGTATGCCAAACTATAGCGGGTTGCCGGATATTACTATTGGCGAATTTTTGAGTGAAGGTATTCTTCTTGGAGATTACCGTTTTCTCAAATACAAAACTAAAAAAAAGGATGAAGACGGCTATGCAGGCCTTACAAAAATTGAACTATTGGCAACGACACATGTAAAAGCCATTCGCAGTGGAGCAACCAAGGCCAGCAACAGTGCAAAGGCTGTGATTACGGCACGGGATATGGCGAATGAACCCGGGAATGGTTTGACTCCCTCACATTTTTCCCAATATGCCATAGGACTTGCTGAGAGTCTTCCGCTACGTTGTACGATCCTTGAAAAAAAGGATATGATTGACCTTGGTTTGGGGGGAATCATTGCTGTCAATCAAGGTTCCGATGAACCGCCGAAGGTGGTTATTCTAGAATATTCTCCAAAACAGAAAGGGGAAACCATACTCTTGGTGGGCAAAGGACTCACCTTCGATTCCGGAGGGGTCAGCCTCAAACCTGCTCAGGGCATGATGGATATGAAATATGACATGTGCGGGGGGGCGGCAGTACTTGCGGCGATGGAGGCTGTCGGCCGCGAGAAACCAGCTGTAAGGGTTGTGGCAATAGTTCCGGCTACGGATAACATGGCTGGTGGCGGGGCCTTGAAGCCTGGAGATATTATCACTCATTATGGTGGAATTACCTCTGAAATAGAAAGTACAGATGCGGAAGGGCGGTTAATACTTGCTGACGCGCTGGCGTATGGGATTGAAAAATTTCATCCGGATTGTGTCATTGATTTGGCGACACTTACCGGATCAGCAATCTTTGCACTCGGTCACCACTATTGTGCCCTGCTGAGCAACAACGATAAATTGGCAGAAAAACTCATTGCAGTCGGCACGGCCTGCGCTGAACCTCTTTGGCGATTGCCGTTGGGAGAAATGTATGTCAAGCAAATAAAATCACAGGTCGCTGATATTAAAAATACTGGTGGGAAGCCGGCTGGATGTATTACAGCCGCAGAATATCTGCACCAATTTGTTGGTTCAACTCCATGGGCTCACTTGGATATCGCAGGAACAGCATGGGACTTTTCAGAAAAAACATATATACCAAAGGGACCCTCCGGGTTTGGGGTGAGAATTCTGATTGAGTTTCTCAGACGATGGGAAACTTGCAATTTCCCTACCGTGGACTAAGATAATGATATGTTGTGTGTAGGCATATTAATGGCAAATTTCGGATAAAGATCGATAGCCAACATTAGCTAAAGAGAATGGAGTCGGCGGGTACGGTCCTTCTTTGTCGATCGACAGAATCGTGGCAGCAGCAAACCTAAGCAAAAATGTGGCATTTTGCTTAGGTTGTCGCGATGTGCCATGTCTTGCCACTGAAGGTTATCTCATCTAAAACATGAAGTTTTCTGCCACGTTTGGTTTCTATCTTGCCGTTAACCTTGACTTCGCCATTTTGTATTCTCATTGTGGCCTCGAAGCCATCCTGAACCAGGTCGGTAAGTTTGAGAAACTGTCCGAGGCGAATAGGGAGTTTTTTAATTGCAAGACGTTCTGGATTATCGGACACCGTTTTATCTCCTGAACAGTTGATTATTTAGTTGTAATTTTTATATGGTTTTAGAATGACAAATAATTGTGTGATAAATACACTTTTTGTCAAACAAATCCATTTATAAAAAACTAGTGAATGAGGAAGAGTGTAATCAGTGTAAAACAGTTCGAATTCTTGAAAGAGTATGGTATAAAGCAAAAAATCGTTTCTTATTGATCTGTTACATTTTTTAACCTCAATAATTATGGTTTGCTTTCTGAATTGTTGAGTTTTTGACGGTTTATCGGTGCGAAGTGTACGGTTATTTATATAATTATTTCCACAAGGGAGTATTCATTATGCAGATGAATTCAATGTTAAAAAAAATTGGTTATGGATGTGCTTTGCTTTTCATTTTCAACACGTTATCGAGCTGTTCCAGCAGTCGACCTATGACAGCTCAGCCTATTATGGAAAATGAACTGTCTCCCGTGTCAACAATGGTCGAAAGTTATGGAGATATCGAATTGCCGATCGAAATGGTTCTGGAACCTGATAAAAGCATGGCAATGCGAACTGATTCATTTCAAGGCGGTATACATGTATTTCGGGGCAGGGTACAGATTGCTTCCCTTCGCGATTATATAATTGCATCTATGCGCAATCATAAGTGGAAGCTGGTCGGCGAAGCTTCGTATAAAAATGCCATGCTTGCTTTTACCAAACCAAACAGAACGTGTATGGTGGTGTTATCTGAAGATGCTGGAGGCATCTTGGGGAAAACTCAGGCCAATTTGTATGTGACAGTTGATGTGGCAGCGGCGGGGCGTCTCAATCCGTTTGGTGAGCCAATCAAACAATAGCACCTCGTTAGTGGCTTTTTTTGATTGTGTAAATAAACAACCACCCGCTAGAAGTCGGTGGTTGTTTAGTACCTAAAAGGATCAGATCGAATACTCCGAAATCAACGGGTGTTGACAAGATTCAATGTTGGGTAGTCTTAATTTTGTTGATGAAAAGTCAGACATTGGAGATTTTTAATCTCCTATCTCGTTTCCTACCGTTACTATCTATTTTTCTCGCAAAAACTGGTCTTAGAAAATGTTCATTTGCCTCTTAATATCCCATAAGCCCGCAGCATCGGTTACATGCGGGCATAAGGCCTTTTAACCGCAGGCTTCGACGGAAAGAGGTATATTTTTCACAATTCCATAAACTTACAATCGATTCATCCTTTATATTTCCAACTGTATAATCGTGGTAGTCTCGGCATGGTGACATATTGCCATTACTGTTCAGTTCGACAGCTTGATAGATCGAAATACATTGGTTAAATCCGAAATTTGAGGAATGGTCTGTATAATATCGTTCGAGATTTTCCGGAGAAGAAATATTTGGGATAATGGTTACCGCTGGAGTCGATAGGGACTTTGCAAGGTCTTGTATTTTTATAAGTTGAGATGACAGTAGCGTGAAATCTTCCGGGCGCCAGTTCCCCACCCATCCCCAATGCAGCTGTGGAGTAAAACCGAACCGTTCACGAAAGTCATCCTCATGTCTCTTCGCCTGGATTGGATCAATCCACCAGGAAAGATAAAAAACAAAGATATCGACAGAATCTTTAAGGGTGAGAAAAATATCAACCAGGTGGTTGATATTTTGTTTTGAAATCACAGTAAGAGAAGCCACGAGAGGCAATCTGGAGCGATTTTTCAACTTGGCCTCTTTCATCGCTTGAAGCCCTGATTGGATAGCGGCAAAGGAGTCTCCTTCACCTGCCGATGGTCTTAGAGTGTTATGAATTTCGGGGGTATGGCCATCTATTGAAACCTGCAGAAGGAAAAGCGGGATCTTTGTGAATTGATCGGCGCTTTCAGTCAGTGAATGACCGTTGGTGGCAATTGAGACTGGAAGTCCACGTCGGGTTGCTCCTTCGATAACCTCCAATATTCCCCCATAGAGCATCGGTTCACCTCCCCAGATATAGATGTTGGGTCGGTGTCCGTTTGCGATAAGATCATCGAATACTTCGAGATATCGCTTGGGTGTAACTTCTGCCAGTCGCTGTTCCCGGAGGTTGCGGCCATGCATGAAACCGTTGTCTCCCCATTGTCCGCAAGTATGGCAGCGGAGGTTGCAGATATCAGTGATCCGGATACTCATCTGATGAATGTTTCCGGCTTTTCCTGCAGCGGCTTGAAAATTAGGGAATGGGAAGAACCATTTTGCAAGTTGCAGAGAGAGCAGTTTGCGGGTGATCCAAGGATGAGGGGCGAGAATCCTAAATGATTTGAAGATGGTCCCAGCGGAAACCGCGCTACGTTTACTCATATTCTCTCCCGATGAACTGATAAAGGACTATTTCATAGAATGCCATAGAAATGATTCAATGCACTCTGTTGTGTTATTTAGCATGGTTTTCCCTGTCAATTAAAATGATGTCATGAACGGTCGGCACACTGGAATCGGCCCACAACCTGGGTTGTAAAACAGGTCTGAAAGGCTACAGGGTATCTTTTTCAGACGAATAAGGCTAGTTGTTCTTCTACAATTGCTTGAACTGAGGATTGTTATAACCGCTTCATTTTTTAGGTTTGGGCTTTGAAATAATTGGGTTCTTTTTTTGGGGGTATCAAATTGATCTGTTTTTTAAGGTTTCATTCTCTTGAAAGTAATATTTTTTTATGCCGATTAAAATGGACAATATCAGTAAAACAGCTGTCAATCAAGAGAGTTGCATTGCATAATGTATAGAAATTGATAAAAAAATGCTGTATCTATAGAAGGGTATTTAAAATCTCCCAAACAAATCACTGAAATCATTGTTTCTAGATGAATAAAAGACAGGCTGCGATGTGTTAAGAAAGGCAAAAGGTATAAGCTGAAATTAAGCACATTGACATGGAGCTTTTTAGGTATCTGTCGGGAAGCTAGAAACCCTTGGATTGATTTTTTTCTCTTTGGAGCTATAAAATGTTTTCACGCGGACACTCTTCTGTAATCTGTTTTGTCTGGCAACCGTCTGATTTAAATGCTGCGACGCTTGAGATAGACAAGACAGGTACAGCACGAATTGTTGTTGATTTATCAGGCTGTTCCGTGGACGATTTTCAGGATAGCGACCATTTGATTAAGAATGTTGATATAAAAATTTCTCTTAAACAGTTTTTTGACCCTTCTACAAGTGAGTTCATAAAAAAAAATAACATCCGAACTATCTGGTTAGAGTATTTTGCGGAACTGCTCCCCTGCGACTTTGATACTTTTGTCAATCGATTGGAATCACATAGAATGCTTAATATCGTCACAGGAGATGTTAAGTTTATTAGCTATTTCTTTAAAAATACAATCAAAAACACTGGGATAGCTCTTAAAGGCTCAGAGGCTTCCGGATTTGTAGGTTCCGAAACTGTGCTGACACTGCTTTCACTTGTAGAAGAACTTGCTGTTAAATATTCATTTCAACCGCCGGTACATATCTGGGGAGGAGCTGCAACACCGGAGGCGACAGCTGCATTTCTTGTAAGTGGTATACGAAGTGTTGTCTTTGAAAGTCTTCATTGGCTTTCTGAGAGCTTCCAGAAGAAATACCCGATTGCCACCCCAAAAATTTCTCAATTGCGTATCGACCATTCCACTCTTATCACCATATCTCCTAAACTGTTTTTCCGAGCCTTTAATAAGGGGAACAGCCTTACCCTCAAGGAAATAGGCGGTAACCAAATCAGGGAAGGCGGTGCTGCTGCGCAACATATTGCAGATGTTCTTTTATCCAGAGCCATCCATGCATTGAAAAGTGATTTTGATGGGACACAGATAATTGCCATCGGGATAGAGGCCGCTTTTGCCGGTTCTTTTCGAGATCGTTTCGGTGCCGAAATGATAACTGCAACAGGGCGCTTCTTGGAAGAGATTAAACGTTTTGTCGCTCAGTCCTCTGATGTTTTAAAGACATTTTTTTCAGGTGAAATTACAAAGGAGATGGGGATCGCCTATCCATTTATCCAGGGAGGGATGGCTTGTATTACAGATATTCCGGCCTTTGCACTGTCTATTGCGAAAGGAGGCGGTCTCCCAACCATCGCTTTTGGCATGCAGAATCTCACTCAGATTGAGGAAAAATATTCAAGACTGTCCGAGGAGATGGAAGGAAACCCTTATGCAATAAATGTTATTACCTTAGCCGAGAACCCTTATCGCGAAGCGCAACTCTCGTGGATTATGAAAAATCCGCCTCCGTTTGTTGTGATATCTGCAGGTGATCCTTCTTTTGCAGTTCAACTTCAGAAACAAAATATACAAACAATATTTGTTACATCTGATGTTGATTTAGTCCAACTGGCCTGGAGCCGCGGGGTAAAATATGTGGTATGCGAAGGATATGAGGCTGGTGGTCATGTGGGGGAGCTCTCCTCGTTGGCACTTACCCAAGCAATCTTAGAAATAAGGCGAAAAAATCCCGAAACGAATGATTTCCCCAGAAGACTCATTGTAGCCGGGGGTATTTTCAACCACATGTCTTTATTCCGAGCAGTTCTCTTAGGTGCCGATGCCGTTCAAATGGGAACGGCATATCTGGCAACGATCGAGATTATATCGAAAGGGGCGCTTTGTAAGTTATATCAGGAACTGGTTATTGATGCAGCCGTAGGCGAAACTGCGATTACAGGGGAATCGGTGGGATTGAGAGTTCGATCTCTTGTTACTCCCAAGATACTAAAACTCCAACAACTTGAAAAGGAGTATGCAGCATCTTGTTCTAATGATCCTAACACACGAAAGAACATTGAGAGGGAAAGCGTTGGCAGTCTCTATCGAGCAGCGCATAGCATGAATCCGATAACCGGCGCGCCATTGTCTGACCAGGAGTGTTTAACAGAGGGACAGTTCATGAGCGGTGCGGTAGCAGGGATGCTTTCTCAGGTAGTATCTGTTGCCGATTTTCATGACGGATTAGCGAGGAAGGAACCCAGGCCGATTTTGCAAAAGCATAACCACGTATTTCATGATCCAGTTCCGATTGTTTCCCCATATTTAAAAAAGAAGGAAAGGATTGCAATAACTGGAATGGCCATGGTTAACGCCCTTGGCAATCATCCAGATGAAATTTGGCAGTCCTGTGTCCAGATGAAGAGCGGAGTCAGAAGTGTACCGTTCTCTCGATGGGACCATAGCAGATTTTTTTCCAAGTCTACCAATTCTTCTGGAAAAACCTATTGTGGAGTGGGAGCATTTATCTCGCTTGATATATCTCGAAAGGATCTTGGAGTTGCACCGCATGTTTTCAGGACAATGACGGATTCCACGAAATTAACCCTCTGGCTTGCTCAAAAGGCCGTTCATGATTCGGGCATCCTGTCTTCTGATTTGCCGAAAGATAGAATCGGAGTGATAATATCCCAAAACTCGGGTGAGATGGGCAGTACAGTTAAAGACCTGTCAATTTTTGAGGCAGCCGAAGAAATAGCTCAGTCCCTTCAAGAACATCTTGATCTCGATCATGAAAAAAGGGCGGAAATTGAGAATATTATCAAAGCCGGAAGAATCTCCTTTGACGATACGACCCTTGTCGGTCGACTCAATTGTACAGCCGGTGGTTTTATTTGTAATAAATACGGTTTTACAGGTCCAAGCTATGCGGTATCTGCAGCATGCGCGACAGGCCTGGTTGCCCTTTACAGTGCTATCCAACTCATAAAGAACAACGTGCTCGACGCAGCAATTGTCGGCGGTTGTGAAGAATTGCTGCGTCCCGGCTCCTATCTTGAATTCTCGGCGCTTGGCGCGCTTGCGGGAAAAACGTTTAGTGATAGCGTCCCCGCAGCAACCTGCAGACCGTTTGACCGGGATCGGGATGGAATGGTTCTTGGTGAAGGAGGAGCGATGATCGTAATAGAGCGGGAATCGCTAGCCATTGCCCGAAAAAAGAAGATATACGCATGTGTCTCAGGAATTGGTGCAAGCAACAATATTAAGGGCTTGGTTGAATCGGTTGCCGAGACGCAGCAGCTTGCAATCAATGCGTCCTTTCGAGACACCGATTATGGTCCTGATCAGGTTGACATGATCGAGTGTCATGCCACGGCGACACCAACCGGAGATATCGAAGAGGTAAAGGCCCTGAAGGCTGTATATCCCAAGGGAGGTGCGGTTGTTCTTAGCTCATTTAAATCGCAGATTGGTCACACCCTGGGTGCCTCGGGATTGAATAGCCTCATCCGGGGTGTCTGTGCGATGCGGGCAGGTCTCTTTCCTCCAACTCTTAATTATGAAACGGTTGATTCGCGAATCGACCTTGAATCCTGGGGATTCAAGGTCTGCAAACGCCCGGAGAGATGGCCTCAAAATGTTGAGAGGCCAAGACGCTTTCAGGTTAATGCTTTTGGCTTTGGTGGTGCAAATTATATTGTGCAGGTTGAAGAGGCTGATTGGACGACCGAACAAAATGAAAAAGACACAGTCGAGTCAGATAGCTACACAGGCGCTCTTCCCTCTGAACCAATTGGGGTGAAATCTTTCCGTGTAAAAATAAAAGACAAGGATTACAGGGTTGGTTCGATAGGTAAAAATGGCAGTGGGGAACAGGTTGGAAAAATACTGAAACGGTATCTTGCAACCGACGGGTTAACGGTGAACGAGCACAAGAAACTGGCCAGGGATGGAATATATGTCGCAAATGTTGCCGAGAATTTTCCTTTAGCACTCATGTTTTCTGGGCAAGGCACACAATACCGGCACATGGGCCTTGAGCTGTTCGAATCCTTTTCGGCAATCCGGCATTGGATGGAAAAAATTGCGGAACTAGCCGACTTTGATATCTTGGATTTGCTGTTTCATGGAAATGAGGAAAATCTTAGAAAAACTGTATGGCAGCAACCCAGCCTCTTTGTGCTGGAGTATGCGATCTTCAAGCAACTTCAAGCATTTGGCGTTCAACCCGCTGCTTTAGCCGGTCACAGCATGGGTGAGCTCACAGCGCTTACAGCTGCAGAATGTTTTTCCTATGAGGATGGTTTTCGGATAATCAGCAAGCGGGCAGCATGTATGGAAAAGGCTGGAAAGATTGCCCCGGATCCAGGGGCAATGATGGCTGTGGATGTCCCGGAAAGCATTCTCGATGAATTGATAGCCGCCGAGGAAAACCTGTTTTATACCAACTTCAACTCTCCCCATCAGGTGGTGATTGGTGGAGGAGTAAAGGAAATAGAGGAATTCAAAAGAAGGCTGGACGGTTTGAAGTATCGGAGCCAGGTGCTGCCTGTCAGCATGGCCTTCCATTCTCCTCTGATGCGGATAATTCGAGCGGAGCTGGGAGCCTTTCTGTCCGGTATTGATGTTAAAACACCCTGTGTGCCTGTAATATCAAATGCTACTCGTTCTCCGTACCCGAACGATCCTGATAAAATAAGAGAGATTGTACTTTCGCACCTCGAATCTCCGGTTCATTGGAGAAGTAACATTACGACCATTTACAACGATTTCGGGGCAAGACTTTTTGTGGAAATCGGCCCTCAGGACACCTTGTGCAGGCTATTACGCGATATTGTTCCGGAGGCCCAAGGTGTGCATACCTGTTATCCCGAAAAGGAGGCAGAGAGCTTCAGAAGGTCTGTTGCGGCGCTCGTTGCAAAAGGACATATCATGTTGCCTGAACCTCCTGAATATTTGGATTTACTTGAAGAAGTGAGCCACCAAGACTCTCTGGGGAGCCTGTTAAAAAACGAGGCAAATATAGGCGAAATTATTCAAAGAGAAATCAACCTCTTCGCCCTTGAAGGTGTGGAACAATATCTCAAACCTGCTATTTTCAAAGCCATCCAGCAGGAAATTGATCCATCTTTTAAACGGCAGGAATTAAATAATTACTTTCCGTTTGGAAGAACAGCGATCAAGGCCAGTATCGGCATTGCGCCATCATTGGGTGTTTCCAGTAATGGGATGGTCGAAAAGCCGTCAGGGTCGGTTGTTGCTTCTCTGTCTCGAGAGGAAGAGATTGTTGAAAAGGTCATGGCGATCATAATGGAGGCAACAGGGTATGAACGATCCGAGCTTGAACCGGATATGGATATTCGCCACGATCTCTCAATTCGCTCAAGCAGATTGCCGGTTATTATGGATGCCGCCGAACAGGTATTCAACATTGTAATCAAGTTGGAAGAGTTTATGGATGTGCGCACCATCAGTGATTTTGCAAACCGTGTTTCAAAAATAATCGATGGTAAGGGTTCAAAGCCGCCAGCTCGTGACCTTGACCGGCTGAAGGATGCTGTTTATGCCGAACCAAAAAGAAAAGCAGGCTCTGTCAAGACAGCTTATCCGATAAGCAGAAGGGTGTTTCGCCGCAAAGAATTGTTTCCGATATCACCTCAGGCTGATGTGCTTTCTCCCGGTGGGCATGTGTTGATACTTACCTATGGTGCCGATGACTTCGCTTTGGATGTGTGCAGCATTTTTGAGAAGAAGTATGGGTTTTCAGTGAGTTGTCTCAAGGTTTCCTCGGATTTGGAACAACCGGGAACCATCAATCTCCTCGCTGCAGGAAAAGCACAGCAAAGAGTGAAAGATCTAGCAAATGCAAGATCCCTGTCCGGTGTTGTCCTTCTCACCGAGTTAAAAAACGTAGGGATTCTGTCGCCCAGTGCTACAAGTTTTCTCTGTACAGGCCTATTTGCCGTTCTCCAGGTACTTCTCAAATCGAGCCAGAGAAAATTTTTCGTGCACATTTCCAAGGAACATGAACGCAATATGATAGCCGATTTGCTCGCGGAAGGGATTTTAGGGATGTTTCTCGCTGCGAAAATCGAATATCAGAGTATGCATTTTCGAAGTCTTCGAAATGGCATGAATGCCGGAGCTGCAGGAAGTCTCAATTTCTCTTTCGACGCCGGTATGTTGCCGATAGAGATGGTGTATGAAGAAAAGAAGATCTTCACCAATGCTCTTTCTCAGGAGCCTTTGCCATTCAGCAGACAACCATTACTACAGATTGGACAAGATGATGTTGTACTGGTTTCCGGCGGGGCAAGAGGGATAACCTCATTTGTTGCCCGTGCGTTGGCAGTATGTGGTTGCAGAATTGTTCTTATTGGTCGTTCGGAAGCTGATCGCACCGGTGATATTGAAGACATACATGATATTGCAGCACAACCTGGACTAGAGATTCAGGCGACACTTGATGCTCTGCGCGCAGCCGGAGCTCAGGCGGAGTATACACGTTGCGATGTTACGGATACGGTGCAAGTATCAGCCTTGATCAAGGATGTCAAGGCGCGGTATGGTCGGATAGATGGCATTGTGCATGGCGCAGGGATCCTCAGAGATGGTTTTATTCAATTACTTACCCTTTCTGACTTCCAGAAAGTTCTCGATACCAAGCTATCCGGGATTATCAATTTGGTTGAGGCCTGCGACAGGAATATACGGTTTCTTGTTGGACTCTCTTCAATAACCGCAATTACCGGCAATAGTGGACAGGCTAATTACTGCTGTGCCAACAGGGCTATGGCTGCTTATATAACCGCTCTGCATACATTGAATCCAGAGATAACAGTCAAGACTTTCTGGCTGCCTCCTGTTGAAGGCCTTGGAATGGCGGAAGACCCGGATCTGAAAGAGCTGATTAAAATAAAGATTGGTGAGAATGCCTTCCTTGATGTGGCTGAGATGTCTGAAATTATTTGTAAAGAATTATTGTTTGGACCAAAGGGGGAAACCTCGGTAGCACCGGTGAGGCAATTACCAGTCGTTCCCTTCGTTGTGATAGAGGATGTGGATGCTTCTCAGGGTAATGCTTGGTATGATTGCCGGACCTTTCCCTTGCTTGACCGAGTGGTTTCTGTGGATCTTGCAGGGAGGACATTGCAGGCTGAAAGAGTTTTTTCAGAAGCCAAAGATCTTTGGCTGAATGATCATAGACCGTTTAAATGGCTTTCCCATCCTATCATTTCGGCCATAATGATTGTTGAGACATTTGTTGAGGCCGCACGCCTGCTTTGTCCTGATCTGCAGGTAAAACAGGTAGAGAAGGTGCTATTTAGCCGGATGTTTGAGTGTCCTGCGGGGCAAGAGGCAATTGCGCATATACTCTGTCGATCAGAAAAGGATATCAACGGCAATGCCGTTTGTCATGTTGCATTTGGGAGACCAGTAGCTCAGTTGCAGACTGAGGAACAATCGCGTCAGACCACCTATTTCAGTGGCCGGGTTGTGATGACGAAAGACCTTGAAAAATTACAATTATCCGCACGCGATGTCAGGACTTTTTCAAAAAGTGCAAGGCCGGTAATGAACAAAGCCGACGTGATCCAATATTATCAGGAATGCTCCGGGCTGAATGGACGCTACAGAGTACTGGAGAATATCTCGGAATATCTGGAACGATCAATTATCGGAGAGATGATCTATCCAGAGATGAATGATTTCTCGCCATCTGTAGACGGATCCTATCAATATCCTGTGTATGTGCTTGAAGGCTTGATGCAGCTTGTCTCTTTTTACGCCGGTATCAGGGATAAACAGAGGCGGCGGATAATGGTGCCTGCAGCAATTGAATCGATGATTGTTCTCAATGAATGCGCGGCCGGGGATAAGCTGGTTCTTACAGGGGATCTGCAAGATGAAGATACCATCGGCACAACCTGGGAGGCCAAAGGGTATAAAGATGACGGTAAAGTTGTCGTCCTGGTCAAAGGTTTGAGAATGAATTGGCTGGATTGATGGAGGAGAGTTCTTTTTTGGGGGACATCCGCCGGATGATTTTGCGTACCGAATCGGCAAAGAAACCAATTACAATTTATTACGCTTCCGTCAAAATTTTCGGAGACAGCCAGGAAAACAAAAATTTCCTGGCTGTGCGGTTATTAAGAGATGTTGCCCCCCAGCTCCTTTTGGATAAAAATAAGCAGCTGATTGCAACTGATAAGTACGGATGTCCTCGATTAACAGTGGAATACAAACAGCCTCTTTCACTATCATTTAGTTACACCGGACAAAAGCTCTGGGCTGCTGTTGCAGAAGTGGATTCTCTTGGAATTGATGTTGAGACTTCGGTCAATTTTTTAGCCCCCTATCCATATAATCGGGCTTTTATGGCAGATGACTTGCACCTTGCATTGAGTTTCTATCCAAAGAAAGAAGATGCTGCCGCTCTGCTCTGGTCCTGTAAGGAGGCGGCTATGAAAAGCAGAGGAACCGGCTTTCATTTCATTGATCCACGCGATGTACGAATACTTTCTTGTTTGCAGGAGGGGCATTGCATGTACAGGGTCACTGTGGCAACACCGGAAGAGATTTCTGTGGTGGTTCATAAAAAACGGCACCTGTGGCTTGCTGTAACAGCCTCAGGATAGAGTGTCATCGACTTTCGGAATATCAAAACATGTCATATCCAAACAGGAACCAAAATTCCGACCAGTTGTCTGTTCGTCCTGTTGTGGGAAGATCGGATATGAAAAAATTCATAGACCTTCCATGGTCTATATATAAAGACTTTCCGCTCTGGATTCCTCCTATCAAATCTTCTGTCGCAAAATTGCTTGACCGAAAAAAACATCCATTCTGGCAGTTTTCGGAGGGAGAATTCTTCCTGGCCGAGAGGGACGGTAAAGTGGTAGGACGGATTGCTGCCATCATTGATGGGAACAACAATGCCTATCATAGTGAAACGTTTGGTGCGTGGGGTTTCTTTGAATGTTTTCAGGATCATGAGGCTGCTTGCGGATTGTTTGAGGCGGTCGAGCAGTGGGTGAGGGAAAGAGGTATGAGCGCAATTCGAGGCCCACTGAATCCTTCGACCAATTATGAGGTCGGTTTACTGGTAGACGGATTCGCCAAGGAACCTGCCTTGATGATGCCCTATAATCCAGCTTATTATCTGGATTTGATCTACGGTGTCGGCTACCGAAAAGAGAAGGATCTGTTTTCATATAGATTTACCAGAGACCATGAGGCACCGAAGTGGATGTTTGAAGTTTCACAAAGGATCTGTGAAAAAAATGACATAACGATACATTGTCCCAAGAAATGGAAACGGGATGATATCCGTTTGTTGTGTAACATCTACAAGGAATGCTGGGCGGAAAACTGGGGCTTTGTACCGACAACAGAGCGGGAAGATGATGAACTTGCGAAAGATCTGCTCTTTCTTATCGAACCGGAGTTGGCCTTTTTTATTTATTATTCCGGTGAACCCGTTGGAATCGGAGTCCTTCTTCCAGATTTAAATCCTTTACTAAAACGTCTCAACGGCAATTTGGGTATATCTGCGTTGATAAAAAAATACCTCTATCAGTCTGAGATTAAAGGGTTGCGCGGGTTACTCTTTGGGGTCAAAAATAACTACCGCCAGCTTGGACTTCATCTTGTTTCCCTTGAACACGTGATGAAGGTTCTCCGGGCAACAGATAAATATGAATATACGGAGATGGGGTGGACGCTTGAAGATAATGAAGCCATCAATCGTCTTTTTAGTGAAGGCGGTCTTGCCCCTGATAAACGCTATAGAATCTACCAAAAGGAACTTTGAGTGTGCCTGCACTGGATACAAGGAGTGGAAGATCGGATTCTGAGACTGAAGCATTCCTAAAAGTTACTGTGATTGTGCCGGTTGCAGGTGTGTCGGATAACCTCGGTGCCAATCTTCATTCATTACTGCAACAGGAATATCCTGCGTATTCAGTGATTTTTGTGACCCAGGATGAGTTTGATCAGGCGGCACCTATAATCAGAGAAGGTATTGCCGGTCAGAAAAAAGCTCGACACATAAATGCCGGAAAGGCGGTTGCGTGCAGCCAGAAAAATTATAATCTTCTCCAGGGCGTCCTTGCCTCTGATCTGTCAACTGATATCCTGGTGTTTTGTGATTCAGGCCATTATGCTCATCCGGGATGGCTGGCACGGTTGCTTTATCCGTTGGAAATTACACCTTCCATTGCGGTGTCTTCCGGATATCATCATGTTTTCCCCGAAAAGAGATGTGTTTGTACTACAGGTCGGGCAATCTGTGTTTTGGCCCTGTATCTGATGAGGAAGATCCCTCTTTTAAGTCAGCCATGGGGAGGTGCACTTGCGATAAGGAAAATCGATTTTGAACAACTTGGTATTGCCGAACTGTGGAGCACGACAGTGGTCGATGACGTCACGCTTGCGGCTCATTTACACAAAAAGAAAATGAAGATCGCGATCCCAACCGATGCGGATCTACGAACAGTCGTCGATGATTGTTCTTGGCAGGCCTGGGAGTCCTGGCTGATACGACAGTGGGCATATCTGAAGTTTCTTTTTCCACGACTTTGGCTCTTTGCCGGACTTGCAAACATCGCCTTTTGCTTTCTGATTTTTTTCTGTATTTTGATTATTGCAACAGGGGCCGGAGGATTCTTTCCCCGCCGGGAGGTGGTTGTCGCAACCGTCTTCGTAACTGTAATGGCAGTTGGGGCAAGCATATTCAGGTTGCAACATCCTGCACCCGGTTCCTTGGTCTTCTGGTTCCCCGCGCTCTTGGCTGCAATGATTATGGCGGGTTGGTGTCATTGTCGTACCTGGTTTTCTGATTCAATTACCTGGGCGGGTATTACCTATACAGTTGCAACCGGTGGAAAGGTGGTGAAAATCGTTCGTTCCGAAGAAGCAAAAGAGGGAAGCAAGCAGGATGGTCAACAATGAAAATACTGGTGACGGGAGCAACGGGATTTGTCGGGGGAAATCTGGTCACCGCATTGCTGGGGCAGGGGCATAAAGTTTTTTGTCTGGCACGATTGGAAAAAAAGGCTGAGCATCTGCTGGCCGCCGGGGGAGAAATAGTCGTAGATGATCTCCTTTCTCCGGTATTTATTGGCAAATATATAGAAGATTGCGATGTTGTTTTTCATGTTGCGGGGGTAATAAAAGGTGCCTCGCGAGAGGACTATTTTCACGGCAATTATCTGGCCACGAAAAATCTGGTGCGGATCATTGAGCAGCATGGCCCCTCCCACCAGAAGCTTATTTATGTCTCCAGCCAGGCGGCATCCGGTCCATCAATACGATCTGATTTTTCAGAGTCAAGTCCGGATGCATTGCCCGTCTCAACCTATGGAGAGTCGAAACATGCCGCAGAAAAGGAGATCCTATCGATGTCGGAGAGGAGATCCGTCGTTATTCTACGCCCATCTATTGTCTATGGCCCCGGGGATCGGGCCTTGCTGTCATTGTTCAAAGCAGCTCAACGGGGGATTATTCCTCGTCCCGGATTGCGGGATATGCCGGTGAATTTTATCTTTGTGCAGGATTTGATCAGGGCACTTCTGCTCGCGGCAGAAAAACCCGAGGCGAAGAATAAGATATTTTTCATAAACGATGGGATGAAGTATTCGTGGAGCATTTGGAACAAGGCGTTGGCGGATTGCCTGAATAAAAATGCAATATCGATCCCAATTGCCAAGGCCTTCCTGTATGCAAGTTGCCAGATAGGGGGGATTATCACGCAATTTACCGGCATATCCTCCTTTTTAAACCCTGATAAATGGCATGAAATGAAGCAGACAGGGTGGCTTTGCAGCAATGCGAGAATCGTTAAAGAGCTTGGTTTCTTTCCATGCTGGAGCCTGACACAGGGGATAAAAGAAACCGCAAAGTGGTATATCGAAGCTGGATGGCTGTCCGGAAAATCCAACCTGCTTCCTCCCGCTGGGAAACCAGAAACACCAGGTGCTCCTACCGATTGAAAAATCGGATAAGAAGATAATGTCAGATTATTCTCAATCTCCCTTCCTTTCAGCCAACATTATCACCTATATATCAATATCATTTTTTCTCTGTTTGAGAGTGATAATATTATAAGCAAGCATTGCAATCGTTTTGAGTTCATGAATTGCAAAGGCCATGAGATAGTTACGGAGGAAGTAGTTGTTCCAAATCATTTTGATGTCGAAATACGGTTTTAAACATTCCAATTTCTTGATCTTATAGAGCTCATTCTGGCTGAGATATTTGGTCTTTACTACGCAGGAGAATCCATCATACTGTGAGAAGTCATCCTTATTGACAACCAGATCGGCTGCCAGCATTTCCTCGCGTAAGATGGTCTTTGGGTAAGGAGTTATATACTGCAAATAAATAGAATCTGGGATCAGACTCCGAATCTGTTGCAACTGTTTTTTGATGGTTTCTTTGGTGTCATCGGCAAAACCAACAATGGCGCCGGCTATTATTGCCATATTGTGTTCTCGAAGGAGAGCTGCTGCCTGCTGATTGATTTTTGGGCTGGTTGGTTTTTTTATTGATTGGAGTACGTTTGGGTCCATGGATTCAAAGCCGACGAAGATGACTCGGAAATTGGCTTCGTCCATCAGTTGGACAAGGTCGGGGTTATTGGCAATGCCGGCTGCAGTTACCTGGGTTATATAACTAATATCATTAAGATTATTGTCTATTATTGCCATGCAGACGCTTTTAAAATGACCAATGGAGTGGGTGATGTTATCATCAACGATGAAAACCGAACGCGTGCCGTTGGCCTTGATGTTTTTTAAATCCGATATGACTCTATCGATAGGGAAAGGTCGGAAGGAGTGACCATACATCTGTGTGATGCAGCAGAACTTGCAATTATTTGGACAACCTCTCGATGTTTCAAGAACGTCCAGTGGAGTATTGAGAAGGTGAAAAGAATGATCCAGGCGGCAACTACGGTTCGGAAGAGGCAGTTGGGCGAGATCTGCAAGATCTCGTTGAGGATTGTGTATCCAAAGGTCTTGGTCGCGAAAACTTAAGCCGTTAATGTCTTGGAAACTAGGAGATGATTTCTCAAGCTCGGCAATTAATTCGCTAAAAGTTATTTCCCCTTCTCCTCGGACAAGAAAATCAACGGGAAGGTGTCGGCCGGTGTTGTCTGTGATTTCTTTATACATCAACGTTGAATGATAGCCACCGAGGACAATTTTAATGTCAGAATGTTCGGTTTTTATATAAGTGGCTATTCGAAGCAGGGTGTCAAACTGAAAAGTCATGGCGCTTAAACCAATAACTTGAGGGTCATAGGTTTTAATTGCATCATTTATAGCTTTTTTCACTGCAGGTTTTTTCAGCAACAGATCCAGAATATGGACATCATGACCTTCTACTGATCCTGCTAGGGACGCCAAGGCCAGGTTCGGCATGCAGCCAATTGTCTGTAAAACATCGGCAGTATCAGGCATTGCAAAAAGCAGTATTTTCATGGCATACTTCCTCCCTTTGTTCTCATCACAGGTTGTATCCGGACAGTTGCGGCATTTCCATATGTTCCAACTTAGCCACTATATGGCCAATGGTTTTTGCCGCCATAATGAGGTCTTCTTTTTTGTGACCAGCGGTGATTGAGGCCCTGAGAATTGCCTTTCCGGCCGGAACAACAGGTGGAAAAACAGCATGAATATAAAGGCCATGTTCATGGCATGTTTTGGCAGCAACAGCGGCTTTTATTGGATCGCCAACGAGGATGGGAACGATGGAAGTAACCGAGTTGCCTATCGGGGCGCCTAAAGCGCATAATGTTTCCTTAAAGATTTCTGTATTGCTATTGAGTTTGCTTACCAGTGTTTTTCGCTCAGCTTCAAAGACTTCCAGTCCTTTGAGGGCGGTGGCAGCCATCGCAGTGGACAGCGCAATGGAATAGATAAAACCTCGGGATTCATGACGCAGGTAATTGATTATCTTTTCAGAAGAAGCGATATAACCACCCGCTGCCGGAATGGATTTGGAAAGGGTTGCCATGACGATATCAATATCATCAGGTTGAATGTTGAAATATTCAGTAATGCCGCCACCACTTTTACCCAAGACATACATGGAGTGGCATTCGTCAACCATAAGATATGCATTATATTTCTTACAGAGTGCGATAATATTGGGAACATCAGCCGGTTCTCCAGACATGCTGAAGATGGCATCAATGATGACCAGTTTTCGTGATGAGTTGGGAATGTCAGCTAATATATTTTTAAGTCGGTTTAGGTCATTGTGGGGGTAGCGAATCAACTTGGCGTTAGAATATTTGCCGCCATCGATCATTGAGGCATGGTTAACTTTGTCACATATAATATAGTCGTTCTTGCGTAGAAGACAGGCAATAGTTGAAATATTGGTCAGATAGCCGCTGGTGTAGACAATGGCCGCTTCTTTATTGTGAAGTTTTGCAATTTTTCTTTCAAGCTGCGAATGGAGTTCTGTTGTACCTGCAAGAAATCTTGAACCGCTCATTCCTGTTCCGAATTTCCGAATAGCATCGATGGCGGCTTGGCTGATTTCAGGGCGTTTGTTTAGGCCAAGGTAGGAATAGCCGCCCAGCATAAGCATTTTCGTATTATCGGAAATAACCCAGCCATTATCTAACTCTTCATTGATTTCTTTAAACCACGTATAGACACCGGCTTCTTTGCCCCCTTCAACATCCCAAATTGTGTTCGGTGGGAAAGGAAGGGGATTGTCATTGTTTTCTTGATCCATTTTCTCGCTAATTAATTTCAGTCGTTTGAAGTTATGTGATTGCTTTACCCTTGAAAAAAATTCCTTGATTACATATGGTAACCCCTTTTTTTGAAAGAAGCAGGGAGAAGACAATTTGTTTCTCCTTGTTTGATAGCTGGTTCAGAACGATTCGTTATTTCAAGATCATAGTGAAAATGCTTCTCCATTCAACATGAAAATTTCAGTCGTGTTCAATCTTGATGGCCTTGCTTCTTTAGAAAAACTCCTCGCCAACCAAGTGCCTCTGATTTAACTGTTTGGCGGCCATAAAACGGAGAAAATTCAAGCTATGCGCTTATCGAATGTCTTTGCAAGATCTTGTACATCGTACTGGATATTGTCGATAAAAACCACAAGATGATTGGAGAATATCTTAGAACACAAGCTCTGCTCGGTGATCCTCACATATATTATTAAAGCCCGGCAATTTTACAAAGGTTCGGTTTGTTGCTCATGACGGGTCAGTGTTATATCCGCGGTGGCAGGTTATTGGTCTTGCAGTGGCCGGATAGTATCGCCAACTCAAAGAAATAACAGCGATCGAAAATCAAAAAATGAATAACTCTAAGGAGTTTTTCATTCACTAACTAACATTTTCGTTTGAGAGCAACAGGAAAAACGTGTAACATTGCTGCGTAGTAGGCTATTCTTTATTGATTTTTCGTTTACTCGTTCTGAATCTTAGTCTGTTTGTCTTTCACTTCTATGTTGGAAAATGACTTTCTCGTCAAAACTCAAATGCTTATCAATAGTTATCCCTGCTTTTAATGAAGAAGATGCTATCGGCACAACGATTACACGATGCCTGGCAGCTAGGGATTATATTAAACACAAGACAGGCCTTGAGCATATTGAGATTATCGTTGTAAACGATGGCAGCACCGATCGCACTTCTGAAATCGCCGGATCATTTGCTGATATTACTCTTGTTAACTTTGAGACTAACCAAGGATATGGCGCTGCTATTAAATATGGTTTTGAGATAAGTACTGGTGATCTTCTCGGTTTTCTTGATGGTGATGGAACTTGTGAGCCAAGGTTTTTTTCTTCGATGTGCAAAGTCCTCATTGAAACTCCAGCAGATATTTTAACCGGTTCTCGGATGCACAGAAAAAGCAAAATGCCAATTGTTCGACGTATTGGCAACTTTTTTTACGCGCAGCTCATGACCTTTTTTTCCAGTTGCAAGGTTAAGGATACGGCAAGCGGTATGCGTGTTATCAGGAGAACACTTTTAAAAGAGCTCTACCCTTTGCCGGATGGCCTTCATTTTACACCTGCTATGACCTGTCGGGCCTTGCTAAAAGACACTGTCATTTTCAAGGAAATAGAAATGCCTTACCACGAACGTCAGGGGATATCAAAACTCTGTGTTTTTAAAGATGGCCTTCGGTTTTTGTTTGCTATTACAGAAATATCACTGACATATCGTCCTTTGAATTTCTTTGGCAGAACAGGAATTCTTCTTATATTTCTTGCCGTACTCTATGGAGTCGGACCTCTCTATTCCAAATTTATCCATAACATTCTTCCCGATAGCAGTATATATCGTCTTTTGACAGTCAATACGCTTATCATTGGCGGTCTCACTTTACTCTCCATCGGTATCGTTGCAGAACGTATTGCTACCTCACTCAACGGTAATAAACGTATTTATACAAGGCTTGAACGTTTTCTCCTGGCAACATTCTCTATTAAAAAAATGCTGTTTACAGGGCCTGTGCTCATCATTTTAGGCATCATGCTCAACACCGGGCCACTCATCGATTATCTAACCACCTTACACATAAGCTACCACTGGGGATATGTGTTCACCGGAGCACTGCTCGTGCTTTCCGGACTTCAACTCTCCGCCCTTGGCATTTTTGAGCGACTCATTGAAACAGTTGTAAAAGAAATAAAGTCCAACGGGTAGTGATGCTGAAAAGTGTGTTTGTTCCTTCTCTTGCAACCATGATAAGCTCCGATAAAATTCGGGTTTTCATTTCCTGGGTTTTTCTCGTATTTGGCTTAGCTTTTTGGGTTGCAGTCCAAAGTTACCTTGTTCAAGTAGCTCTAAGTGAAAGAGACCAACGCCCAGAAGTAGGTAATAGCCTTGCGTGCCTCACCAGAACTCAAGTAATGGATGAATGTGATTCATATGAATGTAAGGCTTTGAAGGAATTGAATGATAAATATAATTGAGGAGAACACATTTCGATTCAATCGTCGAAAGTTAAAGGCCCGTGTTTGTACAATCTATCGCTTGATGGAACAGGCTGAAGATTTCGTCCTGTCGCCCTGCAAATTCTTGGTTGGGGTGACAAATACAATATATGGTGTGCTGGAGTAATACAATAAGTGCAACAGATTGAAGTTTGAAAATTAATATTTTATTGATCGAGGAAAGTTAATTGAAAACGACTATGGAAAATAAATGCTAGGGTTTGGGGTATCACTTATTATAAATATTCAAATACGCTGCTTGGGCAAGAAACTCTTTTCTCGTATGTAAATGAAATTTCTTTTCCATGGAAAAAACATATAAATACAGAACGTTAGTGTTGGTTCTCGGGGTCACTCTTCTTGTGTATTGTTTTGCCCATTGGCAGGGGATTTGCTCTTCATATGTGATTAATGATGATGTCAGGCAACAGATTTACTGGATGCAGGAGTGGCAGGATCCTGGCCTTTTTAAGGGGCATTATTTGACCGAGTATGCAAAACAATATGTCCCGTGGGGAGTCCAAGCCATATATTGGGCTGCGTCCCATTATATCAACCCCGTCCAGTTCAGTAAAATCCTTACAGCAATCCTCTTTACCGTCACTGCCGGTTTGCTTTTTGTCCTTGCCTCTGAACTTTGGGATGAATTGACCGGAATTTTAACAGTTTGCATGTTTTATTATTTCGGTTTCTTCTTAGGTGCCATTTCGGGTGGTCTTTCCCGCGGATTTGTGTTCCCTCTCCTCATATTGTACTTGATTTTTCTGTCGAGAGGGAAAACAAAGTCCGGGGGGGTAGTGCTTATGGTACAATCTCTGTTTAATCCATATCTATTTGTACTATGCCTTCTTACCCACGGATTATTTCTCGTGCATAATCAACATTTCCGTCAGGCAATTCGGTCTGCTGCGTTACCAACTCCTAATAGTATAAATCAAAAGAGGAGCATGGGTACTTCCGGGTTTTTGTTGAGTCAGTATTTTCCGCCAGTTTTAGGTATGATTTTTCTTTTCGCTAAGTATCAAATTTTCCAAGATCCTCGTTTTGGCTCAATTGTCTCAAATGCCGAAATGATCGGGCATATTGAGTATACTGTTGCAGGAAGGTATGAAATGATTCCAGTATCCTCATTATTTTTCGAGTGTATTCGTCCTTTTCTCCAGGACCTTCCTGTTGGTTTGCAGAGTATCTCGGCCGCCAGTGCCGGTGTAAGCATATTCATTATTTTAATAATTTCCGGCTGGAATGGCCAGCGCATAATAAGTCAAATCAGGAAATTGAAGATTTATTTCTACCTGCTTATTGCTTCCGTTGTTTTATATGTTTTGGCACGGATTTTTCTTCTGAAGCTGTTTATTCCGAGTCGCTATCTGGAGTTCTCTCTCACCGTTTTTTATTGTCTGCTGGCTGGTATTCTTGTCCGTTCTGCAGTCGATTCCATCCGGTCTGATAGATATAGAACGGTTTTGATTGTTCTGCTTATTTGTTTAGGCGCATTTCGTTTAAAGGGAGTCGCGCTTTACGATTATGGAGGGCAAGCAACCTTGTATAAATTTTTCCAATCAACCTCAAGGGAATCCAATATCGCTGGGCATCCTTATCTGATGGATAATATAATGACATTTTCTCAGCGAAAGGTCTTTGTGAGCTATGAATTGTCTCACCCTTGGTATGGAAAATACTGGTCAATCATCAAACCAATGACATATGATTTCTTTAATGCCTATTATTCTGAAAGTCCAAACGAAATCAGAGAATTTTGCCGCAAATATGCAATCAATTATTTCGTGGTGAGAGAGAGTGATTTCACGAATAAGATGCCGGAATCCACTGCTTATTTTCAGCCGTTTGGTAGTCACATTAGGAAGCTACTCGAAAAAAACACATCATTCGCTGTGCTCGATGGAAAGGAATTTATGCCGGTTTTTCACGACAAGAATATTCGTGTCCTGACTCCTTTGGATTAACAGTTACACTGAGGGACAGAATCGATGTATTAATGCGTGCCGAGTTATTCGTAGAAATCGATTGGTTTGCTCTGATTGGATAGGCCATATTCAGAGAGCTGTGCAAATACATGTGAGTTTATATTTAGCCGGGTTGTTGTAAGCGCGTGTAATATGAATGTCCAGAGATAATTTTCTTAAATGATGCAGAGATAACAAGATTTTTCTATCTCAACTGAGGAAAGATATGCCGTTGTCAAATTGGATTTCAGGGATACCAAAGAAAGACAAAGTGTTATTGGCATTTTTTTGTTTTACTTGTCTGCAACTGGTGACAAAAATACCCAATATTACTTTAATACCAGGAGAAAGAACGAAAGTGTTTTCCGGTCTTCTCTGCGGTATTACACTTTCGATCCTTTTAGTGGTAAAAAGAGAGATTTTTCGTCTTTCTCCTGAATGGATTATGTGCATTCTTCTCTCTTTGCTCTGTATCCTTAGCAGTTTTTTCAGCGGTACTCCTTTCTCTTCGTTGTGTCGTGGAATAACTCTCATTTTTTCCGCAGTAGGAGGATTCTGGTGCGGGAGGTTATTGTTCAATTCCGCATTTTCTCAACTTATGTTTGCCCGATTTTGTCTTGTTCTGTTAACCCTGCTTCTTGTGTTCGGGCTTGCCGGGTTTTTCTTGTATGGAGATGTTTTATATCTTGCAGATATCCATAAACACACATTTAACGGTCTCATTCTCTTGCTCTCGTTTGGTCCAGTGGCTTTCCTCTATGGCGGAAAACGCTGGTTGGTCGTAATCGGGGTTGTCTATCTCCTTGCAGGCTCGTATGTTATTTCCCTGAGTTTCGACCCGATGATCTGGTTTCCCCCTTTGTTGCTCTTTGGAGGGATGCTGATCAGCATGAAAAAGAAAAGGTATATGCTTATTCCAATATTATTTGTTATCCTTTTGGTCACTTTATTTCAAAATTATAAGCTTCCTGATCATTATTATAATAAAGAGAGTATTTCAATCTGGGCAAGGGTAGAAAATATCTTCTTCTCTTACCATATGGCAATGAAAAGACCTTTGCTTGGCATTGGCCTTGTCGCCCCCCGTATTGGATATTTGGATGACTACACAATTGTTTATCCATATGTCACAAGGGAGAAATTTTCTGCAATACTCCCTGAGGAGAATCGATCATCGGAGAATCAGTTTCTTACTTTTATGTGCGATCTAGGCTTCCCGTTTCTTCTCATGTATTCTTTTTCTGTGGCGTTTTTATACTTGAAATTATTAAGAAATATTAGAGAGCATGGGGGAAGTGGGAAGGAAACTGCAATTGTTCTCTGGATTCCAATCACCGGATCCCTTATCCACTTTCAAGTCTACGATGGTTTGCTCCAGCCTCAGATATGCTGGTTTTTCCATATTCTTCTTGGCATGATCTCGGTTAATGCCGAACAATCAGTTGGTCAGTCTCCTCATCTCAATGAGAAAAATACGGGAATGGGCGGAGTTGATTGAGTGAGAACAAAGGGCAAACAAGTATTATTGTTTTGAAAGCAACATAGAATCAGTACATTGGGCGCCAATACCGTTCTGCGCTCCAATTATCGTCTGATATACCGGGCCGTGGAAAAGCTCCTGGCCACAAAAACCCAACTTCATAAATCTGAGAAACGTCTTGTTCGATCGGCCTTAACCCTTCTGCGTTTATTTTTACGAATTGCATCTGAACGATTAAGTGCGCAAAAAACTGATGAAAAAATTAAGCAAACTTTTTTGGCGCAGATAAAATTTACAGACTATAGTCAGCGTGGATCGGATTGGTCACAGAGATTTGGACACTTGTTTTCTCGGGCCGATTTTTGGGGGGAATTAACCAAGGGGAATGGTCTATTTATATATGGTAAATCGTCTTCGTGTGAATCATCGTGGCTCATGCTGGGGGATGAAGTATTTTTATATTTCCCCATGAGTTGGTTCAGCTTGACGCGGATGATTTGAGCGCACATATCAACCGACTCATTCACATATTTTGCCAATCTGCTAGTTCGAAAACCGTTCTCCTTTTGATCACGATTGCTCCAGTTGACAAAGACCTCTTTAATCCGATGCCCCCTTCTCTCGGTGAGAAAGAGCATTTCCACATCAAAAGCGGTAACCGTCCAGCCTTTCGGTCTTTCTTTCTGTTTGCAAAACCAGAGCTGGGGAAAGACCTGCATGGCAACATGACGGCTACAAAGCTTGAATCCGCACTGGGTGTCGATGATGTCTCGCAGAAGGAAAAGTCTGCGCAGGGTTCGAAAACCCAGACTGCCTATCTTTCTCATAAGCGGGGAGCCATCTCTTGTAATCCCTCTTGAGCCAATGACCATATCAAAACCTTGTTGAAACCAGGGAAGAAGTTTATTGAGTTCTGCAATAGGTGTCGATTGATCCATGTCGGTGAGGAGAAGAACTGTGCCTCTGGCTTCCTGGATGCCGGCCCAGATTGCCGCAGGCTTGCCGCCATGAGGGATATCATGGAGGCTAAAATGTTCTTTTTTGAGAATGGACTGTGCAATCAGGTATCTGCTGTTATCGGTAGACTCGTCGTTGACAACGATGACTTCCCACGAAAAATCCTGAAGTAGTAGGTGTTCATATACTTCATCCAATACACCTCGTTCCAGATTTTTTGCTTCATCATAACAGGGGATGATGACTGAAACGATTGGTTTCTCTGTCAGCATTGTAGGCTCTTGTCAGATTAGAGGGAGAAGATTACAAAAGTTCTCTCAGCATATTTGAGACCAGGAACTATGGGTGGATCGGTTTGAGTAGGTAAATCGCCCCATCAGATCCAAGCCAACGTTCGATGGGATAGGTCTTAACTGTATCATACTCGGGCAGTGTGCCGAGAGCCACCAGATAGTCTTCACGGTCTACCCACCACCAACTGAGACGGGGTTTTGCCTCAAAGTTTTGTTGATAACAATGGTAGCCGTTGAATTCAAAACCACCATCCACGTGACATGGGTTGACTTTCAGGTCTAGCAGCAGATAGTTGTGGGCCTTTAAGGCAGCCCGCTTGGTGGCCATTAAATCATGGGTCCCGGCAATGGCAAAGGCTCCATTGGCGGCAAGGAGTACTAGCGCGGCGGCAAGGGAAGCATAGGAAGGTGATTCCGGATGTCTTTTCAATTCAGTAAGTATCCAGATAATAAAAAACAGACATACCGGGATGAGGTAACGGTCGTGAAATCCTGTCAGGGTGATGATACCAAGATACAGAATCGAGGACAGCAAAGAGAGAAGGCCAATAAAGCTAATGTCACCTCTCCTGAAAAGCCGTTGTATGAAACCGACCATAAGCGTCAATACGAAGATAAGCATTGGAATAGTCAATATAATAAGGAGATAATAGATCGAGGCTGGCAGAGCCGTCAGTCGCTCCTGGTGAAGCAGGTAGGTGTCTTTAAATAGGAGTGGCCCAATACCGAAGTTCGTTATAACGTTTTTGAAGAATACCACTGGCGGTCGAAGTATTCCGCCAAGGATCGCAGCTTCAAACAGAGCAGCGAAAGAGAAATAGAGTAAAATTGCTCTTGTTGCAGATCGCTTTTGCAGCCAGATGCTGCTGAAAAGGATAACCAATGGAGAAACAAGGAAGACTGAATAACAGAGTGCGACCTGAAAAAGCTGTGAAAAAATAAAAGCCAGATAGTCACACCAACCTTTTTTGATGAACTGTCCCACGATGTTGTTGAAGACCTCATGGTGGGTAACAGGCGTGCTGCCGGTTGCAGATAAAAACGATTCCCAGGCCAGCCAGGGAACAAAGGTTATAAATAGTGCGGCTATGGTCATGCGAAGAGAGCCAAGTCGCCTTCCTTGTGGTGTCAGCCAGCAACTTGCCATGAAGGCAAGAGGAATGACGATACCTATTTGACGGGTCAGGATACTGGCAGTTGCCAGCGTAAGACCAGCGTATATAATGCTGTACCGGTCTTTTTCAACCCCCAGATGGAGGACGAGCAGGCTCATGGCGGCGAGGGAGGTAAAGGTGATATCCGTCATGAACGTGAAATTCTGGGAAAGGAAAAGAGGATTCAATATTAAAGTCAGTGTGCCAAGGAGAGCCAGATACCTGGGAAGCTTTATGGAACAGAGAAGGAAGTACAGAGAGAATGAGCCAAGAACACCCATGACCAGAACGGAAACCCTCAAGGTCGTCATGGAGTAACCAAAGAGGGAGGAGAACAGCCAGCCCCATAATATATGTACTATTAATGCAGGTCCTCCGTGTCCCCAGCCTGTGGCGATCACTTTTCCGTGTTCAGCCAGGGCCTGGAGACTTTTCACATACCCCCAATCATCATTGACCATGAATTCGCCCCTGGGATCAATGACAAACAAAACGCAAGCCCAGATGGCAAGGATGAAAACGGCAGGACAGAGCGTTTTCAACCAGTCGGTTTTCTTATGAAGAACATCTCTTGCTGCAAGATGAGAACCAGTTCTTAAGTGCTTTATTTCCTTTAGCGGGGCATCAATCAGCGACGTATCCTCCAGGGACTGTGCAATATATTGAGGCAATGCAGAAAAAACCTTTGATTTTACAATACACGCAGTTGCCAGTAATCTGCTGATCACTGACAGATCAAAACACGCTTCAATATGCCGATGATACTGCGAGGAATACGTATTGCCAATTTCCTTTAACAGCCTTAAAAGATTGACGAACTCATTCAAGGTCAGTACGAATAATGTCGTTAACCTATCCCTTCCTCGCGGTTTTCACAAGTTTTTTCTGTCCAGGCCGCTAGCTGGTAAAGATCGCGGCATGCTTGGTGTTTTTCCCTTATTCAACGATTTTGGGAAATTTGCCGATTCATCAACATTGAACTTGGCCTTATTGTCATATTTTTAGAGCCTTTTTGAAGGAATACTGTGAAATTGACTACAAGGATGCCTTTTGCAATTCGATAACGGCTTGCGCGGGAGGAGGCTGTTGCGTGTGGGAATTATCGTTTGATAGAGAAGCGATAATGGGCTAAATAATGCGTAATTACTAGGCCTTAGAATAACTATTCGGCCTTAAGAAATTCTTTTTTTCCAGAAAAAATATTACATTAAAAAAATCCTAGAATGACATGGATTTATGTCAAATACCCAGTTCATAGGAAATGTGGTTTTACATTTCAACCCGGCCGGTTTTTTGCCTCCAATCTTAAACCAAAGGCGCCTGCGCGTGTTTGACTGATGCGGGATCTTTCGTGATTCTTAGTGCCTTACATATTATTTTCGTTTATAAAAAACAAGAAAGTAAAAACAAGGAAATAATCTGAGAAAGGCAATTATGCTCTTTTGAGGGGTGTAAGATTTGATGAATAACCTTCACCACGTCGGGTTTATATCGTCCGATTGTTTTGATTGACAAAGGATAAGCCGTAACATGAAAGTCCTGGTCATCAATGAACCCTATGTGAAAGGCTTTAACCGCTCGCAGCGATGGGCTGCACGGACGCGGGGCCGAGTGTTGCGCGCTCCTGATTGGCTGGCTTATGCCACGGCCGTCTTGGAGGAAGCGGGCATCGATGTCCGCCTGTTTGACTTTCCTGCCGAAGGCTGGGACAAGCAGGAACTCAGGCGTCTAGTTAAGGCAGAAGCTCCCGATTATGTAGTCCTGGACTCCACAACCCCCTCCATCTACTCCGATATCGAATGCGCCGGGATTTGCAAGGAAGAGGCCCAAGTGCGAGTGATTATGGTCGGGCCGCATGCATCGGCATTGCCCGAGGAAACTCTTGAAATCGCGAAGGGCGCGGTTGATGTGATCTGTGTCGGGGAGTATGATTACACGGTTCGGGATATCATCCAGGCCGACCCTCACTTCCAAAATGTGCCCGGAATTTGTTACCTGGAAGAGGGCCGCGCCAAAAGGACCTCCCCCAGGGCGCTCATTTCCGACCTGGATGCCTTGCCGTTTCCCGCATGGCATCATCTGGATCTTATGAAGTATTTTGACGGGACCAAGCTCCATCCCTATATTGACATCTTCTCAGGCAGGGGATGTCCTCATCAATGTATATTTTGTCTATGGCCAAGGGTTATGCACGGCCGGAAGATTCGCCTGCGTTCCCCCGAACGAGTCGTGGATGAGATTGAATTTGACATAAAGTTGTGCCCCCAGGTCAAACATGGCGGAGAATTTTTCTTTGAAGACGATACATTTACCGTCGTCAAATCCAATGCCATTGCCATCTGCGAAGAGATCCTTCGGCGTGATCTGCGCATTACCTTTTCGGTTAATGCGAGGGCCGATACTGCGGATACGGAACTCTTCCAAATGCTGAAACGGGCCGGATGTCGGGAACTTTTGGTGGGTTTTGAATCCGGGGACGACGGGATGCTTGTGCGGATGGGGAAAAATGAGGCCACAGAAGATGCCATCCGTTTCATGGAAATAGCCCGCCGGGCCAAGCTGGACGTCCACGGATGTTTTGTCCTGGGACTTCCCGGTGAGACTGAGCAATCCATTGAGAAAACAATTGATTTTGCGCTCAAGCTTGGCCTTCATACGGTGCAGTTTTCAGCCGCTGTCCCCTTTCCTGGAACGCCTTTTTTTGATTACTGCCGGGATAAGGGGCTCTTGAAGACTGAAAGATGGGACGCATGGTTGTCGGAAGGAGAGCAATCATCCGTCATCGAATACCCGGGACTGAGCAAGACGGCGATTGCGACAGCCGTGGACCGAGGGCTCAAACAGTTCTATTTTCGACCAGGTTATATGATCCAGTTCCTCCTGGGAACAAAGAGCAGATCGGATCTCTACCGCAAGTTGCGAGGAGCCAAAAACTTTTTGTCCTACCTGTGGGAGGAGCAACGCCGAAGATGAGCCCTGCCGCAGCCAAAATTTCTGTTGTGATTCCTGTATGCAACTGCGAACTAACAATTGCCCAATGCCTGGATTCTGTGGTTTGTCAGGATTATCCCAATTACGAGTTATTGGTGGTGGATGACGGTTCGACGGACCGAACAGTTGATATCTGCCAAACCTATCCCAATATCAAAATGATCCGAGTGACAAACGGGGGCCCTTCTAGGGCAAGGAACATCGGGATCAAAATGGCGACAGGCGAGATCCTCGCATTTACCGATGGAGACTGTATTGCGGAGCCCAACTGGTTGAGCGAGCTGACACGCGGTTTTGATCGACCAAGAGTGGCGGGAGTGGGAGGTGACCAGAAGAGCCCCCACGACGAGACCGTATTCGGCAGACGTGTGCAAGATGTTCTCAAACTGCTGGGCGTTGTGACATATTATACCCAGACAATATCCGTAATGACTGAGACCCCCCACAATCCAAGCTGTAATGCAGCCTATCTGAAAAGTGTATTGGCTGAAGTGGGAGGCTTTGATGAAAATCTCTGGCCGGGCGAGGACGTGGACCTGGATATTCGCATCAGACTGAAAGGATACAAACTGATATACAATCCGGATGCGGTGGTCAGACATTATCGGCCCAAGACATACGGAGGATTTTCGAGAATGATGCGACGTTACGGTGCGTCTGCCTGGCAATTGTTTGGAAGATATGGCTTTTTTCGAGTTCTTCAGTATGAACCCATAATCTTAATCATGGGCCTGATCCTTGGAACCTCCATGATTCTTTGGAGCCCCTGGTCGGCAATGTTGTTGTTCATACCCTGGTTGATTTTGTATTTCTGGTTTTTGGCCAAGACTGGAGGCGTAACCGCCAGTGTTCATGCTGTTATCCTGTTTGCCTTGATCTTTGTAAATTGGAACTGGGGCTTTTTTACTGGGTATAGATATCGTCCGTGGGGCATGTCCCAGGACCTCTAACACCTAATCGGTAGCATTCCGGGGTGGACACCAGCAGGGTAGCTCTCTGGAGTTGGACATAAAGGATGCCAGAAAGGGCCTGAAAATGATCACGGCTCGCTTTCAGGGTTCATCCGACAGGGAGCTAGGTTGAATCCGTTGTCGGCTAAATGAGGGTAGGGGGGCTGTGCTTGATGGAAAGTTTGTCCCTGAGATCAAGCTTCTATTGTGTTCACTCCGTGTTATCCCCTTGATATTGAAGAATAGAAATGAATTTCAGGAGATGCTATTTTGAGTCCTAATGTCAGGCTGGATTTCTACTCCTCACATTTAATTTGTACGTAAACAGCACCCATCTGCGAAGCCTGATGATTAAAATCAAAGAGATCCTTGTTTCTTAAGTGTCCGGCCTCTCCCATCGCAATTCTCAGTTCCTTTTTTTGGGCCAACTCCACTAACCGGGCAGCAAACTGTTCCGGTGTGTTTGCCAGATATCCAGATTCACAGTCGACAATCACCTCGCGGTTTCCAGGAATATCCGTAACCACAGCAGGCTTCTTGAAATAAACAGCTTCTAAAAGGGCATATGGCAACCCTTCCCATCTGGATGTAAGTGTTGCCATATCCGAGGCGTGCATGAGTTCCCGAGCATCATCACGATATCCCATCAATCGGACGAAAGCATTAAGTTCGAGGCTATTAATTTGCTGCGCCAATTCATTTTTGAGTGGGCCGTCACCGATCAATAAAAATATCATGTGGGGAACCTGGCTACGGGTCAACTGAGCGACGCGGATCAAAAAGTGGGGGTCTTTCTGTCGATCAAGTCGTGCCACCTGGGATACCACTATCGCGTCTTGCGGTAAATCGTTTTTGCTGCGAATTGTTCCGGGATTCAGATGAAGGATTTCATCAAGCTCGTACTTGCTGATGTGATTCGGAATGTATTTGACCTTACCGGGTTGGGCGATGCCGAGGTCCAATATCCTTTTTTTTTGTTCCCGGGAGACCGCAATAAACGTCAGTGGGATGAACCTTGCTAGTCGTATCAGCTTCCGAGCCACTGGTTTCAAAAACCCGATGCCGACATTGTCGACATGGGGAGTAAAAATTAGATTTCGGCATCCTGCTAAAATGGCCGCCGGAATGGCCCATGTGCCTGTCTGCAGATTATGAATGTGGACAATTTCAACCTTGTGTGTACGTATGAGTCTGACGGTTTGATAGAACCCCGAAAAGGAAAAGAACCTCCCCGGCCCAACAATTGTTACTCGATCCTCGCCAAGGTTGATTTTGAGAGCGGTTTGAATTCTATCATCTCCGGTTGAGCATAAAACCATGGAATCATACTTGTCGTTGTTGATCGCTTTGAGCGAATAGAGTACATGTCGGCTGATGCCGCTGAAAAAAGGCTCGTAATAAATGTGTAATATTTTTTGGCTATTGCAAGTGGAAATCATCTGTGGTCACTAAACAGATAGTTGGTTTTACTGGATCATTTTTTTTGCAGGTCCTCTCAGCTTATATAACCACCTTAAACCAGGTTTTGCAGCAAGAGTATAACCTGCTTCTTTTATAAATTGTCGAACGGGAAAATGAAAAGGAAACGATTGCCCTCTTTGCCACTGGCGGGGTGATTGCTGCCAGACCGTATCGAGAATATCTGAGAACCAAGGCACATAGTTCGTGGATGAATAACGGTCATGTACCGTTGAATAGGCTGCACTTCCAAGTTGAGACAAGCGATTACGATGTTGATCTAACCATAGTATTTTCTCCGCCATGCTATAAATATCACCAACCGGGACAGTAAAACCATTTTGCCCATGGATGACCACCTCAGAGGTGCCACTGACCTGGGTGACTACAGGTACACAGCCTTCTGCCATGGATTCAAGCATAGACAATGATGTCCCTTCGTATTCGGAAACCAGAACAAATATATCAGCTGATCTATAAAGAGAGGCCATAGCCTTTGGACCAACTTGTCCAGCAAGGTTCACCCTATCGCGAATATTCTCCTCAAGAGATTCAATCAGATTTTCTAAATACTGTTGATCTCGACCACTTCCATAAATCTGTAAATCAAAATTAACACCTTTCACATCAAGCATAACTGCAAGCCTGATCAGATCTGAAATATGTTTCTGTCTTTCCGATAAACGTCCAGCATAGATAAGTTTTAATGGCTTTAAGGGAGAGGAGTATTGGCGAGATAGATTTTCATGCACAGAGACGCCGCAGGGACGGCAAACAATATCCTGTTGACGATGAGGGAGAAGAGCAATCAATTTTATTGCAATTTCATAGCTTACAGCGATAAATATATGGATAATCGACTCAAACCGGACAAGCCATCTGTAATACTCGGCATTGTCGGTATGAGCCATGCCGATAATGCGGATTTTATCTGCTGACTCAACGGCCAAGCACGCACAGGCTGCGTAGGAGCCAAATGAATAATTTGGTACAATGATAGACGGTAAGGTTTGGCGATAGGATTTGACATATTCATCAATGTCCCTTTTGAAAAGATACCAGTGGTTGGGGTGAATATGGTGGGCGCACTCTATGAGATCAACGCCTGATGGTATAATGCAATCTCCACTGGTATATCTGTCGACATGCCGAACCAGTGTTGTTTGTCTCCCCACACCTGATAGGTTCCCAGCCATCCCAACAGACCAAGTTGTAACCCCCCCCAGATCAAGACCATTGGGCAAAATGAAACTTGTATTAAAATCCATTGTCACATGAATAATTAGTGAATAATTCCTTGTTGATTGCTACTGTTTCAAATCAAAAGCAATTCATAATCTTGCACAACAATTGTTTTTACCCAAAAATACTCAATGAAAATATTATATGTCATACATGATTTTCTTCCCAAACATCAAGCTGGAGCAGAAATTTACACCTATCTTCTTGCAACAGAATTGTCCAAAAAACATGAAGTATGTCTCTTCTTTACTGAAATAAACACTTTCAGTAAATCATATACAGTTACACAAAGAACAGTAAACGAATTGCAATGTATTGAAATTTTCAGACCTCAGCAAACCGACAAGGCGGGAGTGTCTTGCAATGATGTAAAGATGGAAGAAATCTTTACAACTCTCCTAGTTGATTTCAAACCGGATGTCATTCATCTCCAGCATCTTCTTTATCATTCGCTCCGTTATCCGGAAATTGCACAACAGTTTAATATCCCAGTTATTTTCACTCTCCACGATTACTGGCTCACCTGTCCACGTTGGGGGCAGCGACTCCAGAAAAACATGGAGATCTGTTACGTTGTTGATCTTAAGAAATGTGCAGGCTGTATTTATGAGAGTCATGAAAACTCGGATCGATTAACTTTGTCCTCTCTCTTCCATATCCTTCGTGAAAAATTCACCGGGCGAAGAACCTTGGAAGATGAAACCGACGCAATGATCAAGCGAAACGCAGAAGCCCTTATGGCAACAGAAAATATTGATCTTTTTATTGCCCCCTCCCATTTTTTAAGAAATACATTTATAGAATTCGGTGTCCCGGAAAACAAAATAATATTTTCGGATTATGGTTTTGACACAAGTAGTTATACCATGAAAGAAAAGCGGAATGCTTCTCTGATCCGGTTTGGCTTTATCGGTACGATTAATGAACATAAAGGAGTCCATGTCCTGGTTGAAGCTTTCAATTCACTCCCGAAAGAAAAAGCTGAACTTCATATTTACGGTGATTTGAGCTGGTTTCCAGCATACAGCGCCAAATTAAAAAAAATGGCCACATCTCCTGCCATTTTCTTCAAAGGTGCCATACCCAACAATGTTGTCGCAAACATCCTTGAAGATATTGACATTCTCGTTGTCCCTTCAATTTGGTTTGAAAATTCACCACTTACAATTCATGAAGCATTTCTGGCAGGGGTTCCTGTTATCACTTCAAATATTGGTGGAATGGCAGATCTCATTACTGACCATACAAATGGTCTGCTTTTTGAGGTCAATGATTCTGCCAGTTTATCCAGCGTTATCAAAGAGCTTATCGAATCGGACTCCCTGCTTGACCAATTACGTGAAGGTATACCACCTGTTAAATCAATACAGGAAAACGGACTGGAAATAGAAAAATTGTATAAACAACTGCTTGGTTGAAACCAAGAGATTTTCATCTTTTACGAAGGTCAAATGAGAAAAACCAGAATCAACAATAAAGGCCCATTACACTCCACCTGTCAATAATTGATCGAGGTGTGAGAGAGCTTCACTTTTTTTGCTGAAGTCTTGATTGTACCACTCGTCAAGCACTTGCCAAAATTGTTCCTGGCTTGTAGGCTGAACCTTCCTCTCACTCACCTCGCCAACTCTTTCTATGCACTTTACTGCGCTCATATATTGACCCAATAATGAACCTCCAACCATTGCGGCAGCACCAAGCCGGATGGCAGGAACGGATTGCAGAGTATGGCTTTTTTGAGCAAAATGTATCTGGAGGAGTTGGTTAAAAAAGAAACGATGGCGGCCCTGTAGCTCCCAGAATAATGGTGGACCTACCGTAGTGTTACGAAAAAACAGTTCGTTATTGGAGAATTTTCGACACATCTTTCTGAACCATTCAGGCCCCGATAGCCATTGGTAAAAACAGCGCAGAATAAGATTCTTTTTATATACCATGCCCAAAAAGGAATCCATTGGAGGGAGGCTGTCCTGACTCCCCTTGAGTATCTCTTTCTCTCTGTTGTTCAGTTGCCACATAGAATCTGCTTGTAAAATCTTGTCTATTTCCAATTTTCCGTCATTCATATGTTTGGCAGGTGTTTGCAGAAACCGCAATGCCTCCAGCGCTAGCCACCGAATAACACTGCGTGCCATTTGCTGAGTCATTGAGAAAGAACAGTCACCTAAAATCGTAGAGAAAGTTTTCATGTCTACATACGAACGCCTAAACTCATAGGCCAGGGATCGATTGTGGGAATGAAACACCTGGGCATTTGGTTGCCAGAAAATTGAAAATCCGGAGGTTAGCGCTTCAACTGCCCAGGCAAAATCCTCAGCATATGGTACGTCAGGAAATGGAATTTCTTGCCAGACGGATTTCCTGATGCAGCTATTAACGTTATCAAATCGGGCAACCCCCTTTTTCTTCTCAAATGAAAGTTTTTGCCAGTCATCAGGTGCTACAGGTAACTGTTCGTATTCCTGTTTCCAGTCCATTCGCCATTCTTGGTACCAGAGGAGTTTGCAGCACTTGCTCAATGGAGAGGCATCAGACCTTGAAACCTGTTGTCCGAAAACACCTGCAACTCGGTCATTTTTTAATAACGGCTCAACCAGTGTTGCAAGCCATTTCCTGTTGACAGGTATGGCATCTTGAACAGTCAGAACACAAATATTACCTTGGGCGGTAGAAACAGCCAAGTTGCGGGTGGAACTATGATTGAACGAGGAAGCGGGTATTTGAATAAGCTTAACTGGGTACTTTGCGCATAACTGGACAGTCTGATCATACGAGCCGGAATCAATGACAATAATTTCTAATGGAACATTAATTGTCTGAGCAAGAATCATTTCAAGGGATTCTTGAAAAAGATCTCCTCCATTAATAGTTGGAATAATTACCGATATGCTCTTTTCCATCGATTGAATATTTTGAGAAATGTATTTGCGGTTGCGTCAATAATCCACTAGTTAACTGTCAGACAATCACAATACAGCAGAGGACAATATCCTGACTTTGGACTGCTGAATGGTAATCTCCTCTACATAAGTTTTCGAGTTGCACTCCAGTTGCGCCTCTATAGATTATTACTCTTGATGTTTGGAAGTATATTTCATACAATAACTAATTGTTTATGCAATCCATTTTGCGTATTTTGGCCAGAAATTTTTCATTGCTCATTTTCCCAGTACTCAACCAACACCATCAGCAAATCAACATCATGCTCCTGATCGCCACTAAAAACAAAAATGCACCAATTCCTTTTCTCAAACAATGAGACCAACTGATCTCTTCAGAATAAGCTGTATACAGGTATTACGACAATACCGTAAGAATATTGGTGTTGCTTTAACAATCATTCTTGGAACTGCCGGCTTAATCGTTGTTCTCACCATGGGAAGATCAATTGAGGAAAGTATCTGCACCGACCTCGAACTTATTGGTAACGCCACCCGTATCACAATACTGTTCAAACAGTTACCAACGACTCGATATCCTGTTGATAAAAGAGAATTCAAACAGGAGACGATCGATGGGCTGAAAACAATTCCTGGAATCGATCAGGTCGGCGTCATTGCCGTTAGAAATGGCTACGTCAAGGTCATGTATCAAAACAATATCAGTAGTTTCCAGATGATAGCTGTCGACGATTTGTTCTGGAAGGTGCATAATTCGTCTGCCCAATCTGGTGTGTTATTTGACCAAGAGGATCTGAAACAACACAGTGCAGTATGTGTGCTAGGACAACGGACGGCCCAAGAGCTTTTTGGTGATCTCGATGTGGCAGGTCAATTTATTTCAGTAAACAACAGCATTTTTCAAATTGTCGGGGTCCTTGACAGCATCAGTATGTCTGACAAGGATCGGCATATTTTTCTTCCTATAACTACTGCCCAAGACAGAATAAGTTCAGTTTCTCCCGTCAATAAGATTTATATCCGTTGCCATTCCTGGGATGATGTGGAACATGTTATTGCATCAATACCTGTGGTGGTGAATTCCTTCCAGCCTAACGACGAAATAGAAATATTTCTCCCTGAAGAAATACTGGCGAGAGTCAAGGCAATTGCCTTAGGAGTTAAAATATTTGTTCAACTGGCTCTTCTTGCAACTCTTCTGCTTGGCGGAATTGGAATATGGAATATCATGATGATGTCTGTTCGTTCAAGAACAAGAGAGATTGGGTTGAAAAAAGCCATTGGAGCTGAAGATCACGATATTTTCTTTCAGTTTCTAACAGAATCACTTGTGTTGAGTATTAGTGCAACCTTAATGGGTTTTTTTTTGGGTTGGGGAGGGGTTACGATCACAGCTTCAATTATCCAAAATGTACCACCCAAAGATCTCTTCTGGCTCAGCGTTGTTATTGGATTCTCCTTTTCTCTTATTCTTGGAATAGTGGCCGGTCTTGCTCCGGCTATCAAGGCCAGTAGAATGGAAGTGGTTAACGCTCTGAGATATGAGTAAACAACAGCGTGAAAATACCCTGATTGACCTTAAGGGAATGACCAAGTCATACACTGTTAATGGACAACTCTTCTCTGTTCTTCCGAAGATTAACATGACTGTATCAAAAAGCGAGATGGTTGCCATTATGGGACCTTCTGGTTCAGGGAAATCTACACTCCTTTTCATTCTCGGATTGTTCCTTTCACCCACAGAAGGGGAGTATCTCTTTGATGGTAAAAACATCCTCACTCTCAATCGAGGCCAACAGGCACAATTTCGCAGGGAACGCATCGGATTTGTTCTTCAGAGTGCGGATATGTTTCAGCATTCAACAGTATATGAAAACGTTGAATACCCTCTCATCTACGCCAGAAGCAGGCCATCGGAACGACCAGAGAGGATTCATCAGGTTCTGCAACAGGTCAACCTGACTAATCGCATGCATCATTCATCCAACAAGCTATCCGGCGGAGAAAAACAGCGTGTTGCCATAGCCAGGGCAATGGTTAATCACCCTGCAGTTATTCTGGCTGATGAACCAACCGGCCAACTGGATGCTGACAATTCACAACAAATTATGGAATACTTCCGATCCATTTCATCAACAACAGATACAGCAATGGTCATAGTTACCCACGATCCTAATGTTGCAGAAAAGTGCGACACGGTACTGCAAATATGTAATGGGCAACTTCTTTAATAAAGATAGCGAAAGCGAAGCTCCTCTTATCAATCCTATATTCTTTTTCAACCCAGATGATTCGTAAAAATTCTCGATATCTCGTTTTTCTGATTATGTCATGTTGTCTGCTTTTTCATTTGACTGGCGTCAAGGCCGCAAATCTGGAGGGACCTGACAGCATCGTACCCGAGCATATAAAAGATTTTAAGACATGTGCATTAGTCAGTCTGAAAAATATTCCAGAACTGCAAAGAAGCAAAATGGAGATTGATATCCGTCGTCTTGACGAGGACGATAGTCGCTGGTCCTATTTTCCTACGCTACAACTCTCCAGTAATTATTATATCTCACAAGATCAGGCGACTATTTCTTTTCAGATCGCAAATTTCAGACCATGGGAACCCTATTTTACTCTCGAAGCCAGAATACTAATCACGCAGATTGTCATGCTCAAGCATGTTCAGGCAACTGCTCAATCCTTGAAAAAGTTAGCTGATATATTTCTGCAACTTATTGCGTTTTCTGAAATTGATACCCACTACAAACAGATAATAGAACTCAATCAACAGCGCATGAGATACGTCGAAAACCGTCAAGTGAGTGGCATGATATCACCACTTGAGTTGGAGGTTGAAAAACGAACGATAGCATTGGTTACTGCAGAACGTCAGGGAAACTTGGAAAAACGTGAAGCGCTTCTCAACGGTTTATGCATTGCCATGAAGTTACCAGACCCCAATATCTTTGAACTTGATGATTCACTTATACTCAAACAGATTATTGGTTCTGAAGGTTTGCCAGCGCTCGAAGATCTTTCTCCGCCCGAGAATTCAATTAATCAGCAGATCATGGCAAAAAAACAAATTTTACAGGAAAAGCAAATATTGCTTGCATACTCAAAATTCATGCCCGATTTTTCATTTGGTGTTCGCAGTCCTGATGTTCTTAATGTGAGTATTGATGCAGATAAAGATTACTTTTTTTATGTTGGCATGGACCTGACACTTTGGGACGGGAATAAGCGCTCGCGGGATATTACTCGACAAGAAATGCTTCTTCGACAGATGCAGTTTGAGAAGAGAGAACTTG